>CAZWRH010000008.1:2590-33094 GCA_964636045.1 uncultured Gammaproteobacteria bacterium | reverse complement strand
ATCATATTTATCACTTGCTGGAATATTAGATTTTAAAATTTCAGGGATTATTGAAAGAGCTTTTGATATGTTTAAATCATTATTAATGGATTCGAAAAATTGAGATCTAAACATATCTATTTTTGCAAGTTTTTCTTCTGATAAACTTGATCTTTCTGATTGGTTTTTTAAATTTCGAATATTTTTTCTTAAATTTTTTAATCCTTCTTCTGATGCAGATAAAGAATCATAAGTAAAATTCATTTGTTTTCTGTAGTGGGATTGTAAAAATAAATACCTTAAAGAAAGTGGGTCAAATCCTTTATTTTTTATATCATCAATAGTATAAAAGTTATTTAGAGATTTACTCATTTTTTTACCGTCAACCAATAAAAATTCATTATGCATCCAATAATTAACAAAAGGTTTTCCAGTTAGGCTTTCGCTTTGAGCTATTTCATTTGTATGGTGAACTGGAATATGATCTACTCCTCCTGCATGAATATCAATAGTATCACCAAGGTATTTTTGGCTCATAGCTGAACATTCAATGTGCCATCCAGGAAAACCTGTTCCCCAAGGTGAATCCCAACTCATTGAATGATTATTATATTTTCCTACTTTTTTAAACCACAAAACAAAATCAGTTGGATTTTTTTTATCTGGATCAAGTACCACTTCATCTCGAACAGCCACTTTTTTTTCATCAAGTTTTTGTCCTGTTAACTTTCCATAGTCTTGTACTTTTTCAGTATTAAAATAAATAGCCTGCTTAGTTTCATAAGTATAATTTTTATTTTCTAAACCTTTTATAAAATCAATCATCTCCTCAATATGTTCTGTTGCTTTTGAAATAATATCTGCATTTATTATATTTACTTGTTTCATTGTGTAGAAAAAATAATCAGTATAAAACTGAGCTACTTCCCAGACAGTTTTTTGATCACGTTTGGCTGTTTTTTCAAATTTATCATCTCCTGAATCAGAGTCATTTGTTAGATGACCAACATCGGTAATGTTCATTACATGTTTAACTTTGTAACCATTGGCTATTAAAACTCTTTTTAATATGTCACAGTTAATAAAAGTTCTGATGTGACCGATATGAGTAAAATCATAGACAGTTGGTCCACAACTATAAAAAGTAACTAAGGGAGGATTTAATGGTTTAAAAGTTTCTATAGTTTTTGATAAGGTGTTGTAAAGATTCATTTAATTATTTTATCAGTTGTAAATATTTATTTCCCTTTTGAAATTTGATTTTCAAAATTACTAGTTTTTTTTCCGCCACCAAAAATATTTCTTCTTATTTTTCCTTTTGGAATAATAAGTTCATGCGAATTTTCATTCTGCTCTTTTTGTTTTTGTTGTGTATTAATCATTTCAGCTTGATATTCTTCCTGCTTTTGTTTTTTTTGTTTTGCCAAATAGTTTTCTTGATCTGATTTGACCAAATTAAAAAGATTGTTTCTTGTTTGAATAAGTTTTTGTTGATCTTGATCTTTATAAGTGTTTTCAAGTTGTTTTGGGTCAATTTCAGTGTGGGATTTTGGGAGATTTTTTTCTACTTGGTTATTAACGTTAATAGATTCTGTTTTTTTAATTCTTGTTATTTCAGAAAATCCTTTTTTTATTGTTCCAATAGTTAATTCTCTTGTTTCGTTTTTTAGATTTTCAAAAGTATCTTCTAATAGTTTTTTAACAACCATATTTTAAAATCCAAATTTTTTTTGTAATTTTTTTGTCATTCTATTAATAGTCCATGGAGGATTAAAAACTACCTTAACTTTAACTTTTTTCACACCTTTAATTTTTTTGACTTCGTCAATAATATTTTCTTCAATCATAGGAAACATTGGGCAACCAACAGATGTTAATGTCATTTTTATAGAAACAATACCATTCTTTTCTTTAATTTCATAAATCAATCCCATATCGACAATTGAAACACCTATTTCTGGGTCATCAACTTTTTTTAATTTTTTTTCAATATCTTTTATATCAATAGTCATAAGCTATATTATAATCAAAAACTTTAAAAAAACGATTTTTTCTTTTGAGATTTATTTTATTAATTGTATAATGAGTAATTATGGAAAATAAATATAAAGTTAGGTTTGTTCCACTTGGTGGAATAGTTGATGTTACAAAAAACATGTATCTTTATGAACTTTATGACAATGGTGAACTAAAAGATATTTTAATTGTTGATTGTGGGGTAGGTTTTCCAACTGATGATAATAAAGAATCAAATTATACTGTCCCAGACATCTCTTATTTAAAAGACAAAACAGATAAAATTAGAGGAATTTTATTTACTCATGGACATGAAGATCACATATCAGCTTTGCGTTTTTATTATCATGAGCTTGGGTCTCCAAAAGTATATGCAAGTAAAATAACTGCATTATTTTTGCAGGATAAATGTAAAGAAATGGGAATAAAACTTTCAGTTGAAGTAATTGAATATAAAAAAGAATATTCATTTGGTATGTTTAAAGCAAGTTATATTCATGTAACACATTCAATCCCTGACACAACACATATTTTTATTAAATCACCAATTGGTAATTTTTACCATGGAAGTGATTTTAAATTTGATCTTACACCTGTTTATGGAAAACCACCAGATTTTTATTCAATTACAAAAGCAGGTAATGAAGGAGTTTTGTGTCTTTTATCTGATGCTCTAGGAACAGAAAATGAAGGCTTAACAACTAGTGAGGCTGTTGTTGGAAAAACATTTGAAGATGAAATGAGAATTACACAAGGAAAGTTTTTTATGACAACATTTTCATCAAACATATCAAGAATTAGACAATGTTGTGAAGCTGCAATTTTACTTGGAAGAAAAATATGTTTTGTTGGTCGAAGTATGAAGCAAAATACAAAACTTGCAATGCAAAATAATTATTTGCCAATTCCAAATAATTGTATTATTGATGATTTTGAAGTGATGAAAAATAAACCAAATAAAATTTGTTTAATTGTTGCAGGAAGTCAAGGTCAAGAAGAATCAGCATTGTCAAAAATTGCTGATAACATGCATAAAACAATCAGATTTGCTAAAGGAGATAAAATTCTTTTTTCATCTGATCCGATCCCAGGACAAGAAAGAGCAGTTTATAAATTGATTGAAAAAATTTGTCAGCTTAATACTGATGTTGTTTATACTGATATTCACAGTGACCTTCATGCGTCAGGTCATGGAAATAAAGAGGACTTAAAATTTTTAATTAGATTTACTAATCCAAAATTTTTACTTCCAATAGGTGGAACTATTAGACATCAAAGACAGTATGCTAAACTTGCAGAATCCTTAGATATTTCTGAAGATAGAGTTATCTTGTTAAAAGACGGAGAGACTTATTGGTTTGAAAAAGATAAAGCAAATAAAGGTCAAAAAATTGACTTGAGAGAAATTTATGTAACAACAACAGATACTGGAGAAACCTTTATTCAAAAACAAGAAGATTTAGATTCTAAAAATTAAAAATCTCTTCTTCCTTCAAGAGATTTTTGCAGTGTCATGTAATCTGCATATTCAAGGTCAGCTCCAATTGGAAGACCATATGCAATTCTAGTTATTTTGAAATTAAGGTTTAAATTTTGTTTTACTTCTTCAAGTTTGTTTTTAATATACATCGCAGTTGCTTCTCCTTCAACATTAGGGTTGGTTGCGAGAATAATTTCTTTTATATCACTATTTTTTTTTACTCTATCAATTAGTTGAGCGATGTATAAATCTTCAGGTGAAATATAATTTAAAGGGTCAATTCTTCCGTGAAGAATATGATATAAACCTTTATATTGATTGCCAAACTCCATTGATAAAAAATCAAGAACTGTTTCAACAACAACAATAGTTGATTGATCTCTTTTTGTATCAAGACAGATTGGGCAAAACTCTTCTTCTGTTAAATTGAAACATTTTTTGCAATAGAGTGATTTTTTTTTAAGATTGACTAGATTTTGAGCAAACTCTTCAAGATCCGATTGTGGAATTCTAAGTAAATAAAATCCAAGTCTTTTTGCAGTTTTACTTCCAATTCCTGGAAGTTTTTCAAAAAATTCAATTGATTTTGTAAGTGTTTTAGGAAGCGTATTCATAAAATATAAGTTTGTTATTTCTTTTCAAGAATTGTGTCTGCAATTGTTTGTGCAATTGATATTTCTTCAAGTTTTGGGATTTCTTGCTCGGTTTTTAATTCAATCGTATTAGTAGTAAATATTTTTTCAATTACTGATTTTTGAATTTTGTCTTGAGCATCAGGTGAAAAATCATGATGAACAACTGCTCCGATAATATTTTTTGCACCTTTTTCTAGACAAAGTTCTGCAGCATTAAATAAAGTGCCACCTGAAGTTAAAATATCATCTACTAAAATTACAGTTTTATCTTTAACATCTCCATATATTCCAACAGCTTTTGATTGATGAATTGCATGTTGATCTCTATCTTTTTCTATAACAACAATTGGAAAATCACTGTTTTCAAAAAAGTATTTTCCAAAATTTCTTGCTCGCTCTACCCCACCTTGATCTGGTGATGTAATAGCAATAGAATCTGTTGAAATATTTTTTTCTTTTAAATAGCTTTTTATTTTTTTAGAAAGCACTTCAAATGAAGATATGTTTTTAAATGGAATAGAAAAAATACCTTCCGTTCCTTCATCATGTAAATCAAAAGTAATAACTTTAGATATTCCAATTGCTTCTAGAAATTTTATGACAACATTTGCAGAAACACATTCTCCAGATAAATGTTCTCGATTTTGCCTAGCATATCCAAAATATGGAATAATCGCAGTAATATTTTTTGCTCCTTTTCTCTTTAGCGCATCGCAAAAAAAGAAAAGTTCCATTAAATGGGTATCTGTTGGATTACTTGTTGATTGAATTAAAAAACACTCATCATTGTCAATATTATCAATTATTCTAACTTTAACTTCACTATTGGCAAATTTAGTTATTTCAGCATTTTTTATTTGGATATTTAGTATGCTGGCAACTTCTGATGCAAGCTTAAGATTTGCACTACCTGAAAATATTTGCATATTTTATTGATTTTGAATCTCCATCAGTTTTTTTGCTGCAATTTCTTGTGTTTTTTTTACAGCCTCATTAATTGCTTCAACTACTCTATTTTCAAAAATTCCGTCGATTACAACTTCTTTTACTTGTTGGTCTCCTCTAACAACAACAGTAACACCATGTTTTTCAACAGTAACCTCTTCTTTTTTTAAAGCTTCCTGCATTTTTGCTGCTTGTTGTCTTAATTGATTAAGATCTCCTAAACCTTTTAATGGATTAAACATAAAATTTAATTTATTTAATTTTTAATTTTTTCAAAATATTCTACAATAGATAGTTCTAAAGGTAAAGCTTCAATTGGTGAGTATTTTAAATTATTATACGCTTCTTGAAATAGTTTAATTAAAAGAGATATTTCTTTAAGGGAAAAATTATAATTATCCTCAAGTGTATTTTCGAGATTATTTTTTTTCAAAAGAATTTGGTGAAGAGTATCGAGATGGCTTTCGATTAAAGCCTTAAAACTACCCGCATTTTTTTCATAATTTTCAATAAATAATAGACATTCTTTTAAATCCTTACTTTCAATTATTTTTAAAAGATTATTGTCATTGTCATTTATTCCTAAATTATTTTTAACATCTTTTATTGAGATTTCATTTTTATTAAAAGTTAATTCTTCTAAAATTTTAGTTGCATCTCTAAATGAATTGTCAGAATGTTTAGCAATAAAAGCAATTATTTCTTGAGATAAAGTAATTTTTTCTTTTTCACAAATTCTATTTAACATGTGAGCAATATCTTTTTGATTTGCTTTACCAAAATTAAATCTAATACATCTTGAAACAATTGTTTTTGGAAGTTTTTCTATTTCTGTTGTTGCCAAAATAAAAATAGTAGATTTAGGTGGTTCTTCTAGGGTTTTTAAAAGCGCATTGAATGATTCTGTCGTTAACATATGCACTTCGTCAATTATGTAGACCTTAAATCTATTTGTTACAGGGTTAAATTTAATTTTAGAGAGAAGATCTCTAATTTCATCAATTTTTCTATTTGAAGCAGCGTCAAGTTCTATAATATCAATACTGTTTCCTGAGGTAATGCTTTTACAATTATTGCAATTATTACAAGGCTCGATGCTGTCTGTTTTTTTTGCAAAAAAATTATTTTCACAATTTATGGCTTTGGCAATAATACGAGCTGTAGAGGTTTTTCCTGTTCCTTTTTGGCCAGTAAATAAAAATGCATGAGGAATATTTTCTGTTTTTAAAACAGAAACAAGTTTTTCTTTAATATTTTCATTATCAATTTCTAATATTGTTTGGGGTCTATATTTTAAATAGAACATATAATGAAAAACATTAAATTACAAATATTAAAAAAATATTTTATTTAAAAATATTTTTTATTCCATGCACAATTAATTCTACCATCATATTATCAACTGTTTTATTTCTTTCAGCTGCAAGAAGAACTGCCTGAGGATAACAAATAAAAACTTCACCAATAATTTTTTCTTCATTTTCATTAATTATTGGCTCTTTATCTTTCAAATAAGAAAAAGCTAAAACTGGGAGAGCAACATCCTCTTCTTTATATTTTAGAGCAATGCTTTTCATTTTTCTTTTTCCAATAAAAACAATATTAATATTATTTTCGTCAAAAAAATTAGGATTCAAAAAATCTTCTTTTACTTTTTGGAGAATTTTTTTCTTATTAACCTTATATCTTGAACTAGAAAAAACATTTATCATTTTTTATTATATTGATGTCCATGACCAATTGATAAAGAAGCTCTTTTTAAAGCTCTTCTTTTTGCTTTTTCTCTATCTTTTTCTTTTTTTAATAAGGCTGGTTTTTTGTAAAACATTTTTCGATTTACTTCAAAAATAATATCTTCCTCTTTAAACATTCTGGAAAATTTTTTGAACATTGAATCGTTGTTTTCGCCTTTTTTCTTTAATACTACAATCATAAATAAAACACCTCCTTAGTTAATTTGATAGTTGAAAATAGTTTTTTTCAACTAATTTAATACAGAATTTACAAGGATTATTATACAATATTTTTTACAATTTTTACTACCTCTTCAAGTTTTAGAGTTGTTGCTACAGTGTTGGGATTTTTCGCAGAACCATTCAGGAGCATATTTCCTGATGGATGAAAAAACCAAAATGCTTTTTTATCTTTTTCTTTTAAAATTTCATAAAGTTTTTTCAAATTTAATTTTTTTAAAGGTAAAGTTTTAACTCTTAAGTAACCATTTTTTTTATTTTTTCTAATAACCATCTGAAAACCTTTTTTTTGGGCAAGTCTAACAACTTCTTCATTATCTGTTTGAATAGCTAATGTTTTTCCCCAAATAGAATTAAAGATTAAACCATTTTTAATTTCTTTTTCTGCAGAAAGTTTATTACAAAAACTTTGTAGAATTCCGTCCAGTATTAATTCAGCTGTATCGACTAAGATATTAGTATCTTGATATTTTATCCTCATCCCCTCAAGTGCAGAGGTTATTAAAAAATCATGAATATCTTTGTCTGGACAATCTAAAAAAACTTCTTGAAAGTGGTCTATATCAACAATTACATCAGTCATTCGGTCAAGTGCTTCTACAATATTTGGTTTTATTTCTGCGTTGTCTTTAACAAATAAAAATACTTTTTTTGCAGCACATGTAAATTCGTCATTTTGATGATGGTCAAACTTTCCGAATCCTGTGTCAACATGCATAATGTTTTTATTGGAATCTGGGTTTTTATTATCAAGCGTAGTTCCAGCAGGTACTAATTTAATTTCGGCATCTTCCCATCCTTTTAAAAAACGTCTAATAAGCCAAATACTTGAAACAGCGTCAAGATCAGGAGAGATATGAGTAACTATAGTCTTCATTTTATTAGTTTTTTGCGTAATGTTCTGTTAATATATTTTTTATTTCGTTTAGTTCAAATAGCAAACTTTTTTGTTCATCGCGTTTTTTTATTTCAATTTTTTGACCAGTTTTATCAGATATTACAAGTCTTATAGGCGTACCAATTAAATCAACTGTTTTTAGTTTTTCCCCAAATGAAGTATTTCTATCGTCATAAAGAATAGAAAATCCATCAGCAACAAGAGTTCTGTAAATTAAATCTGAGTAAGAGCTGTCTTTTGACAAATTTACAAGTTGTGCTTGATAAGGTGATATTTCTTTTGGCCACATAATTCCATTTTGATCATTAAATGCTTCAACAATAGCTCCAATCAATCTTGATGTTCCAATTCCATAGCAACCCATATAAACTAAATTTTCTTTTGCTTTTTCGTCTGTATATTTCAAATTAAATGATTCACTAAATCTTGTTCCTAAATCAAAAATATTTCCAACTTCTATTGCTCTGTCAAATTTAAGTTCTCCATCACATTTTGGACATTTATCTCCTTTTTTTAGTTTTGATATTTCTTCATTTTGAGCAAAGTCACAACTATCGCAATAAATTAAATCTACTTCTCCAGCTGGAGTTATAACGTTAAATTCATGGGCAATTTTTTTAGTAAAAGTTCCACCTGATGCTTCTGTGATTTTTATATTATTTAATCCACAGCGTGCAAAAATTTTAAGGTATGCTTTTTTTGCTTTTTCATAATACGACATAAGGTCATCGTGATTCGCATGAAAAGAATATAAGTCTTTCATTCCAAATTCACGACCTCTTAAAATTCCTGATTTTGGTCGAGGTTCGTCTCTAAATTTTTCAGTAATATGATAAAGATGAATAGGTAAATCTTTGTGACTTTTTACAAATTTTTTAACAAGAGGAGTTACTATTTCTTCGTGAGTTGGAGCAATACCATATTCAGCCTCTCCATAGTTGCTTTTTGTTTTATATAAATCTTCATAAATTGACCACCTACCACTAGTTTCCCAATTTGCTTTTGGATGAAGAAGAGGCATTTGGATTTCTTGTGCATCAATATTTTCCATTTCTTCTCTAATTATTTTTTCAATATTAGTTAAGACTTTTTTTCCAAGAGGTAGAATATTGTAAAGACCACTAGCTAATTGATCAATAAAACCTGCCTTTATTAATAGTTCATGACTTCTTGAGTCAAATTTAATAATATCTTTTGATGGTTTACCAAATAGTTTTGAAAGTTTCATAAATTATTTTTTTATATTATACCCTAATTTATCAAGAACTAGTTTAACGCTTTCATCTTGACCTACTGAATAAGTATCAATAATTAAATCAAAAAAATTTGGATCAAAAAAATTATAATCGCCATAAATCCTTTTCCATTTAGAAAAGTTTTTTTCTTCTCTAGTTCTTATAAATTCTTTTGCAGTTTGAACGTTTACTTTATCTCTATTTACTACTCTGTCTACTCTAATTGACATTTCAGAGCAAATAAGAAGTATTTTTAATACGTGCTTCATATCTCGAGCTACAAAACCAGAAAGCCAAGCTTCCATAACAACCTTTTTTTCATTTAATAAAACTTCTTTAGCTTTGTTTTCTACTTGTCTATCAAAGTCATCAGAAACAAGATCGGCAAGAGGCAGTATATTTTCTTTTGTATATTCTCTAATAAATTGTCCAGTTGATTTAAAATTCCACCCAAGAGGTTCAAGGTAAGGTTTTAGGTTTTTACTTAGAGTTGATGCACCAACAGCAACTCCTCCCGAAATTGAAATATTAGTAAATTTAAAATCCATATTAGATTATATTTGTTTTAATGAAATAATTTAAGAATATCGCTAATTGTGATCATTACTATCATGCTCATCAATATTGCAAAACCAATAAAATTTAATCTATTTTCAATTTTTGCATTGATTCTTTTTTTTGTAATCCACTCATAAATTATAAAAACTAATCTTCCACCATCAAGTGCTGGAAAAGGTAGAATATTAATGACTGCTAAATTAAGAGATAATAATCCAAGTATTTGTAAAACTGCATTTACACTAATACCAACTGCTTGGGAAGTAATTTTATATATACCAACAGGCCCGGCGACTTCAACTCCAACTTTTTGAAAAGTTACAAATTTAAAAACTGTTTTTACAAACTCAACTGTAATTGTTTTTGTAATATTGTAGCTTTCAATTAATCCAAAAAAAGGAGCTTCTATCAATGAATATTTTTTTATTTCATAAGCTGATATGACGATACCAAGAGGCCCTTGTCCTTGAGGTGGATTTTTTCGAGGAGTAATTTCTACCTCAATGTTTTTTTTATTTCTTTCAATGTTTAATATAATTTTTTGATCACCAAATTGTTTTGCAAATTTTACTAAATCTTCATTTTTTGCAATTTTTATATTATTTTGAATTTTTGGATTCTTGGAGTTTTTAACAGTGATACTTTTTACAATATCATTAGCTTTTAGGTTTGCTTTTTCAGCTGGCGATTGAGGAGATACTTTTTCTATTCTTAAATTATTTGAAGGAACCGGGACTCCTTGAGTAAATAAATAAGAAATAATTACCCATCCTAAAATAAAGTTAAAAAATACTCCTGCTAGTATTATCATGGCTTTTTGCCATGGTTTTTTGGATACAAAAGTTCGGTTTTTTAATTTTTCAGACAATTTTTTATTTTTTAATTCCTCATATTCTTCGCCAAGTACTTTTACAAAACCACCAAAAGGTAATAAATTTATACTATAAACTGTTTCACCAATTTTAATGCTCCAAATCCTTGGAGGAATTCCAAAGCCAAATTCTTCAACAAGGACTCCATTTTTTTTAGCAGTAATAAAATGACCGAATTCGTGAATAAGGATTAGTATTGAAAGAATTAAAAGAAAAACAATTGCGGAAAGCATATTTTTATTAAAAATTAAAAATGCAAATCTAAAATTTATTTAGTTTTTTGAGTTATATTTCCATCAATTCTTTTTCTTTTTTTACTCTTATTTCTTCTAGTTGATCATTACCGTTCTGGATTATTTTATCAATTTCTTTTTCAATTCTGAATTTTTGATCTTCAGTAATATTTTTTGCTTCACTTTCTGTTTTAGTTTTTTTTCTTGATTCGTCTCTAGCGCCTCTTAATCTTACTTTTCCTTCTTCTATTTTTTGATTAATTATTTTTAGAAATTGTTTTCTTTGATCTTCAGTAATCGCAGGTAATTTTATATGTATATTTTTTCCATCCACTCTTGGTGTAAGTCCAAGTGGAGAGCTTAAAATTCCTTTTTCAATGTCTTTGATTATTGATTGGTCAAAAGGAGAAATTAAAATTCCAGAAGGTCCTTCTGTCATGATTGTGGCAAGTTCGCTCATTTTTAGCTTTGCTGTTCCACCATAAGTTTCTATGAATATATTTTCAACCAAAGATGGAGATGCTTTTCCTGTTCTTATTGTAGATATTTCGTTTTTGACAAATTCAAAAGTTTTTCTAATCTTATCGTTTATTTCATTAAAAAATGCCGCTTCATTAAACATAAAGTTTATATTTCAAATCTGGTAAATTTATTTACTTTAATATTCTCACCAATTTTAAGTATATATTCTTTGATTAAAGAATCAATAGTTTTACCTGGGTTCTTGATTGATTCTTGTTTGAGCAATTCTTCAATGTTTTCTGGTTTTCCAAATGATATATGCATAGCAATTTCAAGACCTAGTTTTTCAAAATCACTATTTTTTGCAACAAAATCTGTTTCGCAAAGAAGTTCTACTAAAACACCAATTTTTTTATTATGGTGAATATAAGAAAAGATTGCTCCTTGGTTTGTTACTCTATCAGCTTTTCCTTCAGCTTTTTCAACTCCCCATTTTGAAAGAAGTTTTTTTGCTTCTTCAGTGTTGTTATTAGTTTCTTCAAGTGCTTTTTTGCATAGAGAAAAAGAAACTCCTGTTTCTTCTCTAAGTGCTTTTAATTTTGTTGTGTCTAACATATTTATTTTTTTATTAATGTTAATTAATTTGCTTTTTCTTCAACTTTTTTTTCATCTGGTTTTTTAACTTCTGCTTTTTTTCTTCCTTCAACATAGGTTTCTGTAATAAGCTCAGTTAAATATTTAATGCTTGAGATTGCGTCGTCATTAGCTGGTATTGGGAAATCAATTATTTCAGGATTTGTATTGGTATCAGCAATGGCTACTGTTTTTATGTTCATTTTTTTGGCTTCAATACAAGCATTATTTTCTTTTTTAATATCGATGATGAAAAATGCATCAGGAAGTTTTTCCATTTTTTCTACACCTTCATAGATTTTTGTTAACTTTGCTAAATCTTTATCTAGTTTTACTCTTTCGTGTTTTGGAAATATGTTCCATGCTCCTTCTTCTTTATCTTTTTTCATTGTATTAAGTTTTTTTATATTTTTTGATAACTCATCAAAGTTTGTAGCGAATCCACCTTGCCATTTATGAACCATATAAAAAATATCATTATTAATACAAATATCTTTAACAAGGCTTTTTGCCTGTTTTTTTGTAGCAATAAAAAGGATTTTTTTATTTTCTCGTCCTAAATTATAAATATATTCTAGAGCTTTATCTAGCTCTGTAGCAGTTTTAAATAAATCGATGATGGATACTCCATCTTCAATTTTATAGATAAACTTTTTTGATTTTGGATGAACTTTTTGAGTTCTATGTCCAAAATGAAGACCGTGAGCTAAAAGCTCTTCTGGATTTGATTTTTTCATAATATTCTTCTTTAAAAAACAAATACCACCTTATAAGCCAAACATTGTTTGACAGAAGAATAAAGGTAGTACGATGCTTTGAAATTTATAAAACTCCTAAATTATATAACAGTTTGCTTATAAATTCAAACCTTTTAAGAATTCTCTAAATTCACCATTTACTCCTTCATGAGTAAGTGCAAACTCAACGACTGTTTTCATATATTCAAGTTTGTTTCCAGTGTCATAGTATTTTCCATTTTCAATTTCACACGCATAAACAGGAACACCTTCACTTTTAAGTAAGTTGATTGCATCAGTTAACCATATTTCTCCGCCTTTTCCTGGTTTTAATCTTTTTAGGGCAGAAAATATTTCTGGTGGCAAAATATATGCTCCATGAGTAGCTAAGTTTGATGGTGCTTCATCAGGGGTAGGTTTTTCAACGATTTTTTTAATTTTAAAAACATTATCTCCTACAGATTCGACATCAGCAATACCATATCTTGATAAATGTTCTTTGTTATTAATTCTAACTCCAGAAATCATTACTCCTCCTCCTAATTTTTCCCAAGATTCAATCATTTGTTTAAGTCGAGGTTTTTCTGCATGAATAAATTCATCTCCCCACATAACTGCAAAAGGTTCATTTCCAACAATAGATTCAGCTGTTAAAACTGGAGTACCATTTCCGTATGGTCCTTTTTGTCTAACGTAGATAAAATTAGCCATATCAGCTATTTTTTGTATTTCTGACAAGATTTCTTCTTTTCCACCTTGTTTTAAATTATTTACAAGTTCAGCATTTGGATTGTCAAAATGATCTTCAATTGCTCTTTTGCCTGCTCCAGTTACAATAATAACATCTTCTATTCCTGAGGCAACTGCTTCTTCAACTACATATTGAATAACTGGTTTATCAACAACAGGAAGCATTTCTTTAGGCATTGCTTTTGTTTGTGGTAAAAATCTTGTTCCAAATCCTGCAGCTGGTATAACTACTTTTTTTATTTTCATATTATATTTTTTAAATTTCTAAAAAAATTATTTGAATTTTACAGTAATGCTTTTATTAATGTAAACTTGATTATCAATCAAGGCTTTTATTTCAGCAATTCCTTCGATATTAGAAGAAATATCAAATTCAGCTTTTCCGTTTTTATCAGTAAGATCATTGATGGCTTTTATTGTTCCAAGATTTGTTGATAATGTTACTTTTTTTCCATCCATTGGTAAATCGTTTGTATCTTTTGTAAAAACAGTGATTCTGGCATTATTTTTTCCGTCTGATGTAGAAGTAAGAGGCCAAACAAAAATCTTAGATTTATCAGGAGAAATAACATTTTCTTCTTTAGCTTTAATCATTTTGTTAATTGGTTTTTCAAAAACAATTAGTGATAAATTAAGGCCAAACGCCATAAAAAAAATAGCAACGAATAACAATAATTTTTTATCCATATTTATTTATTTTTTTCTTAAATAAATTTTAAGAAAAATTTATAACTTGATTGTAATTGTAAACCCAAATCAACTTAAATGTCAAATTCACAAAATTCTTTTTACTTCTTCTAATATTTTTTTTTGAATTTCTTCAATAGATAGCATTTTATTATTTTTTGTACAATCTATTTTTTTCCAGTGTTTATTTTTTTCTGCAAGTTCCAAAAAAGTACTCTCTACTTTTATGCGATAATTCATATCGCTTTCATGAATGTCTGTTTTTTTGCCATTTAAATATTTTCGGTCATCCTTTTTTTTAGTAAGCTCAAAAGAGATTTGATAAGGAACGTGTAAATAAATAACCAAATCCTCTTTTGGAATTTTATGAGTTTTATATTCAAGATCATATTCCCATTTATAAAAATCTTGTTTTTCTTTGTCTGTTTTAAATTTTGCCATTTGATGACCCATGTTTGAAGTTGCATATCTATTGGCAATTACTATTCCTCCTTTATTCAAGAATTCTTCAATTTCATCTTTTGCAGATGCTCTATCAAGCGCATAAGCAAGCGATGCTAAGTATGGAGATACTTGGTCAATTGTTCCGAATTCTCCTCTTAAGAATTTAGCAACAGTAGCACCATGAAAAGATAAATAATATCTTGGAAAATCGATATATTTAACAGGAATTTTATTTTTTTTAAAATGATCAATTAATAATTTAGCTTGAGTTGCTTTTCCAGATCCATCTGCACCATCAATTACAATAAGTTTTCCTTTTCTTTTTTTTATATGTTTAATATGTTTTGTAAACTCTGAAATTACATATTTAAGATTGTCTAAATCGTAATGTTCTAAAAATAAATTTTCTGATGGATTTCCAAGAAGCATTGGTGTTATTTCGTCCTCATTTTCTTTGTAAATTAAGGCTAAAACTGGTTTATTTTTCATTAAGGAATATACTATTTGACCTCCTACTGCAGTTGAAGGATGAGATACTTCAGCAATTACAACATCTGCCTTATCAATTAGTCCTTTTTCTCTTTCAAAAATGTTTTTTTCTTTAACTTTTTCATCTTTTTTCAAAATTTTTACATCAACTATTTGATTTCCTGAAATGATTTCAAATTTTGATCTTTTTAAAAAAGAAAAAATTGCTTTGTAATTTTTTTGTAGCGATTCATTATTCTTTGAAGTCGTTGCTGTAAAAAATATTTTCATATATTAGGGAAAATTAATAATTTGGTTTGGAATAATTTTATTTTCGAGAATCATATTTGCAATTTTAGATTCTATTTCTTGAGAAATTAATCTTTGAATGTTACGAGCTCCAAATTTTTCATCATATCCATTTTCAATAATTCTATTTAAATATTCATCACTAACATTAATAATTATTTTATTATTGATTTTGTTTTGGATAATAATTTTTTGAATAATGTTTTTTGCAATTAGTTTAATAGCTGCTTTATCAAGTGATTTATAAATAATTATTCCATCAAATCTATTCAAAAATTCAGGTGAAAAATATTTTTTTTCAACCAGAAGATTTATTAAAGAATTGTCTGACATTTGACTATTGATTAATGTTTCTGAGGCAGCATTTGAAGTTGCTACAATTATTAGATTTTTTGCATCAATTTTCTTTCCCCAACCATCAACAAAATAACCTTCATCAAGGGCAGTCAAAAAAATATTTAAAATATTTCGACTTGCCTTTTCAATTTCATCAATTAATAAAACCGCATAAGGTTTTTGACGTATTTCAGTTGTTAAAATTCCGGGATTATTTTTTTCTTGATTACCAAGTAATTTATCAATGTCTTCATCATTTTGGTAATAAGACATATCTACTCTAATCATTTGATTGTCTGAGTCAAAAAAAGTTTTTGCAAGTGCTTTTGCGGTTTCTGTTTTACCAACACCAGTTTTTCCTAAAAATAAAAAACTCGCAATTGGTTTTTTTCGCGTATCAGCTTCAACAAAAGATTTTCTTAATACATTTGCAACTTTTTTTATAGCGTCATCTTGAAACAAAACTCTTTCAAAAAGAGGTTTTTCTAGGTTTACTAATTTTTGTTTAAAGTCATCTGACATTTTTACTGGAATATGAGTTTTTTCTGATAAAACTTTATCAATAATTTCTGGAGTTAAAATAGATAATTCCTTGTTGTTATTTTGTGCAAGGAAAGAGCAAGCGTTATGAATTAGATCAATTGCCTTTTCTGGAAATGGAATATTTGTTATATATCTGTCTGATTTATTAAGTGCTTCTATTATTGCTTCAAAAGTAACAATGACGTTGTATTGTTTTTCAAAATCAAGCGCATTATCAAGAAGGATTTTTTCTGCTTTGTTCTTATCTATTTCGTAAACATCTATTTTCTCAAATAGTTGTGAAATTTTAGAATTTGGATAAATTACTTTTTGATAAAAAAATGGAGTGGTAATACCAACAATATGTAGTGATGTGTGTTTTGCAAATTCTTCAATTAGATTTGTTAAATCTAATTTTCCAAATTCTGATGTCAAATATTTTTCTATATTATCTATAAGAATAATTAAATTGCCAGCTTCTCTAGCTTCCTCAAAAAGTTTTTTTAATATGTTTTCTTTTTGATTAATATCAGTTGTTTCTGACAAAATTTTTTCTATATCAATTTTAAAAACTCTTTTATATGCTAAAAGTGAATTAATTTTTCCTTCAAAAATTCTTTTAGCTACTCCAGCAATAATGGTAGTTCTTCCTACTCCCTCTTCTCCAACAAGAACAATATTTGCTCCTTCATTTTTAATTAAAGTTTGTTCAATTTTTTTAGTTTCCTCTTCTCTATCAACAAGATTTCTAAACTTAAAATAATTATCATTAATTTCATAGCCAAATTTATTTAGAGTTGGTGTAAATCCCATGTCCCAATCACGTGCTAAAGGTGGGATTTTGAATAGATTTTCTTTACTAAAAAAATTAATTTTATTTTTTTGAAAAATAATATTGAACCAATCTGATGCAGCCTTAATGTTATTTTTATCTAAAATATGTGTTTTTAAAAAAATACTTTTTTGATCGTTATACTTTTCTTCTTCTGATTTTAAAAACAAATTAATAAAAAATAAAATTGGAAGAAAAATTGTTGAAATAATAAGTAATGGGAAAAATGAAATTACAAATAAGGTTTGTAAGAATATATAAAAAATAATTAACGAAATTCTAAGAAAAAAACCAATTATTCTTGATATTAAATTAAACATCAAGATATTTGCCCATTCAGATATAGAAAAACCAGGTTTCTCGTATTTAACAATTAAATTTTTCCAAGGTTTAAAAAGACTTAAAAATATTTTTGGGAAAGAAAAAAAATAACCGAGAAAGAAATTGAGGTTTAGATAGCTCCAAAAAAAATTTTGATAATATTTTTTAGAATACAAAAAAAAATTCTTATTCATTTTTAAAAATTTTATATAAATTTCAAGATAAATACAATAATAGAGGTTATTTCTCCCCTTCTTCTATTCTTTTTTGGTAATGCTTTTTAAATGCCATGTAAGTTTCTGATGCGCCAAGAATTATGCCTGGATCTTCTAGTTCCAAAATTCCTTTACAAAAATGAGGTACTTCATAATTTAAAACAATTAAATTGTGTTTAAATTGCTCAATTTCTTTTACGTATTGATTTTGTTCTTTATATTGTTTTTCAATATCTTTTAAAAAAGAATATAGTTTTATGTCTGTAACATTGGTCTTTGGTGATGGTTTTATTAGTAAGTCACTTTCTAAATCTTTATAATCTAATTTTGGTACTGGTTGTTTTTTTTCACTAAATTCGTTTTCAATAATTAAATAAAAAACATCTGCTCCTTTCATAAATGAATCTATTGATATGTTTGATTTAGTAAGCATTTCGAGAAGATTTCCTTGTTTTATAAGATGAGAAAAAAGAAATTTATCGTGATTAAAAACCCTGTTTTTAATAACATTTTTTTCAAAATCATTCTTAAATTCAAAGTCATAGCTTAATGGTTCCTCTAAAACAACATCTAAAATTTTATCAATGCTATTTTTTCCAATTGTAAAAGAAGGTTTTTGTTTTTCAATTTTTGGAACTAATTCTTCTGACATGTTTCAAATAATATTAGTTTGTAAATGATAATATGCAGGTTTATTTTTATACCTCCTAATTGTCATTTTAATAATTTCTTCAATAAAGTTTTCATAATTTAGACCAATTAATTTTGCAGCCGCAGGAACACAATCTCCAACATTAATGGATGGATTTGGATTAAGCTCTAAAACATAAGGATTGCCATCTTTATCAACTCTTATTTCTACTCTTCCATAGTCATGACAATCTAAAATATTATAAGTGTCCAGTGCGATTTCTGATATTAACGATTCAAGTCTTTTAGATATTCCTTTTGGTGGTCTTTGGACTTGGATTTTGTCATAAATACCATTTTCTTTCCATTTTGCGTCAAATGGATAAATATGCCAATATCCAGTTGGCATATTGTTAAAAACAGAGCGAGAATGTGGCAAAATTAAAATATCATTCTCATCATCATTTCCCATGATTGAAACATCATACTCATCACCTTCAATATATTCTTCAATAAGAGCTGGTCTACCAAGATCAATAACTACTTTTTCTAGTTGTCTTTTTAATTCTTGTTTATTGGTAACAACTGACTCGTTTGTTATTCCAATAGAATTGTCAGTATTTCCAGGTTTTACAATTAATGGATACTTTAAATCTTCATCAATTTCATCATCCATAGTGTAGATATAATCCCAATTTGGTGTTGGAATATCGTGGTAAGAAAGTAATTTTTTAACTCTAATTTTGTCAATACATAAAGCTAGTGTAAAAGGATTTGATCCAGTGTATGGAATTTGCAAAGTATCAAGTATTGAGGCTGCGTGAGGCTCCAATAAGCTTGAATCATTAATTCTTTCACACACATTAAATACCATATCAACATCACTTTTTTTTAGATCATTAAATACTTTTCCTAAATTATTAAAATCAAAAAAAGTAACTCGATAACCTTTTTTAATAAGAGCATTTTGTATATTTTTTCCAACAGACATTAAATCTTTTTCAACTTCATTAGAAGATCCATTCTCATAAATATTACAGGCAATTCCGATATGCAGGTTTTTTAATTCTTTTGGTGTAATTTTTTTTATGGATTCAAGTTTGGCAGCTCTTAACAGCTTATCTTTATCTATTGTTGCATATCCATTGCTTTTTTTCCTAGATGTTTTTCCAATAGATGATGATGGATCAAATTTAATGACTCTATATTGAATATAGCTTAATGCATCCCGTAAATTATCTTGTGCATCAAGTGAGTTTTCACCAGATACTGTTAACCAGCCTAAATATTCATATCCATCAGGTTGTACTAAAACTGGTTCTCCGATTTTTTTATGAATATGTAATTCTTCTAAATATTTTTTATTTTTTATTTTTTCAGAAACATCAAGTTGAACTAAAATTCCTGAATCCTCTGGATATAAATCCCATCCAATAATATATTTAAGTGGTAATTCTGGTTTTTTTATGGATATATACTTTCCTAGTGCAACTTTAGCCACATTTTCAATTAAATCCAAATTCCAAGCTCCCTGAACGTATGAATGAACATAGTCTCCTCCCATTCTTAAATTTATCTCAATTGGAATTGGACCTTTTTTTGTATATTTTGCTTCAAAGTGAACACAAGCATTTTGAACTCCAAGCTTTTCTAAAGCTTCCTCAGCCATATCAACTAATTCTTTTTGATTTTTTGAAGGGAGGCTTGAGGGAATTGCTTGTCCTTTATCAACAAAAAAAGATCCTTTATTTTTATCAAAATTATCTGATATTGAATAGAATTTTATTTTTCCATTTTGCAAAAGTATGTCAATATCAACCTCATCTCCATCAATATATTCTTCAACAAAAATTTCTAGGCCATCATTGAGAGATGACTCAACATTGGTGGAAATATTTTTCTTTGTATTTAAGTACGCTGCAAAAAGTTCTTCTTTATCACTAACTTTTGTTACAAATAAACTTTCCGATCCATAGGAAGGTTTAATAACAAGTGGGAAGTTAAAATTTTTTGCAACATATTTTAGATCATTGTTTGATCTGATTAAAAAATGATTTGGAGTTGGGATATTATTTTCTTTACAAAATTCTCTAAAAATAAATTTATTTCTTACTTTTTGAGCTACTCGATAAGTTGTTCCTATAAAACCATATTTATCAATAATCTTTGAGGTTAATAGAACATCATCTTCCCAAAAAGTAACAACTCCACCAATTTTAACTTTTGGATTATTCGATCTGAAGGCCTCAATTGCCTGAATTGCTTCTTGGTGATTATAGGTGTCAGCAATAATCCAGTGGTCAACATATGGAGTGGCCCAGTTTTTTTCTTTGTTTAAAACAACAACCTGAAGACCTAATTTTTTTAATTTTTGAAAAATGAATTTCTTTTTAATTGAACCAGTATTTACTACGAGAAGAGTTTCTCCTTCTAAAGAATCTTGTTTTTTAAATTTAAAATTAAAAAAACTTTTATAGTCTTTTTTGCTTTTCATTTTTTATGTTTAATAGTATTAATTATTTTCAAAAAAAGTCAAGCGGAATATTCAAGTTTTTTTATGAAGAAAAACCGAGTGTTATAATATAAAAATGAAAATAGATGATAGAGACTTTCTAAAAGAAAAAAAATACGAAAAAACTACAGGACTTTTTCATAAATATAAAAAGACAGTATTATGGATGATTTCTCAAGATTGTCCAATTTATTGTAATTATTGTTGTCGAAAAAAATTGTTAGATAAAAAAAATAATCTACTTAGTGAAAAAGACATAAACAAAGCTTTAAAATATATTGAAAATAATAAGGATGTTAGTGAGGTTATTTTGTCCGGAGGTGATCCCTTTTTTACTCCCAGAAATTATTTAGAGTTTATTATTAATAACCTTGTTTTTTTACAAAGAAAAAATAATATAAAATCAATTAGAATTCATACTCGAATTCCAGTAACTAGACCAGATTTAATAAAGAATTGGCATTATGTTTTAATTTCTAAAATTAAAAACCCTACTCTTTGTTTTCATATAAACACGGAAGAAGAGATTCATGATCAGTTAATTTCTATATCAAATAATTTTCGCAAAAAATGTTTGGCAATAGTTTTTTCTCAAACAGTTTTGCTTAAAAATATAAATGATTCAGAAATAAAATTAGTTTCACTTTTTGAAAAACTATCTGAAGAAGGGATTAGACCATATTATCTTTATAAACTAGATCCAGTTCCATGGGCAAAAAAATACGAAGTACCTATGAAAAACGCAATAAAACTTTGGAGTGGTTTAAGAAAAAAATTAACTGGTATAGAAAATACCGCCAAATTTATTATCGATACTCCATATGGAGTGGGAAAAATTGTAGTTCCTGAGGGAGGAAGTTGGAAAGTAGATTTAAGGTTTTACAAGGACTATAAAGGTAAAAGAAATAAGCTTATATGATTTTGTTTTATTAAATTTGTTAATTATCTAAGTAATTCTAAGAATTTATACTCTACTCCATCTTCATTGTGTGTTTCTTCAAAAATTGTTTTTGTAAAATTTTCAAAATTTGGAAAAAAAGTATCTGCATTCTTAATTTCTTCGTTTATCATTGTTAAATAAAGCTTATCAGCTAAAGTAATTGCTTGATGGTATATTTGACCACCACCAATTATAAATATTTCATTATTATCGATTTGTTTAGCTTTTTTAATTGCTTCCTCAAGACTGTTGACAACAATTATTCCACAGTTTGGATAATTTTTATCTTTTGTTATTATTATGTTTGTTCTATTAGGTAAAGCTTTTCCAATTGATTCAAACGTTTTTCTACCCATTATGACAGGATGATTTTCGGTTATTTTTTTAAAGCGTTTTAGATCATTTTTTATTTTAAAAAGTAATTGGTTGTTTTTTCCAATAGCTTTATTCTTACAAAGCGCAACGATTATGCTTAAAGTTGGTTTCATATTATTTTAGATTGCAATTGGGGCCTTTATAGCTGGGTGAGGATCGTAATTTTCCAAAGTAAAATCTTCAAATCTAAAATCATTTATATTTTTAATATTTGGATTTATTTTCATAGTTGGAAGTTGTTTCATTTTACGTGAAAGCTGCTCTTTGACCTGATCTATATGATTTAAATATATATGTGCATCTCCAATAGTATGGACAAAATCTCCAACTTGTAAGTTACAAACTTGCGCTACCATCATTAAAAGTAGAGAATAAGACGCGATATTAAAAGGAACTCCCAAAAATAAATCTGCACTTCTTTGATAAAGTTGACATGATAATTTTCCATCTAAAACATAAAATTGAAAAAGTGAATGACATGGAGGAAGTGCCATATTGTTAATTTCTTCAACTTTCCAGGCAGACACAATTAATCTTCTGGAGTTGGGATTTGTTTTTATTTCATTAATAAGCCATGAAATTTGGTCATATATTTTTCCGTCGCTTCCTTTCCATTTTCTCCATTGGGAGCCATAAACTGGACCTAAATCACCCCATTTTTTTGCAAAAACACTGTCTTCTTTAATTTTTTTTATAAATTCTTCTTGTGAAATAGGATTTTTATTTTTTTGACAATACTTTTTATATGGCCATTCATCCCATATATGTACGTCTCGATCAACTAAATATTTAATATTAGTTTCTCCTTGTAAAAACCAAAGCAATTCATAAATAATTGCTTTTAAAAAAACTTTTTTTGTAGTTAAAAGAGGAAAGCCAGTTTGCAAGTTAAAGCGCATTTGAGCCCCAAACACGCTAATTGTTCCAGTGCCAGTTCGGTCACTTTTTGTAGTTCCATTATGGATAACATGAGAAATTAAATCTAAATATTCTTTTTCCGATGTTTTCATAAATTTTATTTTTATCCCGTTGATCCAAAACCACCACGAGATTCATCAGTCATTTTATCAACAATTTCAAACTTGTCAATTTTAGAAATTTTGACATACATGGCTTGGGCTATTCTTTCGCCCTTTTCAACAATCACATCTTCTTTTGAAAAATTTAGTACTTGAAGTTTTATTTCATCATTGTCTCCGCAATAATCTTGATCAATTATTCCAATGCCATTTGTAATAAGTAAACTTTTTTTTATTGGCGTTGAGCTTCTTGGAACAAGAAGTAAAAAATGATCTTTTGGTGTTTGGGCAACGATATTTAATGGTATTAGTGTTACAACAAAAGGTTTTATGGTCATTGTTTCTCTTGCGTATAAATCAAAAGCAACACTGCCAGGGGTTTTATATTCTGGAACTGGAAGAGTTTTGTCAATTAGTTTAATTTTTGTATTCATAAATTTTTCAATAATTTTTAATTATTCATTTTCAATTTTACTCTCTGTTGGGCCAGATTGATTGATGTATTTAGCATTTTTTTTCATGTGATATGGAGTGTCAGCTGTACTTGTTAACATCTCAAAAGATAATGCGCAAATTCTCATTCCTGGATAAAGTTTTACTGGTTTTGGACCAAGATTTGCAAGTTCAAGTGTAATTTGGCCAATAAATCCAGTTTCAATAAGAGATGCGGTTGAGTGAACTATAATTCCAAGTCTTGCAATTGATGACCTACCCTCAAGTCTTGCTGCCATGTTATCTGGAATTTTGACTTTTTCTAAAGTCGAAGCTAATGCAAATTGACCAGGATTTAATATAAATGGTTCACCATCTTTAATAGTTATTCTTTCAAGTTCTCCTAAATCGTTAAAAGTACAAAACTCACTATGAAGTCTTAAATCAACAGAGCATGCAGACAATGCGTTATCTAAATCAATTGGAGGGTCAAAAATAATATCTTTATTATTTATTTTTTCTTTAATATGTTTGTCGGAGAGAATCATGGGTGGGTAATGAAGGAATTGAACCTTCGACCTTCGTCTTATCAGGACGACGCTCTACCACTGAGCCAATTACCCGAGATTAGTGTTTAGCTGTTAGAATCTAGCAGCTAGAAACTAGTTACTAGAAAATAATCATTCTATTATACTTTTCAGCTTTACTTTTTGCAATTAAATTTATAGAATACTATAAGTTATTGATTGATATTAAAAGTTTACTGTCTATCCAGCTTACAAAGTTTGAAAGAAAAAATGTCTTTACAAACTTTATAAACTAGATATACTGATTTTATAAATGATTTATTTTAGTGAGTTAAAAGATAAAAAAATTCTCACAGAAGATGGCCTTTACATAGGTCGTCTTGAAGATGTAATCTTTCGTTTTACAGATAATCCTTCTATTACAAAATTTTTGGTTAAACCTAGTAATAAAATTACTAATGAACCTTTTTTTATTTCATGTGAGGATTTGGTAAAAATAAATTCTTCTATAACCGTTGTCAAAAACTACAAAACATCAGACCTTTCAGAAAACGAATTATATATTGATAAAAATTTACTTGATAAACAAATAATTGATATTAAAGGATATAAGGTAGTTAGAGTAAATGATGTTATTTTGCAAAATAAAACAGAAAAAGAATATTTTATTTTAGGCGTCGATACAAGTTTTGTAGGTATTTTGCGTTGGTTTAGTTTGGAACGTATTATTCAAATAGTTCGTTCTTTGTTAAGTATTAAAAATGATATTCAAATACTTCCTTGGGCAAATATTCAACCTTTAGAGTTAACTCAAGGAAAAGTTGTCTTAAATGTTAGACAAGAAAAACTTAATAGTTTACATCCTGCTGATTTAGCTGATTATTTAGAAACAACAAATATTAAGAATGTTACTCAAATCATTGATCTTTTAGATAAAGAATTTGCCGCTCAAGTTATTGCTGAACTTAATATTAATTATCAGACATCACTTCTTAAAAAACTTCCTGCTGATAAAACTGCAAAATTAATTTCTTACATGGATCTTGATGATGCCGTTGATGTTTTGGCAGAATTTTCTCCAAAAAAGAAAGAAGCGGTATTGGAGCTTTTGGATAAAAATGAAAGAAAAGATTTAGAAAGACTATTGTCTTATGACAATACTTCTATTGGTCAATTTTTAACTAGTGAATTTTTGACAGTTGATGTTAAAGATACGGTCTCGAAAGTAATTGAAAGTATAAAAAGAGAATCTGCCGATATGGACTTTTTTAAATATATATATGTTGTTAACGAGACTAATCAATTAGTTGGAGTTTTTAATCTACATGAACTTATCTTGCAAAAAAACGACACACCAATTTTTAAATTTATGAAGCAAAATATTGTTGTTACGCATTTAAATGCATCAATAAATAGTGTTTTTAGAAAAATGATTAAATATAAAATATCATCAATTCCAATTCTTAATGAAGGTAAACAAATTATTGGAATTGTTACAGTTGATGATATTGGAGAACATATTATTAAAGAAATTAGATAATTTTATGATAGATTTTATTAATCAATTTAAAAGAAGAATCCTAATTTTTCTTGGGGTTTTAGGTCCAGGTATTATTACTGCAATGGCAGATAATGATGCTGGAGGAGTTGCTACTTATTCTATTGCCGGTGCAAAATTTGGTTATTCAATGTTGTTTATTCTACTTTTAATTACACTGCTTTTAGCGTTGACTCAAGAAATAGGAGCTAGACTTTCTATTGTAACTGGAAAAGGACTTGGCGACTTAATTCGAGAGAGATATGGCATAAAAATTTCAGTTTATGTTTTTTTAATTTTGATGGTTGCAAATATTGGTACAATAATTGCAAATTTTGCAGGTCTTAAAGCTGGAATTTCTTTATTCAATGTTCCAATAATTCCATTTTTACTTTTATTTTTAATATTTATTTTTATTGCAGTTTACAAAGGAAGTTATAAAACAAATCAAATGATTTTTTTAGGATCAGCATTCTTGTATATTGCCTATATTTTTTCAGCTGGCTTTGCAAAACCAAATTGGAGTTTGGCTTTAACAAATATTTTTGTTCCAACTGATTTAAAACTTTCGACAGAATATATTTTTACTGCAATTGCGGTTTTAGGAACAACTATTACTCCTTGGGGACAGTTTTTTGTTTCAAGTTTTATTTTGGATAAAAAATTAACTATTCATAATTTAAAGTATGAACAAGCAGAAGTATTTTTTGGTGCATTTTTAACTAACTTTTTTTCTTTTTTTATGATTGTTGCTTGTGCTGCAACCTTATTTTTAAATAAAATCCCAATTAATGGAGCTGATGAAGCAGCTCTTGCTATTAAACCATTTGCTGGTGAGTTTGCTGGTGCATTGTTTGGTTTTGGATTAATTAATGCGGGTTTTATTGGTGCTGTGGTTGTAGCTTTAACTACTGCTTATGCTTTTTCTGAGTTTTTTGGATATGAAGGAAGTTTGGATGGTCCACAACATAAAAGTAAAAGTTTTTATATTGTTTTTTTTATCCAAATAATTATTGCTTTTTTTGTAGTTTTAATTCCAAAAATTTCTCTATTTAAAATTGTTTTATACACACAAAGTTTAAATGGAATTTTACTTCCGGTGATTATTTATTTTTTACTTAAATTTGCAAATGATAAAGAATTGATGGGAAATTATACAAATAATAAATTTTACAATTATTTCTCAGTAGTATCAGCAGTTATTATTGTATTAGCTTCTATTTTTGTTTTGGTTACTTCTTTTTTGACATAAATCTATGCAAGTAATAAGCCAGAATAAGCGTTTAGATGCGCTAGATGGTCTTCGTGGAATTGCAATTTTATTTGTTTTTTTAAATCATATAAGTTCAAGTTTTATAACTGATTCTTTACCATTTTTTATTCGTCCATTTATTACAGTTTTTTCTAGTAGCGGCTTTTTGGGTGTTACTTTTTTATTTATTTTATGTGGGTTTTTGATGAGTTATTTATACCCTGCTCCAAAAGACAATTTAGCTTTTCTACAAAAAAGATATACCCGTATTTTTCCTCTTTTTATTGCAATGTCAGCTGTGCGTGTTTTTACAAATTTATATAAAACTCCGAATTGGAGTATTCGGCTTTTAATAATAATTGGAATTGCAATTTTTATTAATTTTATTTGGGTTAAGATAATAAATAAAATAGATAGCCAAAAATTAAATAAATTTATTTTTTTTGGGTTTATTTTTCTTCAGCTTTTATGTGCTTTGTTTTATTCGTTTTGGATAATGCGCCAGCCAGCAATTGTTTTTAATCAGCAAATTCCAGAAATTATGCGAAATTTTTATATTTTTTTAACTAATATAACTTTGACTTTACCATTTGGAAATTATGTTCCAATGCTTGATGGAGTTTATTGGAGTCTTGTCACAGAAGTTCTTTTTTATTTAGTTTATCCTTTTATTTGGGTTCCTTTAATAAAAGATTTATCAAAAAAATCAAAAATAATAAAAGTTTTTTTCTTCATAAGTTTGGTTCCATTTTTTTTAGGAATTGATTTAATATCAAGAAAAGTACTGGGACTATCAATGATCCAATTTAATTTATTTTTTTATTTTGCTTGTGGAGTTTTGGTTGGATATTTATTTAGAAATAATATTTTAATAATCAAAAAAGTATCTGACTTTTTTGATTCAAATAAATATAAATACCTTCCATTTATTTATCTTTTTATTTTTATTTTTGGAATTAATTATTTGTCGTCAGTTAATCAATTTACAAGACTGATGTGCGCTATTCCAACAACAATAATTCTTATTCTTGCCTTAACAAAAAATTCTTTGTCTGATTTTTTTAGTTCAAAAAAATTAGTTTTTTTAGGATCAATTAGTTATTCAATTTACCTAACCCATACAGAAACAAACGAAATAGTAAAATCAATTTTTCAACCAACTGGTTTTTTTAGTAATGTTTTTTTTATATTCGCTTCTTTTGTACTTGTTTTAGTAGTTGCAACAATCACTAATTATTTTTTAGAAAAACCATACTTTGCAAATTCTAGAAAAAAAATAATTAATCCTTTAAAACAACAAAATTTTTTAGATAAAAAAATAATTTTTAGTGGCATCTTTTTTATTTATATTTTTCTGAGTTTTGTTGCATATCAATCTAATTACAATTTTTTTTCAACTGTTTATCAATATAAAAATGAAATTTTAACAAAGGATGTAATTGAAAAAGATAAAAAAATAATATCAATGCTAAGTTTTCCAAAACTTCAATTTATTTTAAACGTTAAGGATGATAATCTTGGTATTTTGACGATTTCGCTAAAAAAAACAAGAAAAAATAATTTAATAAAAACTGAAGATTTATTACTTAATTTTCGAATTAGAGAGTTGGGGAAAAAAGACTGGTATTATCAAACTACTTTAGTGTCCAAAAATATTGGTGATAATCAAGATTTTCCGTTTGGTTTTCCGCAAATAGTTGAGAGCAAAAATAAAAAATATGAGGTTGAGCTAGAGATTAATAGTAGTGTTGCTAATGAGTACATCTATCTTGATGTTAGTCAATCTGTCATGAAATCAGTACATCAGATTGATAAAAAAGATTTAGTAAAAAATCCAAATAAAATGTTCAACTTAATTTTGCAAAAAATAAATAGTTATTTGTCTTCTGAAGAAGCGAGATATTCTATTTTACTTTTAATACCAATCAGTATTGCTTTTTTTCTTTTATAAGTCTTGCATAAAAAAATCCCAATTTCAATATTGACATTAGGAGTAAAAACTCTTTATACTCATTAACTCGTTTTTATAAATTATTAATTTTTATATGAAAAAGAATAAAAAAAATTTAATGGTTAGTGGTTTAATAATTGTTCTTGCCGGATGTGGTGTAATTGCTGGAACAACTGCATATTTTAGTGCAAAAAAAACAATTTCTCAAAGTAATTTTATTGCTGGAACACTTGATTTGGACGTTAACTCCAACGGAGAATCACTGCAGCCATTTATCATTAATAATGTAGGAGAAAACGCAGACATGAAAGGAAATAAAGTTTGGAAAATAAAAAATACTGGAACTCTTCCTGGTCGTTTAATTGTGCAACTACAAAATGTTTCTAACAAAGAAAATGGATGTAATACTCAAGAAAAAGAAACAGAACCAAATTGTGAAAATGATGATCAAGGCGAACTTGGAAAAGCAATTAATTTAAATATTAGTTTAAACAACGAAAAAAAAGTTTCAGGAAACTTAACTAATGAAGGAGTGCAAAAGATTGCTACAGATTGGGCAAATTTACCCCAAATAGCTTTAAAGCCGGGTGAGGAGGTGAACTTGGAAGCAGATTGGAGTGCCTCAGAAAATGATTATGGTAACGAAGTACAAAGCGATAGTGTAAATTTTGATATGGACTTTCGTCTTGTTCAACAAACTGCTTCTGATTCTAGTCAATGAAGTTTGTCAGATTTATCAAAAACTTAACAATTACCGGGTTTATTTTTTGTTTGCTTGCCCTATTAATTCTTAGATTTTTTTCACAAGAAATAAAATCTTTTAATTATCGATTTTTCTTAGTGCAGTCAGGTTCTATGGAACCGGCAATTATGACTGGTGATATTATTTTGGTTGAGCATTTGTCTCAATATAAAATAAATGATGTAATTACTTTTTCAGAAAAGAATGGGCGGATCGTGACACACAGAATTATTGATGAAAAAAACAATCAATTTGTCACAAAGGGGGACGCAAACAGGATAGAAGATAATGGATTAGTTAACAAGTCTTCGATTATTGGAAAAACTATTTTGGTTATTCCTAAGATTGGTTATTTTGTTGATTTTAGTAAATCGCTAAATGGATTACTTTTTTTTATTATTGTTCCGAGTTTTATTTTAATTATTAGTCAATTAATACATTTTGGAAAATGAATTTTTTTGTCAAAACAATTTTATTATTAATGATTTTTGTGGGAGTGATTCTAATTAATGCCCAAAAAACATCCGCTGATTTAGTGGCTCAAAAAAGACAGATGAATAATAAAATCGCTGCCACTACTCTTTCTTTTTCAAGCCTTAATACAACAAATTTTGATGTAATAAGATGGTTTTTTAATATTGAAAGTATAAAGCCTAATGGTTATGAAATTAAACCATTAAAAGTAAAAAATGAAGGAAGTCTTAATTTTAATTATTTAATAAAAGTTAATAAAAAAAATAGTGATGAAAATTTTTGTGAAGCTATTTCTTTGCGAGTAATTAAAGATTGGCAAAAAATATATGACGGATCTCTTCTTGATTTAAAGCTAAATCAAAAAATGACATTAGAAAAAGACGATGACTTAATTTTTGAAATTTACTTTAATAAAAAAGATGCGAGTCTAAAGGAAAAACAGTGTAATTTTGATTTTGAGTTAAAGACCTGGAAAAACAATCCTGATGAAAAAGAAAAAGGATTGTTTGCAAAACAAACTCTGTCAAATACTGTAAGATCGGGGAAGTGGTAATATTACTTAATATTTTCCAT
>CAZWRH010000008.1:0-2490 GCA_964636045.1 uncultured Gammaproteobacteria bacterium | reverse complement strand
GGACTGTCATTTCTGCCTCATTTACTGCTTTTCTATAGTTACAATAATCACAGTTTTCTGCCATTTCGGGTATTGTGTCAGACTTTAGGCAATTGTAAATATCTAAAATGGTATTATCTATCCAATCAGTTTTTCCTTTATAAGGAATTAGTTTAATTTTAAATTCAAGTTTTGCGTCAAAAGCTTCTTTGTCTGTGTCTCCATTGCAATATACAAAATATCCGGTGTCCGAAACCTTAAAACCGTTTTTGCGAAACAGCCATTGGTAGATTTCCATTTGTCTTTTGTAGCCAATTTGCCAATCAGCGTCAAGCGAAACCTCTTCATTTTTAGAGGTAGCTTTGTAATCTACGATTATTATTTCTTCAGTTTTTGGGTCAAACCAAATATCATCTACTCCACCGGTAATATTTAAATTAGTTTTTGGGAAATTATAAGTAATTCCACGCCTTAATGAGTCGCGCCATTCGTCCATTTTAATATGGGCAAATGGAACAAAATCTAAACCATAATTTTTGAGTAATGGATGAATAGTTTTGTTATTACGATGTGTATCAAATTCTTTTTTAAGTAGTGCGTCAACTGCAGAATTTAGGTTAAATGGAAAACTAGGTGGTCGCCCTACTCCTAGTTTTCTATCTAAATAAAAACATCGAGGACAATTTAAAAACAAATCTATTTTTGAGCGACTTAGACGAAAAGGCTTATCAGAATCTGGTTGATAAAGATTGGTTTTTCTTTTAGAATTCTTGTTTTTCATAAAAATATTTTACTATTATTTTTTGAAATTATTATTTATTAGAATTTGTTACAAAAAAATCAGCGGGATAGTGGAACTATGAAACCAAATTCTTTTCCAAAATTTCAAAATGCTTCGGGTCTGATTCTTTTACAATATTCAACAAAATCTTAATCGCATCTTTGCTTTCGCTTTTATCTTTATGCTCAATTGTGCTTGTCGGGTCGGAATTATGAGAAAATTCATTGACTAGCTTGTACGCTTTGCCCGTGTCCACAGTGCTAATTTTCTCATCTGGATCATTGATGTTTTTGATCAATACTTCCATTTTAGATTTTTGATCGCCTGTTATCGGTATCTTGAAATCTGCAAAAATATCAAAAAACCTTCTTGCCATATTGCCAATTGTATAAAAGTCTTCATATTGCGTATCTTGTTTTTCTGAAAATTCTTTGAGCTTGGCAAACAAAAAATGATATTCTGATTTATAATTTCGCAGAGTTTTATCGAGTGCAACAATTTTTGCTTTTCTCACATCTGATTCAGTAAAATTTTCTATCATGAAAAACTCGCAAGGAATTGGTTTTTCTGTCTTGTTTTCCGACTTTAGTTTTTCGTTGTCTTTTTTCGTTGAATTGTTTTTATTGATAAACCATTCTTTGACCAAGTTGAAAAGCTGAAAATTGTGCGTGGAGATAAATAGTTGTTCGACTTCTTTGAAATGTGTGTTTATCATTGAAAAACAATGATAAATGAAATTTGAGTCAAAGCTGGAAATTGGATCGTCAATAAAAATAATTCCTTTTGATTTATCAAAATCGCCTTCGCCAACTTTTACTACAAAATACGAAAATGCTATTGCGGTCTTTTCTCCCTCACTCAAATTTTTTGCTGGTTTTCCGTCTCTTTTTATCGTGTAGCCCTTATTATCTCCGTCCAATGCGAGTTCAATTTCTTTTCTACCAAAAAATTCCTCCAAATGTTTATTGATTGCTATAATTGCTTTGCCAATGTTTGAAGTTTGTTTTTCAAGTTCTGCAATATCGGAATAATTTTTATTGACTGCGCTTAGGGCTTCTTTTTCATTTTTCAATGCTTCTTCCAAATCAGTCCCCATTGTTTTATAATCCTGATCTGCCAGAGCAGTTGCGATTGAATTTAATTCGAGTTTTTCTCGCGCGCTCGATACTTCGCTTGCGTGATTTTTTGCCTTTTCGTTATGCTCATTGATAATTTTGTTCAGTTCCAATATTTCGCCATTGTATGACGACAAAAAATCCTCTGGTTGTGCGGGGCTTGAAATATTAGCAAGCGGGTTGTCATGTTTTTCTTGAAGAGATTTTGTCGCTTCGTCAATCCAAGTATTTATTTTTTTGATAACTTCGTTAAGATCCTTTGCCTTACTCGAATATTTGTCTTTTAGATCAGGGTAAAGTTTCTCATTTTTTGTCACAATCTCTAATCGCTTTAGTTTCAAAATTTCACTTTTCAAAATTGTAATTGCGCTTTGTAAATCTTCGTAGTCTTTGCTGAAATGTTTTGAAAGTGTGGCTAAAAAGTCATTTTCTAGTGACTTTTGGCAAAATAAACATTTTTCTTTTTCTTTTTTTGTTTTGTGTAAATCAAAACCTTGCTTCACCCAACTATTCAAAACTTGATCATCTTTTAATCTGTCCAATGTTTCCGAAACAACTTTTTTGCCGAGTATAGCTTCTGTTTTTTCAAAAATCTTTTGGAAGCTATCAATAACT
>CAZWRH010000007.1:24007-33788 GCA_964636045.1 uncultured Gammaproteobacteria bacterium | reverse complement strand
TGCATTACATACTCCATTTGCGTAATCTTCAAATAAATTTCCGGAAAAATTAACTATACAGGTGTTATTGCATGCAGATGTCCATGAAATGCAGTTTGTTGTACACCAAGCATTTTTAGAATTTGTTTGAATACCACATTTTGAACAAGTTCTTGTACCAGCTCCACATTGACTTGAACAAGGAGTGCATGTGCTTGGGCCGTCGGTACATTGACAAACATTATGACATGTTTCTATTGTGGTGTTGCATCCATCAGTGCATGTTCTATGTCCGGTCGGACAATCATCGCATTGTGAACATGTTTTAGTTGTAGGTACACAGTGTTGTGCTTTTGTAGAGATTGGAGTAAAAAGAATGTATAGTAAAAATATAAAAAACAATATAAAATTTTTTATTAAAAAGTTTTTCATATCTTTAAGTGATAATAAATAATTTAATACTAAAAATCAATACTATTTTATTTAAATCAGAATATTATATATATTTATTTTTTTTAATACTTTTTTTACAAAAACATCAAATATTTAGGTATATAATCCCATTTTTTTATCCATATATAATTATTTTTATATTTATTGTTTATTCTTTTTTTAAATATCAAAAACAAAAAATTATAATTAATAAGATAGGTTATCTGTTTTTTGCTTTAAATATATATTATTTGTTTATATCTATTTTTTCTAAAAATTTTTTTATATCTATAGAATACTTTTTAATTTCTGTAATTTTCTATTTGATCTACTATTCCTCAGGATTAATTTTTCAAGACTTTAAAACTAAAAAAAGACTGATGATTTTTTTTATATTAACCACAACACTTTTATCATTACTCTCATTTGTTAATTTTATTAATTTTAATTACGTTAATAAAAATATTTTTGGATTAAACTTTACCCAGATGTATTTTGGACATAATCATTTGGCATCGCTTTTAATATATTCAATATCTTTTTTATTATATTTTTTATTTATTTCAGAAAAAAAGATAAATAAATTTTTTTTATTTATTTTTTTTATTTTGAATGTTTTCTTTTTATTTTTAACTTATGCAAGAGGAGCTATTCTTTCTTTATTAATTTCATTTTTTGTAATATTTATTGTGTTTAAAATCGTAAGTTTTAAAAAAAATATTTTTTTATTTATTTTATCTATAGCTTTTTCTTTTACTATATTTTTTTATTTAACTGTTGTTATTGGTCCTAAATATTTTGTTTACAAGCCATTAAAAATAAATAAAGTTAGATTACTATATTTTCAAAATGGACTTAATGAATTTCAAAAAAATATTTTTTTTGGAAATGGTTTAAATATAAATTTTTACAATGAGCTTCCTTCAGTTAAGTATACAAATTCGCTATATTCAATGAATTTCTTTATTCAAGCTCTAAAAGAGTCTGGGCTAATTGGTTTTTTTATAAATTTTATTCTTATTTTCTCAATATTTAAAAATTGGTTCATTAAAATAAAATTGACAAAAAAAATAGAAGAAAAATACTTATATATTACATTTTTAATTCCAATATTTGCATCATTTATTAATTCTCAATTTGATTTTACATGGCAAATTCCAGCAATTTTTTCTACCTTTATGTTATTTTCTGGTATAATCGAAAATTATGAAGCTAAAAGATAATATTATTTTTGAAAAAATAAATAATTCTCAAGTTATATATGATGGAGAACTATCTTTACTTCATACTTTTAATGATGTTGGAGGGTATTTAGTTAGATTAATTAAGAAAAAAACACCAGAAGAAAAAATTATTCAACTTTATGCAAATAAGTATAAATTAAGTTTTGATAAGGCTAAAATTGACATTAATGTATTTTTTGATTCTTTAAAAAAGAAAAAGATTTTAGTTTAGGAAAAACATTTTCAAGAAAGTAAAATATTATTTTTATTAAAAATAATGGATGAAAAAGAACAAATGCTTTTTTTGCCAAACCACTGTTTGAGTATTTTAAACAATTAAAATATCTAGATATACCAGAAAAAATTTTACTACCTTCATTTTGAAAGGTTAAATAAAACTTTTTATTATTAAGCTTTGTCTGTAGATTATTTTCTAAAAAAATATAGTTTTCATATTTTTCTCTAAGTAGTTGATCGGTAAGATTAAAATATTTTTTAATTGAAAAATATTTAATTATTTTGTTAATACTTTTAATATATTTTTTATAATAAATGCTTCTATTTAGATTGATAAGCTCATTTATTAATGAAATTCTAAAATAACCCCTAAAGTTATGATGAAAAAAATGAAGTGATAAATAAATTATTTGATTTTCAAAAGACAATATTGGAATCTTGCTTCCCTTGTAATTAAAATTACATTTTTCGTTTAAAAATATTTTATTTAACTCGGTTAATTTTTTTTCATCAAATAAATATTTATTTAGAAATGAAAAATTTGTAAATAGAAAACCAGCATCTGTATGAAGATCAATATTAATAGGGACTTTATTTATTATTTTTCTATATAAAAACTGACTTCCAGAAAAAAGCTTTAAATTTAAAAAAGTTTTTTTTACTAATGTAAACCCGTTTTTTTCAAATATATTATTTACCTTAATTAAACTATCTTTTTCTATTAAAATATCACAATCGGAATATATTCTTTTTGGATTTTTATTAAAATAATTTAAATATGTAAATATACCTTTTAAATATACAAAATTAATATTTTTATTTATTAAACTTTTATTTAATTTAAATAGTTCTTTTAAATAATTTTCGGTTTGATATTTATATATATTTTCAAGTAATATCTTTCTATTGTTTCTTACAACATATACAACCTTACCTACAATTTTTTTTCTTTTAAAAGGCAAATCGTTTTTTTTATTATTATCTCCTTTTGTTATAAATATTTTTTTTTGCGGGTCAATATATATTAACCTATGAGTAATAAAATCTGTTTTTCTTTTTACCACGACAATGTCATCTATAAAATATTTTTTTGATTGTTTTATGATAATTTTATCCCCACCTCTAAGAAGAGGCCACATACTATTACCAAATGATCTTAGAGACTTTAATTTCATATTTGAGTTTTATAAATATAAACAAAATCATTTTTATAAATTTGCTTTAAAAATTTATATGTGCTTTTTCCTTTTTTTAACATATAAACCAATGAATTAATATCTGAGCAATCAATACCATCTCCTTTACATGAGGATAATATATCAAATTGCTTTCTAATATAAACATATTTAACATTATATTTTTCAATAATATTTTTTGCTTCTTTTTCATTTTTACTAAAGAAAAATTTTCCTAGATCAACATATCTTTCTGAAACTTCTACAGATTCTGAAGGATATACTTTCGATGTCGCAATAACGGGATTCTCAACGAATGCCACTATTTGATTTCCTTGAGTCCATTCAGCTAGCACCACTTCGTTTCTACTTGAATGTTCTTTTAACCAAACAAAACTGTTGTAAATATTTTTATCATATTTAAAATCGTATGTTTTATAAAACCTACTAAGCAAATAAGAATTTCTAAATGAAATTAGGATTAGAATTAGTAAAAAAAAATAAATGCATGTTTTAGCAAAAAAATTTCTTTTAATAAAATATTTAATTATTGTAAAGGCTCTTTTAATTCTTGAGAAAAAAGGCTTTCTTTCTTTATATATAGTTGATATAGAAAAACTTTCAATTTTATATTCGTATTTAGAAGCAATTTCTAACATCTCACTATCAAATTCGTAAAAATCTTGATATGACTCTTTAAGAATTAAAGCAGCAAGATTTTTGTCAAATACTCTAAATCCTGATTGAGAGTCAAGTATAATTTTTTTTAAATTTATTGATATATAAGTAGAAATAAAAAAATTCCAAAGAATCTCTAAAAAAGGCATTTTCAAAAAACTTCTTTTACCAATAAATAATACTTTTTTTCTTAAGTTAATAATTTTTTTAAATTCTAAAGCTTTATGTTGTCCATCACCGTCAAGCAAAATAAAAAAATCATTATTTGATGCTCTACTAATAATTTTTTTAATACCAAGCTTAATTGATTTTCCTTTTCCAAGTTTTAATTTATTTTTTAAAAAAATATTTACCTTATTTTTATACTTACTTGAAGTGTCATCAGTTGAGCCATCATCAATCAAACAAATATATTTTTGTATTTTTAATTTGTTAATATCGCATAAAATTTTATTTAGATGTATTGAATTATTATGAGAAGGTATAATAATAAAGAATTTCATTTTTTAAATTATATCTTATGAAAATAAAAAAATTGCTGGTAATATTTTTCATTTTATTTTTTTTTATTATTGGAATTCTTTTAAGAACAAATAAATCAGAAATTTTAAGTGCAAAATATAGTATATCGACAAGCAATTTATCTTCTTACTATTATTCATTAACAAAGAAATATTGTGAAGAAGGTAAGTTTTTGGAAAAAGATAGTTTAAGGAATTATGGAGTAAATTTTGAAGAAAACTCCCCTCCTTTATTACATTTTTTTTCCTGCAAAACCTATTTTATATTTAATGTTTTATTTAGGTTAGATTTAGATGTTTATTTAATCTATTTACCATTATTTATATATATGCTTTGGTATTTTATTGGTATTATTTTTAATAAGTATTATTTTAAAAATAATATTTCTCAAATTTTATTTTCGTCAATCTTTTCACTTCTTCCAATTTCTGTAGAGTTAACCTCTTTAGGAAATTATACTGAAGAATTTTTAGGCGCATTTTTTTTATTTTTATTTTTAATTTCACTTTTAATTTTTTTGAAAAATAATAAAAAATCATCTTTTATTTTAGCATCGCTATTTTTGGCATTTTTAAGCTTGATTTGGCAGCAATTTGTTTTTATATATATATTGTTGTTTATTTTAGTTTTGTTTAGTAAGAAAAGATTTTTTTATTCACTATTAATATTAGCTTCTATTACATTTTCAATAGCAATCTCTTTTTTGTTGAGAAATAATTTTTTTGCTCTCTCAATGTTTGGCGAATTTATATATTCAGTTAAAAACATTAATAATAATCATTTGATAAATGCAATGGAGAGATTTGATTGGAAATCGCTAAGTATCTATTTAATGTTTCAGAAATATCAATTGTTTGGTTCGATTTTAATTTTTTTAACGTTAATTATTCTATTCATTAAAAAAGATAAAAAGTCGAATGATATTTTTATACTAGTTTTTTATAGCATATCTTTTGTTTTATTTTTGTTTATGTTTAAAACTAAATATCTGTTTTTCCCAATTTACTTAGTTTGTATATCCTCAATTGATGTTTTTTTAATAAAAAAATCAGTTTCTTTTGTTTTAAAAAATAAATTGATTATTTTTTTTGCTATTTTTCTATATTTTATAGCTTACAACTATAGTTTTTTTATATCAGGAATAACTTATTGGTCTAAAAAACCATTAATTACACTAAATTCATCAATCGTTTCTGATAAAAAAGACAAATTAATTTTAAAAACGACCATTGTAAATAATGGTGGAAATCAATTAAATGATATAAAGTCATTTTCTGGAATACACATAGAATATAAGGATTTGGAGCTGGAAAAAATAAATGTTTTGTATAAAAAAAGTAAATATCAGGTTGTCAGAAATAAAAAGATGAATAAAGATGGATATAATTTTTTTGAAATTAAAATTTATGAATTTAATAAAAAAAATATTTTTGAAGTCGAATATGAATTTATAAAGAAGAGTAAGTCTGTTCCAGATGTTTTATTAAGAGTATGGGTTCCAAATGGTTATTGTAGTTTTATAAATAAAATTGAAACATATGGTTTGCTGGTTAGAAATATGGGTTTTTTAACAAACTATTGGAGAAATGAATCATGCATAACTCGATACCCAGATAATCACAATTTAAAAGAGACATGTAAAGTAGACGCAGTCGCCGGATATTTTGATCCAATTAAATTTAAATGTATTAAAATATATAAATGAAATTTTTAAACAAATATTTATTTTTAATAATTATATTTATATTTGCCTCTGCATTTATATTTAAGGTATATAAGAAAAATATTATTTATAGTACAGACTTACTAAACAACTCTCAATTCAAGTTAGTAATTAAAAATTATACTTGGTTATCCTTTTTAGATTTAATTGGAATAAAAACAAATAGTAAAACAAAAAATAATCAAAATCTAGTTTTGAATAAAAAAATATCATATGACTATGTTTTTTTGACAATTTATGTAAAAGAGAAAATAGTAAGTTGTGAGACAACAATAAAAGGCTCAATAGAAAAACAGTTTTTAAATTTTGATATTGATAGCGCAATTGAAAGAACAAAGAAAACGTTAACTTCTGATAAAAAAAAATATTTAATTAAAAATATTAAAGAAGCGTATATTTTAGTATCATTTTTATATAACAAAAAGGAAATAGAAATTAATAAAAAAAGTAGCTTCGATAGAAAATCAGTTTCCATTGATAATGGTAAAAAAAGTTCTTTTTTTATAAAGGATTATATAACTATTAGCAATTTATCTAATGAAGATCTATTGAAAAATTTATGTTTAAAAAATGGAGATGAAAATGATTGTTATAAAAACAAAAAAAATAAATTTTATACATATGACACAATAGTTTTCTAATGAAAATATTTAAGGAAATCCTAATTAATTATTTTTCTAATTTATTTTTTTATGCTTTTTTTTATTCAATTTATTTAAGTCATAATTTTTTTAAGGCATATCTATATCCTCAAACTAAAATTACTCTAAATATTTTATTTATTCTTTACTTATGTTTAGGCCCAATTTATTTTTATATTAAATTGAAATTTCTTAAAAATACTGAAAAAAATTCATATTTATTAATATTGTTACTAATAAATAAAATTCCTCAATTATTTATCAATCTAAGAAACGAAAAAAAAATATTTAGTTTAAGTGATTTTATTAAAAAAAACATTGACTCTCAAACAAGACATGTAGTATTGATAACTATTTTAAAGTTTATTTTTTTCCCAATGATGATTAATTTTGTTTTTTTAAATACAAATTCAATAAGTTGGATGTATAGTAATTTAGATACTAACAACATATTTTCAATTAATAATATAAATTTTGGATATTTTTTAATCGCAACAAATTTTCTAATGATTTTCGATTGCGTGTTGTTTGCTTTTAATTATCTAGTAAACTCAAAATTAATTAAAAATAAAATTAAATCAGTTGACCCATATTTTACTGGATGGTTTTTTGCGCTTATTTGTTATGAACCATTTTTTTATATGACTTCTTATCTTTTGTATAAATCATCTCCTGGGTATTCATTTTTACTACATAATTCAATTTTACACTTGGTTTTAAATATTTTAATATTTTTTTCATGGCTTTTATATTTATGGGCAGATTTTACACTTGGTTTTAAAGCGTCAAATTTAACAAACAGAGGAATTGTTACTAATGGTCCATACAAATATGTTCGTCATCCTGCATATTTAGCAAAAAATATGGCTTGGTGGTTTCAAACACTGTTATTTATCCCAACTCCATCTTTATGGGTAGTTATGATAATCACAAATATAATTTATATTATGAGAGTATTGACTGAAGAAAGGCATTTACTTATGGATAAGGATTATGTAAATTATGTTAAAAAAACAAAATGGAGGATGATACCATATGTATTCTAATAAAACAGAAATAATTTTTATGTCTGTTGCTGGTTTTAATATAAAAATTATATTCAAATTGTCAAAAAATTCAAAAAATAATTCTAGTATTATTAGGCAGCAAATTAAATATTACTATAGTGGATATATTTTAAGCAATTTTGTTTTGAATAAAGTTGACTATTCTATTACATTTTTAGAGTCCAAAGGAATCAAATTAAATATTAAAAAAAATATTGGTTATTCGCAGTTTTACGAATGTTATAAAAATAATGTAAAAACTTATTATCAAATAAGTATATTTCAATTTCAGTTGATTTTGTTAAAAATAATAGAAGAACTTTTAAAAGATAAAGGTGCAATCTTTCATGCATCATCATGCAGGCTTAATGATAAAAGCGTTTTATTTGTTGGCAAACAAGGAGCAGGAAAAAGTACAATATCAAATTTGTTAAATGAAAAGTTTGAAAAGATTTCTGATGATAATATTGTTATTAGGCAAATAAAGAATAAACTGTTTGTATATCAACTACCGCTTCTTGAATCAGAGTGGGGTATTAAAAAAAAACTACTTGGATTTGAAGTATGTAAAATATTTTTTATCAGAAAAGACGTCTTATTTAAATCAATCTTAATTGACGATAATAAATATATTTTAAATAGGCTAAATTATTCAATAAAGCAGTATTTTACTCTAAAAAACTATCATGCAAATAAAATTAAGTTTTTATTGAGAATAATAAGAATCAAAAAAATATTTTATCACCTAAATTTTTCTAAGAATGAATTTGATTTTAAAAAGATAAAAGAGTTGTTTTTCTGTTAATATGCTCCATCGCTACATGCTGCTCCTGCTGTTCCACATGCTCCAGCTGAACTTCCAGCATCGGAATCACCAGCTGAACTTCCTGGACCACTTCCGTCACAGGCACTTCCGCTACAACCTGCACAACTAGCACAACCGCCCCCTCCAGCATCTCCGCTAGCATCCCCACCACCTCCATCATAAGATAAAACAGGTGTAAAAATAATATTATCAATTGACTCAAAAACACTTTTTTGACTTAAAAAATAATTTAATTTAATTTTTTTTGTAGTAAACGTTGGTTTTTGGTTTTTTTTCATAATAATAATTTATTATATAAATATTATGTTAAATTTTATTTCCAATTGCAAATGCATATATCGATGATTCGATATTATCATCATAAATATTAAGATATTCGTTTAAATTTATGTCATAATAACCACCAACTGCACATACTCCAATATTTAAAGATGAGCATAGAAGGTCAATATTTTGTCCTACGTGTCCTGCTTCAATAAGTACATACCTGTATCCCCTATTCCCATATTTAATCATGTTTCTGAAAAAGATTGAGGTAATTACTATAATTATAGAGCTGTTTTCTATTTTCCATGGCTGGTAAAACATTTTTTTTAAATCAAAATCTTTATTAATTAATTCTAAGTAGTTTTTTTTAATATTAAAATGGTATATTCCTTTTGAAATCTCAGAATTTAGGGAAATTAAGTATACTTCAAGTGGATATTTAGCGCCTGCCGATGGATAAAATCTGTGATTTGGATTTCTATTATTTATACCTGCAGAATATATTAATATTGTAGAAATTTCCTTTAAAGTGAGCTTTTTAGTAGAAAAATTCCTAGTACTTCCTCTTTTTATTAATGCTTCTGAAATATAATTTTTAATTATTTGTGGTTTTAAAAGGTTTATTTTATCTAATCGTTGATATTCCTTAAAGTAAGTTGTGCTTTGTGGGACATACGGTATTTTTTTTACTTTTTTTACAGAAAACCTATTATTTAAGAACTTGTTAAATAATATTGATTTGTTTCTAAATGTGTTTAGAAAATTTAATTTCATTTTATTATACAAATGGGTGCGGAAAAATATTAATTTTTAAATTTTTTTTATTAAACATTTTTTTTATCATATTTATTCTACTTTTTATTATTATTTTTTGATTCTCATTTTGCCACATAGGTTGTAACTCTGGAATTAAAGTTTTAACTACTTTTATATTAGTTTTTTTAAAAAAAATATGAGTAATATTAAATGCCCAAATTGACAAATTGTTATCTTTTAAGACTTTTAAACAATGATCATACTCATAATCAATGT
>CAZWRH010000007.1:8564-23907 GCA_964636045.1 uncultured Gammaproteobacteria bacterium | reverse complement strand
ATCTACTAAAATAGTCATATATACTGGAATATTAATATTAGTTTTTAGTAAATATATATATGTTTCAATTTTAAAAACAGAAAGTTTTTTTATTTTTTCAATTATTTTTATATTTTTAATTGAATTATTATTTATAAGTTCGGAAGTTATATTGCATAGATAGTGAAGCATAAATGCATCTCTTTCAATAATTTCATAAATTCCTTTTATAATAGCTTTTTTCTCGCTATAATCCGCCGCACATCCAGTACTAATAATTGGAGATAAAAGTGGTTCATTGAATTTGTCTTTGCTATTTAAATAAATTAGTTGATGAGGTACATTAATCATTTTTTTTGAAATTATGTCTCTGATTGTTGTCCAAATAAATTTGGATCCATTTTTTTTGTTATTTAAATAAAGTTTTTCAATATTGAGAAACTTACCATTGCTTAAATATTCAGATTTAAACGATTTTTTACAAGAAAACTTATTAGAAAATCTTTCAACTGATTCGACAATTGATTTTATTAATGCGATGTTCGAGGATGAGGTTGAATACCCGTACCCAGTTTCAATTATATTTTTTTTCTTAAAAAGTATTTCTGTTATATATGCGTGAATAAATGGTTCATCATTAAAGTAGTTATTCTGAAGAAAAATATTTAAATTTAAAGCGGATATATTTTTAAGAGATTTATATAAGGATAAAATCTTTTTACTCAATTTCATTTATACATTATATATCAAGTTTTGTTTAGTGTTTTACAAGTTGTTGTCTGACTTTAACTGAGTTTGTTGTTTGTGTGGTTTCGATAATTACAGATACTGAATCTCCATTTTTAAATTCATTTAATGTAATTTTTTGTCCATTTTTGTTTGTTATTTCAACTGATTTGATAATTACAAAAAAGTCAGACATCTTTCCACTCTCTATATATATTCTTGCAATTGTATCTGTAAACAATTTCCCTTTTTTAATATCCTTTGTTATTTGACTTTGAGGATTTTTATCAGCAATTTCAATTTTAGTTATTGTTCCTTGATATGTATTTATCATAGTAGATGCTTTCAGTAACCATTTATCACCAAAAGGTTTAAATAATTTTTCTTCAATTCTCAATATTTTCTTTTTAGAGAAATTTGGGTCAATTCTTAAACAGTTTTTGGCGGGAACATATTCTTCTAGATTGCATCCTGATGAGCTAGTTGTTATCGTAGTAGAAGTTTTTTTTGTAGATTTGCCTTTATTTACGAATGGACTGTATACAAATTGATAAAATAAAGCGACTAATATTATAAAAAATACAAGTATTAAAAATTTATTTTTCATAGTTTTATTAAACAAAAAATAATATGAGTTGTCAAGTTTTTGTTTTCAAAGTTAAATTTCCAAAACAAGGGCCATTGCAAAGATTATTTTCAAATCCGAAATATTTACATATCTTGCATTTATCATAAGCAAATTGAAGTTTATTTTTTATTTGTTGTTTTTTTATGTTTTTTAAACATGCATCAATTGTGTTTAATTTTTGACTAAAAGTGTTTTTTGATATGTAGCATTGTGAATAAGTTAGATTGTAATTAACGTCAAATGAACTATATTTTCCATTACACCCCCAACCAGGAAGAAATATATTTTTTTTTGATAAAAAATTAATTTGACTTTTGTTAAACATACATCTTGTAATTCCACAGTTTAGCAAAATTTTTGCATCTTTATTTTTATTAAATATGTTTTTTATTAAATCTATTAATTCATTCCCAATTTTCCTAAAACTAATATTTCCCTTTTTGTCAATATATTTAGTTGGATTTTCTATTCCTACCCTATATGTTGAAACTAATGGTACTATTGTTAATAGTTTTTTATAGTAAATTTTTTTATTTTTAGATAAGGTAATAGCAAAGGAAACTCTATATAAGTTTAAAATCTTTTTAAGATTATTTATTTTAAAAATAGTGCTTTTTTCAAAATAGTTAGTTGAGATGTTTATTGATAAAAAAATTCTTTTTCTATTTTTTAAAAATACTTCGTTTTTTAAAAATGCATTATTTTTTACAAGGTTAGTAAAAATTTCGATGTAAAAATTATTTTCAAGTGCTATTTTTACAATTTTTTCAAAATTTGAATGTATTGTTGGTTCTCCACCAAGAAGTTTAAGTTTGTTAATTTTATTTAACTGCAATATCTCAAGGTATTTTTTAAAATTATTTATGGAAATTTCTTTTTTATTTTTATTATTGTTTTTTGCAAAACAAAATTCACATTGCAAATTGCAATAATTATTTATTAAAAGATTTGGAACTGCTTTTCTATCTATCATTTATATTTAAAAGTTATAACATACATCTTATAGTATAATACAGAAAAATTGAATAAAAATATGTACAAAACAGTATCTGTTTGCATTATTACTTTTAATAGAAGTGTTTTGTTGGATAAGTGCCTAAATTCTATTAAAAACCAAATAATAAAACCGTTTGAAGTTATTGTTGTTGATAATTATAAAAAAGATAGCGCGAAAAATATTGTTGATTCATATAAAAATGATTTAAATATTAAGTATTTTTATGAAGAAAATGTAGGAGTTGGCTATGCAAGAAATAGATGCATCGTTGAGTCTTTAGGAGATATTATATCTTTTATTGATGATGATGCTTTTGCTACTACCAATTGGATTAAAAATATTATTCACTTTCATAATAAATATAAAGAATATGCTGCGATAGTTGGAGAAAGTATTAGTTATTCGAAAAATAAATATATAGAACTTTATAGCAATATTTTACATAAGAATTTTTTTAAAAAAAACTTACTGAATAATAATAAAATATTAGTCCTTGACACAAAAAATTCCTCAATAAAAAAAGATTACATAGATAAATACAAAATTAATTTTGATATTAGATGTAAAAGAAATGGAGAAGATATTGATTTTGGATATAAATTAATTCAGAAGAAAGAAAAAATAAAATATGTTAAGGAAATAGTCGTATATCATATTGAAAGACAAAATGTATTTTCATTTTTTAGACAAAGATATTTTAGATATGAAAATCATATAACTTACTTAAAGTGGAAAGATTATGATTTTGTAAAAAAACATAAACAAGAATTTAAAGAAAAGCATTCAGACAATGATTTAAGAGAAAATTTACTTTTAAATAAAATAAAGAAAATAGGTTTTATTGAAAAAAGTCTTTATTTAATTTTGCATAAAACCAGTCTATTAATTGAAGAACTGGGAGTAAAAGGAAAAATTGATACTAATGTATTATTAGGTATTTTAATAACTAGTATTTATAGATTTTATTATAATTTTAGTTGGCCTTTTTTTAGTTTTTTTAATAAAGAGATTATTTATATTGTTACGAGTAAAAATGATTGTGAAATAATTTTTTCTTTATTAAATGAACTAAATTCAAAAAAAATATATCCTGCCACTATTCAGGCAAAAAATTATTTAGAAAAAAATAATATTTTATTTCAAAATAAAGTTGGATATCCATATAGAATATTTTTCACCAGCTCTTTGTTTGAAAAACAAAAAAGTAATATTTTTTCAAAAACATTAGATTTTGTTATAAAAAATCAAAAAATTAAAAAGGATATTTTTTATTTAAACTTATTTCCTAATAATAAATTAACTGATTTTAAAAAAAATATTAGCTATTCATCAATAATTGTTTACTCAGAATATCAAAAAAAAATATTTTTAAAAAATAAAATTGATTCAAAGCTTATTAAAGTTGTTGGAAGTCCAGCATTTTTGGCTTTATCTAAAAATAAAATACAAAATTGTGTAAAAGAAAATTCTGTAAAAAAGCTAACTATTTTATATCTTCCTACGTGGAATATTTATAACTCAGTAAATTTAATGATTCCAAAGTTGGAAAAGCTAAATGAAAAATTTAATTTAATTATTAAACCACATTATAAAATAAATGCTTATTATGTTAAATATTTAAAAGAACAGAATTTTTATATATATGATGAATTTAAAAGTGAAAATTTACTAGCATCAGTTGATATAATAATTTCAGATTTAGAAGAAGATTTTTTTAAATATTTGCTTATAAACAAGCCGATGTATTTTTTGAAAACTAGCACTTTATTATTTGATAAATTTAACTCTAGACTAGATATAAAATTTCGAAATATTATTAAAAAAATATCAGTAAATATATTGGAAGCAGATGATTTAATTTTGAACTTAAGTAAGAAATCTAAATTTAGTAAACCTTTTTTTTTAAGTAAAAAAAACGCTGATTTGCTTATGTTCTATTTAGGTAAGAATACTAAATAAGTTTTTTAAATTTAATATATAAAATGAAATTTGGAATAATCATTACATTTACAAAATTTTCAGAAAAAATTCAGTTAACTTTAGATTCTATAAGTGCGATAAGTAAAAAACCTTCAGATATTTTATTAGTTGGACATTTGAATAATGATTTAAAAAATATTTTATTAAGATATTCTGGATTTAAAATAAATTTTATAGAAAGTATTTCTCAAAATACAAATGAGTTAAAAAATATTGGAATTAAAAATATAGATTTAAAGAAAATAGATTTCATAATTTTAATGGAAGACGGTTTTTGTTTAAATAAAAACTTTTTAAAATTAGTAGAAAACTCTTATAAAAAAAATAGGTTTGATGTTCTTCAGGTTAATATGAAATATCATTCAAATAATTCATTTATAAAGTATTTTTATGATTCAGAAAAAAAAGCATTTATTCAAAAAAGTCTATTTGATAAAAATAAGATGATATATGTAAATACTAATTTTTTAATTTTTAGAAAAAGTATTTCTCAGCTAATTCATTTTAATGAACTGAAAGTTGTTGTAGGAGAAGATTTGGAGCTATCATATAAATTGGGAATTAATAATGTGAGAGTATTTTTCGATCCTAAAATATTTGTTAATTTTTTTATTAAAAAAACTTTTTTTATTACTTTTTGTTTTTTTATATTTAATAAAAAAAGATTAAGTACATCTATTTATTCAAAGTTATTCAATCCACAATATTTTTATAATTTGAATAATTTAACAAAGTATAAAAACTTTACTTTTGAAAAGCTAAGAAAAATAAACTTTATTAAGTTAATCAAAAAAGAAAATACAAATACTCAATTTTACTTACATGCAAAATACTTTATATTTGAGTTAAGCCAGTATTTTTTGGGTTTTAAACTTAAAAAGATGTTAAAAAAGTTAATTAATAAAATTGATTTATTTTTTTATAATTTTTTTTGGTCTATCTTAAGTATCTTTGATAAAAGAGTATGTTTTATAATAACAAATTCAATGCACTATTCAATTATAAAAAATACAATAAAATATTTACCAAAATACAGAATTTATCCTGCAAATAAAAAAGTTGAATCTTTTTTAAAGATTAATAAAATAAATTACTCAAAAAAATTATGGTTTCCAAAGTTTATTGCGTTAACTGTTTTTATTATAGGTGGAAAAAAACAAATAGTTTCAAATAAACATGTACATTATCTTTTAAATAATAATAACGTAAGTAAAATACAACTATATCATGGAGTTTTGGATAAAAATTATACCTTTAATAAAGTTTATAATGATAAGTTTGATTTACTTTTAACTCCAGGTAAATATAGTTTTAATAAACTTATTTCATCTGGAATTTCAAAGCGAAAAATAAAAATAACTGGCTATCCAAAGCTTGATTCTTATGACAACACTAGCAAATTATATTTTCAAAAAAAAACTATTTTATATGCTCCAACTTGGGGTGCAATAAGTAGCTTACCAATTTTACTGAATCATATAATTAGACTTAGTAAAAAATATAGAGTAATTGTTAAGCCTCATATTTATAATGAATATTTTTATATTAATATTTTAAGAACAAATAAAATTGAAGTGTATGAAGGCGAAGATATAACAGATTTATTTCCTTTAGCAGATTTAATGATTTCAGATTCTTCCTCGGCAATGTTTGAATTTTTAGTTACAAGTAAGCCAGTTTTAGTGACTGATACGAATTTATGGATTAATGGATCTGTAACTAATAACTCATTAGATGGACCTGAATCAACTCTAAGAGATATTTTTTATAGAGTTGACGATGTTCGAGGACTAATTCCAAAAGTAAACGAAATTTTAAGCAATCATTTTGTTGAAAAAAGCCCAGTTATTGCTAATAGAAAAAAAGTTTTCGATTTAATATTTGAACCAATCAAACCAGCAGGGAAAAAGACAGCAGAAGAAATTTTGAATTTTATAAAAAGAAGTTAATTTTAAAAATGAATTTAAAAGAAATAACAATTGGAATAGTTACAAAAAATAGATCAAAGTTATTGTCAAAGTGTTTAGACTCAATTTTATCTCAGGATGTAAAACCAAAATCCATTATTATTATTGATAACAATTCAACCGATGGTACAAAAAAAGTTTATAAAAAGTATTTACGCTTATTACCTATTAAATATTTTTTAGAAAAAAAAGAAGGTGTAGGGTTTTGTAGAAATAAAGTTTTAAATATCGCTAAAACAAAATATTTAGTATTTATTGATGATGATGTTATTTTAGAAAAAAATTGGAGTAAGAGTATTGCTCAAAGTAGATTGTTAAATAAAAATACAATAGCTTTAGTTGGTAAAAACATTAGTATTTCGAGAATAGAAGTTATAGCCGAATATTGTCAATTCTTAAATGATTGTGTAGTAGAATCATCTAAATATGGGTTTAGTAATTTAACAATACTTGATACAAAAAACCTTATATTAAATTTAGATTTATGTAAAAAAAATAATCTATATTTTTTAAATAAAAAAAAATATGGTGAAGATATACATTTCGCAAATAATATTTTAGCAAAAAGGTTTCTTATAAAATATGATCCAAATATAGTGGTAAAACATATGGAAAGAAACAATTTTATTAGTTTTATTGTCCAAAGATTAAATAGATATGAACAATTTGGAGAAATATTTCAAAATAGATATATTTCCACTTTTTTTAAAAATCCTAATTACGAAAAAACAGCTAATTTATTGTTTGAAAGTTATTTAAATAAAACAAATAATCCTTTTTTTTTAAGATTAATAAGAAAAATTGATAATTTTATTATAAAGGTTCAACTATTATTTTTTTTTAAAAAAAAATATAGCTATGAATTTTTATTTTTTCTAGTTAATTTTTTATATTTTATACCATATAAATTAATTAATTTTTTTGACAAAAAAAAATGTACTTTAATATTTTTTAGAAATAAAGCAAATTTTTTGGATTTAAACTTGATTTTAAAAATTCGCTATTTATTTCCAAATGAAATTAAGGTTTTAGGGTTTTTAAGTATTAATGATTTGACAGAAAATATTTTTTTGTATTTTTTAATGAAGAGTAATTATATCTTTAAGAAAAACTGTATAGAATCTGAAGAATTGAAAAAAAAGCTTAATTTTAATAACTATTTATACTTAGAGTTTGATAAGTTCTATTTTTATGACAGAAGGTCTTTTGACATTTTTACTACTCTTTTTAGTAAGTATAAAAAAAAATCTATTCTTCTTAAAAATTAGCGAGGATTTTGTTTATTTTGAGATATTTGCATTAAAATACCTAAGAAATCTTTTGATTCTGTAAGTTCTTCTTGAGTAAAAGAAGAACTATATTTTTTAAACCAATTCTCAGCCCATTTTACTCTATCAACATACATATTATCGTCCTGTTTTTCTGAGTAAAATCTTTCGTAGTTTTCTCCAACTTTTCTTTGACTTTTATAGTTATGAATTGTTTTTGAGCTTGAAAGAAGAACTGCTAAATATCTTTGAGGTCTATTGTGGAGAGCTTGGTGATTAGAATTATATCTAATTGCACCAATACTATAATAAAGAGCTGATAATTGCATTTTTTGTCTCATTTCGTTAATTGGCGAGTCTCCACAGATAGCTCTTAAATAAAATTGATGAGTAAGTTTATCTACAAGTCCTGGATCAATAGCATTTATTTTTTTAAAATTTTTTAAAATTACTTCAGTTATTTCCTTAGTCATTCCAAATTTTTCTGAGGTTGCCAATATAATGGCTGGTTCACCTTTTGCGTTTTTGATAATTTTAAAACTTTCTAGCCCTTTATCAGAATTTGTTGCAATATATTTGTATACGTCGTCAATATTTAGATTAAGTGGGTTATTTTCGTAAACTACTTCACCATTCAATAATGTTATTTTCTCGGTATGATTAATAAGATTATATAAAAGTTTTTTTATTCTAATTTCAGGTGTTTGATATGGTAAGTTTTCAGCAAGTTTTTCCCATTTTCCTAATTCCTCGTTATATTTATGAGTAATGGTATATTCATCAGTAGCAATTTTGCCAAGACCATATTGAGTATCCTCAACAATCTGTGACTTATAATCAGGATTGATTTTATTAGAATACATTCTTGGATATTCCGCCTTTAATGAATCAAATAGTATTTTTTCTGGGGCTTTTATTTTTTCAGCAGCCTCAACTTTTGTAGCAATATCAAAAGGGGTATTTATATTATTAGATTGTATGTCTAGTCCTGGACTTAAATATAATAATGTACTTAAGACTAAAGGTTTAGCAATCTTTTTTGCTTCTTGCTTGTACTCAGCAAGAGATTTTGGAAAAAATCTTTCACTCATGACCTATAATATATAAAATTTTTTATAAAAAGTCAAATTTGAGTTTTAAAAATATTTTTATGTTTTAATTTAATTTAAATATAGCATAAAATATTTTTCTTATTTTATCCATTTTTTTTCATGAATTTGTATATTTCATTTGCAGTTCGTTCTCCTGCAGGTATTTTCTTTAAATCAAATAATTGTTGTAATACGTAATTAACTTTAGGATTATTTTTATTTATATTAATATTGTTAATTGCGTATTCAATCATATTATCTAAATCTTCAATTTTATCAACTCTTAAGAATACATCTCTAAACACAGTTTCTGGTCCATCTTCGCTGTTTGGGGAAGGTCCTTTAGTTATCCATCTTCTCATATCAAGTAAAATAATTGGTTTTTTTGTAACAAGTCCTTCAAACATAGTTGAGCTTGAATCTGTAATCATAATGTCAAAGGTGTTGAAAAGATTTGAGATATTAGGATCGTTATAAACCCAAATATTTAATTTTTTTAGAAGAGCAATCATATAATATTCTGTTAATGTATGTGGTTTTACTATTAAATTATATTTACTATTTAACTCAACGAGTTTTTCTACCATTAAATTTATCGTACTTATATTCCCCCAAGTTGGCGCATAAAGAATAGTTAACTGTTTTTTGTTTATATTATTTATTTTTTCATTTTCAAATAAATACTTATCTAGTTTTGAATACCCTACTACTTTAATTTTTGATTTTTCTATTCCAGATTCAATTATTTTTTTTCTTTGATAATTACCTGGAGTTAAAAGTAAATCATAAAATGAATTATATTTATATGAATAACCAATATTTTTATTAACTATTCCATGGTAAATATGAATTTGTTTTATTTGTTTTATTTTTAAGGCAGAAAACAAATCATCTTTAAATTGAAGAAGGCGAAATTTTTGTGTTAAATACTGAGCTGAAACTACATATGTTGGAAAACCAATGAAGTCACTATATTTAATATGATTATTATCTAAAAACTTTTTAACGTCACTAGACCCTGGATATATTGAATAATTCTTTATATATGGCAATATTCCTTCAATATTTGCCCAATCAAGTTTAAATAAAACTACAAAAACAATTTTATTTTTATAAAATCTGTTAAATAGGAGCCAAAAAAAGTAATAAATTTTTTCAAAAAACAATCTGTTAACTAAAAATTTAAAATAATTAATAATTAGCTTATTAGTATTTTCATACCAAAACATTCTGGTTTTTTCGATAGATAAAACAATAAAGTTAATTATTATTAATGAAATTTTATTTGTAAAATTTTCTTTTTTTAATAGTTTGTTGAAGGTATTTTTTCTTATTGATTTATATGTTTTTTTTGTACCCTCATCTTTTTTTTTATTATTAATTGCAAATCCATATTGGCTCCATTTCATGTGAGCAACAATACCTTCGTAACGCAAAAATCTTTGTTTTAAAAAATCTATTAGATTATCTCTTTCGTTGTGATAAACAGTTATTTTTTTTTCATATTTAATTTTTTGTTTTTTTAGTAAGAATCTATATGCAAAATCAACGTCCTCTCCGTTTGTTAAAAAAACATTATCAAAATCTATTTGATAATAATCCAGGATATCTTTTTTGACTGATGTATTTTTTGTATCAGTTATAAGAATTTCATCATCAATTATATTTTTTTTAAAAAGTGTTTTATGAAGTAAAGTAGTATAAAACTCAATATATCTATTTTTTGATAATGATTTACTTTCTCCAACTATTACAGCACAGTCATGATATTTATTGTGATAATAAATTATTTTTTCTACCCAGTCGATTGGTGCGAAAGCATCGTCATCAATAAAAGCAATAATATCACCAGTAGCATTTTTAATAAGACAATTTCTTGCATTTGCTACTCCATGTTTTTTTTCAATAAAATATTTGATATTTAAAAGGTTTTTAAATTTATTATATGTACTTATATTTGTTGAATTAGTTGAATTGTCAACTAAAACAACCTCATAGATTGGCACAGTTTGATTTGTTAATGAAGTTAGGCATTTTTCTAGCAGTTCTTTTCTATTTGTTGTTGCTATGCAAACAGATATTTTTCTTATTTTATCCATTTTTTTTCATGAATTTGTATATTTCATTTGCAGTTCGTTCTCCTGCAGGTATTTTCTTTAAATCAAATAATTGTTGTAATACGTAATTAACTTTAGGATTATTTTTATTTATATTAATATTGTTAATTGCGTATTCAATCATATTATCTAAATCTTCAATTTTATCAACTCTTAAGAATACATCTCTAAACACAGTTTCTGGTCCATCTTCGCTGTTTGGGGAAGGTCCTTTAGTTATCCATCTTCTCATATCAAGTAAAATAATTGGTTTTTTTGTAACAAGTCCTTCAAACATAGTTGAGCTTGAATCTGTAATCATAATGTCAAAGGTGTTGAAAAGATTTGAGATATTAGGATCGTTATAAACCCAAATATTTAATTTTTTTAGAAGAGCAATCATATAATATTCTGTTAATGTATGTGGTTTTACTATTAAATTATATTTACTATTTAACTCAACGAGTTTTTCTACCATTAAATTTATCGTACTTATATTCCCCCAAGTTGGCGCATAAAGAATAGTTAACTGTTTTTTGTTTATATTATTTATTTTTTCATTTTCAAATAAATACTTATCTAGTTTTGAATACCCTACTACTTTAATTTTTGATTTTTCTATTCCAGATTCAATTATTTTTTTTCTTTGATAATTACCTGGAGTTAAAAGTAAATCATAAAATGAATTATATTTATATGAATAACCAATATTTTTATTAACTATTCCATGGTAAATATGAATTTGTTTTATTTGTTTTATTTTTAAGGCAGAAAACAAATCATCTTTAAATTGAAGAAGGCGAAATTTTTGTGTTAAATACTGAGCTGAAACTACATATGTTGGAAAACCAATGAAGTCACTATATTTAATATGATTATTATCTAAAAACTTTTTAACGTCACTAGACCCTGGATATATTGAATAATTCTTTATATATGGCAATATTCCTTCAATATTTGCCCAATCAAGTTTAAATAAAACTACAAAAACAATTTTATTTTTATAAAATCTGTTAAATAGGAGCCAGAGTTTAGAATAAAAAAAAGAATAGAAATTTTTTTTAACAAAACCAGCAAAGTCACTAAAAATTTTATTTGATCTTTTTCGCCACAAAAAACCTAGTTTTTCAATTAATGTATTTAATTTATATATCCATTTATAAATAAGCTTATTTTTAGGCAACATATTTTTGATAAGATTTTTATAAAGTATTTTTTTGTTTATTTTAAATTTTTTATAGGAAAGCTTTTTAATATCATTTTCAGAAAATATATCAAACTTTTCCCAGGCTTTATGTGCATAAAAAATTTTAAATACAAAAAAACTAACCTTAACAAAACTAAAAAAAACATTTTTTGTATTTCTAAAGAGAATAATTTTTGGTTCATATCTAATTTTCTGTTTTTTTAAAAGTAGTCTACATCCAATTTCTATATGTTCGATTTTTGTTTGTGGATAGGCTAACCTAGAAAATTGATAATAGTTTAAAACATCATTTTTTATAGATACATTTTCTGAAGGAAGAGTTAAAAGATTATATTTTTTAAATAAGGTTTGATTAATGTAAGACTTGTTTAGCAAATCAATAAAAATAGAGAATTTTGATTTAGATGATATTGATTTAACCTGGCCTACAATTGCAGCGTATTTGCTATACCGATTATGAAAATATAATATTTTTTGTATCCAGTCTGCTGGTATAAAAACGTCGTCATTAATATATGTAAAAATATCGCCTAATGATTTATTTATTGCAGAATTTATTTCATTTTTATCTGATATGTTTTTATCAGTAAAATATTTTATAGAAAGAATTTTTTCAAACTTTTTAATAATATTTATCTTTGCTTGAATAATTTTTTTATCAATTAAGATTATTTCAAAAGGATATTTTGACTGTTTTGCTAGGAAGATAAAAATTTTTTCAAGCAGCTTTAATTGTATTTTTGATGATATATAAATTGAAACATTTGAATACTTTTTCATTTTAAGTACTATATTATAATATAGTTTCATTGATGCTTATGAAAAAAAATATTGCAATCATTTTATCAGGTGGAATTGGAAAAAGACTTAATTCAAACATTCCTAAGCAATATTTAAAAATAAATAATAAATATATTATTGAGATAACCTTAAAAAAGTTTCAAGATTCAAAATTAATTGATGAGATTTATGTATCGGCACATAAAAAATACCATGAATTAATAAATGAAATAGCTAAAAAAAATAATTTTTCTAAATTTAAAGGCTTTTTTAAACCTGGAAAGACAAGAAGTCTTTCTTCGCAAAAAGCAATCTTATCATTAAAAACTGATAATGAATCAAAAGTACTAATACATGAAGCTGTGCGTCCTTTTGTTAAGGTATCAACAATAGATAAAGTTATTAAATTGCTTGATTTATATAAAAGCGTTAATACTGTCTGCAAGTCTCCGGATGCGTTACTTTCTGCAAAGGATAATTTTTTAAACCATTATATTGATAAGCAAACAAATTTTAGAGGACTAACTCCCCAAGGATTTAGATATTTATATATTTTAAAAGCACATAAATTAGCAAAAAAAGATAAATTTAATGATGTTTCTGATGATTGCTATTTAATTTATAAATATAATCTATGTAAAGTTTATTTATACGAAGACTTTCAAGACAATTTTAAAATAACATACCCTTCTGATTATAAAATTGCTAAACTTTATGAAGGCAATGAAAACTAAATATTTTTTAGCAATAACTTTTTTTTTAATATTATGCATATCTGCATACACACAATTAAATAAAAAACAAAATGTAATAATTATTTTATTTGACACCTTATCTCCTCAACATCTTGAGTGTTATGGATATAACAGAGAAACGGCAAAAAATATATGTGCATTTGCTAAAGAAAATATTATATTTAAAAACGTGTATTCAAATAGTTTTTATACACTACCCTCTCATGTATCACTATTTACTGGTCTTTTACCAAAAAATCACAGATTATTGAGTCCGTATATTGATGTGAAGATCTCATCAAGTACTCCAACATTAGCTGAAATGTTTTTTAAGTCAGGTTTTAATACAACATTTATTGGAAACAGTAATCATATAAATATAAATAATTCACGTGGAATGCTAAGAGGTTTTAGCAATATTATAAATAGTTTTTCTAACTGTAAAAACAACCTTGATTGTATTAGTGATGAAGATATTAATTATTGGTATAGATCAATTGACATAATAAAAAATAATCAAAAAAACTTTGTTTTTTTACATTCATTTTTAGTTCACGATCCATATTTATATGATAAAGATTTTGAAAAAATTAAGATAAACAAAGATACGAATGTTTTATTATCTTACGATGATGTGACGAGGTTAGACTTAAGTTTTTTGGAGTTTGCAAAAGACTTTTATAAAAAAATACTTGATAATCCTCCAAAAGATGGAACATCCCTAGTGAGATTGAAAGAAGTTTTTTTAAAATTAAATAAAGTATCAGATCCAAATGAATTATCGAAAATATTAGATAAATATGAACTTTTAAGAATTCAAAGAGATTATTATTTAAGCAAGATCAAAAATCCAGAGGATATAAAAACATTAGTTGATTTATACGATAACAGAATTGTTAGAGCTGATTATCATTTTAAAAAATATATAGATTTACTTAAAAAAAATAATTTATATGACAATTCGTTAATAATAGTTATGGCTGACCATGGAGAACAGTTTTTTGAAAATGGAGATTATTATCATAACGATTTATATAACTCTACTGTTAAAATACCGTTAATTATAAAAATGCCAAATGGATTTTCTACTATCATTAATGATAATGTACAAATTGTTGATATTTATCCAACATTACTTAAACTATTTAATATTAATTTTCCAAAAAAACTTGATGGTGATTATATTTTTTCTGATTTTAATTCTTTAAGTGTAAAAATAAAAAACATTAGAGACATTTTTATTTATAGAGATATTTTTAATCAGGCAGTTATAAATGACAAGCTTAAGTTTTACAAAAAGGGAGAAAAAAATGAGATTTATAATTTAAAAAATGATCCTCAAGAAAAAAATAATTTAATAAATAGCTTTGAAGAAAATAAGAAAAATGAGTTATTTAATAAAATTAAATAAAACTACTCTATAATAATTTCCGACAATAAGTTATTTCCAGTCATTTCAGGTGGTTTTTGAATTTTAAAGAGAGAAAGGATTGTTGGTGCAATATCTCCTAATATTCCCTTTTGGAGTTTAATTGGCTTATTTTGAAAATCCTTACTAACAAAAATAAAAGGAACTGGGTTTCCACTATGTTCAGTTGATGGTTCTCCTGTTTTTGGATTAATCATTTCTTCTGCATTTCCATGATCTGCAGTAATCAAAATTTTCCAGTTAAACTGGAGAGCAATTGGAACAACTTTAGATAAACAATTATCAAGAGTTTTGATTGCTTTAATTCCTGCTTGTAAATTTCCGGTGTGACCAACCATATCAGCGTTGGCATAATTAATTAATATAAATTGATATTTATCAGATTCAATTTTTGAAATTAAATTGTTAGTTAGTTCTTGAGCAGACATTTCAGGTTGTAGATCATAAGTTGCAACTTTTGG
>CAZWRH010000007.1:0-8464 GCA_964636045.1 uncultured Gammaproteobacteria bacterium | reverse complement strand
TTTGATATGTTTGTTGATTTAAAGCTTCAACATTTTCAGTACCATAATATTTTGCTATATAAGGGTCATATGATGCTTTATTTGCTTGATTGTCAAAATCATCTAATACAAAAGCTTTTGTTAATTGTCTTGGTCTGTCAATTCTGTAGTTAAAAAAAATAAAAGCATCATTATCTTCAACAAGTGCAACTGGTTGCTGATTGCTATCAATAATATTTGTAGGTTCAATAAACTCATCAGTTTTATTTTGTAAGTATGAGCTATCTATTGCTGTTTTCCAATCTAATGTTTTATTTCCGACTCCTTTAGTCAAACAAAGATATGCTTTTTCAATTCTATCCCATCTTCTATCACGATCCATTGCAAAGTATCTTCCCATAATTGAAGCAATTTTTCCAATTTGAATACTATCAATAACTTCAGCTAAATGGGAAATGTAGTTTTTTGCAGCTTTTGGAGGAGAATCTCTTCCATCTGTAATAACGTGAATAAATACTCTATCAAAATTGTTTTTTTTACAAAGATGCAGTAAGGCAAATAAATGTTCAACGCATGAATGAACTGATCCATCTCCAACAAGTCCAGTAATATGCAACTTTCCTCCTGTTTTTTTTGCGTGTTCTATAGCCCCAAGTAATGCTTCGTTTTTGTCAAAACTTGAATCAGCAATAGCAAGATTTATTCTTGGCAAACTTTGATAAACGATTTTTCCTGCGCCAATATTAATATGTCCAACTTCAGTATTTCCAACTTCTCCAGGCGGAAGTCCAACAGCCTCACCTGACGCTTTAAGTTGTGTGTTTGGGTAAGAATACATTAGTGAGTTAATAAAGGTTGGATGAGCGCTGTAAACTGCGTTCCCAAAAGTTGGAGGTGCAATTCCATAACCATCTAAAACTATAAGAAGTATTGGATCCATAAATTATTTTTTAATTTCTGATTCTATTTCTAATAAACGATTATATTTGGCAACTCGTTCACCTCTAACAGGAGCTCCAAATTTTACAAAATCAGCCTGAACTCCAACAGCTAAGTCAGCAAGAAGAGTATCATTAGATTCACCAAGTCTATGTGAAATAACTATTTTAAGATTAGAATTTTGCGCAAAATTTATTGTTTCAAACATTTGAGCGAACGTTCCAACTTGATTAAACTTAAATAAAACTCCGTTTATTGAATTATCTTTAATAGAATGTTCTAAACGGACTTTATTTCCAGCTACAAAATCATCTGCAACAATATAAGAAGTATTACCTAATTTTTTATTAATTTTTGCCCAACTATCATGATCCTCTTCATCAACAGCATCTTCGAGAACTAATATGTTATAGTCCTTGGCAATATTTTCTAAATATTCAATGTAGTCGTTTGGTTCCATAGGGTTAGGCTTGTCTTTTATATGATATTTTCCATCATGAAAATAGTCAGAAGCTGCAGCATCAATTCCTAAAAAAACATCAAGACCAGGAATTAGTTTTTTTTGAGTAAGAGTTTCTTTAATTACTTCTATTGCATCAATATTTGTTAATAAATTTGGAGAAAATCCACCTTCTTCTGATACTGACGTTCCAGCATTTCTATAATCTAATATTTTTTTTAAGGCAGAATATACCTCAACAGATATTTCAAGGGACTTGGAAAATTTATTTGCTGTTGATGGAATAACTTGAAATTCTTGAAACTCTAAACTTTTACTTCCATGTTTTCCTCCATTAATCATACAAAAAATACCTGCTGGAGTTTTGGTTAGTGGGATAGTTTTTTTAAAGGATTCATTAAAAACCTTATTAATATATTGATATATTGGAATATTTTGGTCTTTGGCAGCGGCTTTTAGTACTAATTGTGAAACTAAAAAAACAGTATTTACTCCTAGATTTGAAAAATCATCTGTAGGATCAGCCTGTTTTAACCAAAAATCTACATCAAAATGTTTAGAAACATCTACTCCAATAAGTTTTGGCGCAATTAAATCATTTATAAAAGATACTGGCTTTAATACACCCATACCTTCATATCTTTTTTCATCTCTATCTCTAATCTCAAAACCTTCGTGTCTTCCTCTTGATTCTCCAGATGTAGCAGTGGCATAAACATTTTGGCCGTTGTCAAGTGTAAGCTGGCCTTCAATCGTTGGTATTCCTCTTGAATCAAGTATTTCTCGTGCGATTATTTTTTGGATTTTTGCCATAACTTTCCCTCTATTTCTGCAACTTGTAAACGGGTTTTATCTATAACATCAGGATTAACTGATAAAGATGTAATTCCAAGCGATACTAGTTTTTCAACAATCTCTGGATAGTCTGATGGTGCTTGTCCGCAAATAGAACAAGTTACTCCGTATTTTTTTGTAGTTCTAACAATTTTTTCAAGTGCCCATAAAACAGCTGGATTTCGCTCGTCATAAAGATGAGCAATTTCTTGGTTATCGCGATCTACGCCCATCAAAAGCATTGTCAAATCATTTGTTCCAACAGATACACCATCGACACCAATTTTCAAAAATTCTTCAAGCATAATAACAGTTGATGGAACTTCAACCATAATCCACAACTTAAAGGTTGGTTTATGAAGAAGATCATAAAAATCTAAAATATTTTTTATTTTTATAAGTTCTTCTGGAGTTCTGATAAATGGAATCATTAAAGCAATATTTTTATAACCTTTATCACGAAGCTTTTTTATTGCCATAAGTTCCATAGCAAAAACATCTCTATCAGAAATATAGCGACTTGCTCCTCTGTAACCTATCATTGGATTTTCTTCTTTTGGTTCATAAAGCTTTCCACCTTTCAAATGTCGATATTCATTGGTTTTAAAATCTGTTGCTCTATAAACTACTTGACGTGGAAAAAAAGCCTTAGCAAAAACCTCTATGTTATCGGCTAAAGTATCAATGAATTGGTTTTGCTTTTTTTGTTTAATAATTTCCTTTGGATGAGTTCCAATATTTGCAATCATGAATTCAGCTCTTAAAAGTCCTATTCCATCAACATTCATTTTTGCTATTCGTTTTGCTTGTTCAATTTCTGCAAGGTTTACATAAATTTTAGTTAATGTTTTTACATTAGAGTATCTTTTAATTTCCTTTTCTTTATCAGTTTTTTTAATAGAAATACTTCCTTTAAAAACTTCACCCGTGGCTCCATTTATAGATATAATTTTTTCGTGTTTTAAAATTTTGGTTGCATTTTCTGCGCCAACTACAGCTGGAATACCCAGTTCTCTTGAAACAATTGCTGCATGAGAAGTTCTACCGCCACGTTCTGCAACTATTCCAGCAGCTCTTTTCATAGCTGGAACATAGTCAGGATTAGTTTGTGGTGCAACAAGAATATCACCTTTTTTTACAAGATCTATATCTTTTGGTGACATTACAATTACTGGTTGACCTACTCCTATTCCTGGCGCTGCCTGATCTCCTTTTAAAAGTACTGGATTTTTATTGGAAACTTCATGTTCTTGAATATTTTGTTTTCCTTCTTTAAATGTGGTAATTGGTCTTGATTGAACAATGTAAATTGTGTCATTCTCAATTGCCCATTCAATATCCTGCGGAAAGTAATAATGTTTTTCAATGTTTTTTACTATTTTTGCTATCCTAATTGCTTGTTCATCGGTTATTTTTTGTTTTGATCCATCATTTTTTCCCATTTTTTTCTCAATGTTATTTTTTCCAGATTTAATAAGTTTTACGTATTGTCTAGATATTGTTTTATTAACTATTTCAAAACTATCTTTATTTATTTCAAAGTGATCTGGAGTAACAATTCCTTGAACAATATATTCTCCAAGTCCAAAAATAGACTCGATTGTAATAACTTTTTTATTATTAGTGACTGGGTCAATTGAAAAGGAAATTCCGGATTTTTCAGATTGAATCATTCTTTGAACTACTGCCGCAAGGCCAACTCGAAAATGATCAAACCCTTGTTCATGTCTATAATAAATTGCTCTTTCAGTAAAAAGAGATGCCCAGCAATCTTTTACTTTTTGAATTAAGACATTTTCACCAGAAACATTTAAAAATGTTTCTTGTTGTCCAGCAAATGATGCTGTTGGAAGATCCTCAGCTGTAGCAGATGATCTTACAGCAACAAGAGGAAGTTTATATAAAGATTTTAATTTACCTTTAATCTCGCCTAAAATACCTTTCTTATGAAGAATCTTCTGTTCTTTTGAGATTAGGTTTTCATAGTGAGATGTGATTTCTTTAATAATTATTTTTGGAATTTCTGCATCATTAATTAGTTTTTTGATTGCCATTGAAATATCTGTTAGCTCTTTTTGATTATTAAAATTAACAATGGATATTAAATTATTTATTTTTCTTTGAAGATTATTTTTTTCAATAAAATGAAAATAAGCATTTGCGGTTACAACAAAACCATATGGAACTGGAAAACCACTATTTAACATTTCTCCTAAATTTGCTCCCTTTCCACCAACTAAGCCAACATCATCTTTTCCAACTTCTTCAAACCATACAATATATTTATTACTCATATAAATTCAGTATAAAGAAAATTTGAAGAAAAAATCAAGAGAAATTATTTTTATTTTTCCAATTCTTTTTTAAAGTAATCAACCCATGGATTTGTAGTTGGATTAACTCCATTTTCTATTCCTAAAAATAAGGAAAAATACGATCCATAACTTAAGTAGCTTAAAAACTCCTCATATTTATTTTTTGTATCAAAAGATACTTCTGAGTAAGGTGCATTAATTTTGTCAAAAACATCTTTAGTAATTTGCAATCTTTTTTTATTTCTCTCATGGGAGAGATTTGAATTATAAAATAAAAATTTTACTTTGTTATTTTTTGGAAACTCAAGACCCTCAAGCATATGATGATTAAGTTCGGGAATAAGCTGAAAAGATGACATGGTTTTAGAAGTCTCATTGACTTGGTTTCTAGCAATATGAACTGCTCCACTTAAATGATTTGTAGAAATAAATACAATAATACTATCTCTCATTTTTAATGCATCAGCATAAGCTTTTTCTTGGATATATTTATCATTTTTTTGTAAATAGTCTATGGCTCCGCTTAACTTTTTTGTATCCAAATTAACATAACCTAATTTAGATAGAATAATAATTGGTGCAAATATTGTGTATCCTAGTCCAATTCGGGGAGCGTTGCATGGATTAAATTTTGGAATAAATTTATAAAATGGCAATTTATTTTCCTTCATTATTTCTTCAAGTTTTCCTCCACCAGTAACTGCAGTAACAGCATCATTGTCTTTAATAGCTGCTAACGTTGAAGCTACTGTTTCTTCAGTATTTCCAGAATATGAGACTGATAGAAAAAATGTGTCTTTTAATACAAAAGAAGGCATACGATAACCATTAATAATAGTCATTGGCTTATTTAAATCTTCTCCAAGCAAAGATTTAAGGACATACGCCGTATAAATTGATCCACCCATTCCAGAAATAGCAATTAAATCAGAACCTCGATAAACATTTGGATATTTAATTTTCCCAACTTCCTCAATTACTTGAAGTATTTGATTTGAGAGTTGCTGAGTTGATGAATAACAATCATTTACATCATACTTTTTGATTTTATCAATGTTTATCATAAGATTTGTTTTAATTTTATAATAATTTATAGATTTGCTCTTTCATCTTTTCTCATTTGCTCAGTTTCTGTTGGTCTTTGCGTATCGTCCTGTAGTCTATAAGTATTTCCAGTTTCAGGTGTTGATGACTCGATAAAGGTCATGTCTGTGACAGCTGTAACTCTGTGTATTTGTCCAGGAATTACAAAATAACCTTTATTTAACTCCATATGAACTTCTTTTTCTTTTCCGTCAGAATCAGTTAAAGTAATTATTCCTTCACCATCAGTTAGACAAAGTGTTTCAATTTTTTCATCATGGTATTGAAGACTAAGTCTTTTTCCTGCTAAAACTCTTAAAATTTTTCCACAAGCTGGTGCGTTATCTGGTGTAAAAATAATCTCATATCCCCATGGTTTATCAACTTTTTTTTGATGTGGAATAACTGAAAATTTAGAGAAATCTAATTTATCTCTTTCCATATTAATGTTCTTCAATAGGTGTTGCACCTAAATTTTTAATAAATTCAAAAATTTCAGTAAATTTTTCATGCATAAATTTTTCATCAAGAGCCTCTAAATTAAGTCTTAAAAGTGGCTCTGTATTTGAAGATCTTACTCCAAATCTCCATGAATCGTATTCAAAAGCCACGCCATCCATTGTTTCAAGTTTTGCATCAGTAAATTTTTCTTTTAATTTTTCAAGAATTAAAGGTGCATTATCAGTCTTAAAATTATGCTCTCCTGATTCATGACTATAACTTAATTCTGTTTTTAGTTGAGAAAGTGTTTTGTTTTCTCGACTCATAACTGACAAAATAATTAAAACAATTGGAATTTGACTCTCGGCATTTCCAGTTTTTTTAAAGAAATAATGCCCTGATGATTCTCCTCCGAATAATGCGCCAGTTTTATTCATCATTTCAGTTATAAATGCATGACCAACTTTTGTGATGTCATATTTTCCACCCATATCAGTAATAATTTTTTTGGCAGTCATTGTGTATCTGATATCGAATAAAATTGTTGCCCCCGGATTGTCTTTTAAAATTTCTCTAGCGACAATTCCAGTAATTATAGACGCAGGAACAATTTCACCTTTTTCATCAATAAAAAACATTCTATCTCCATCACCATCCGGTGCAAGCCCAATATCTGCTTTTTCTTCAACTACTTTTTTTCTAAGGTCAGCGGAATTTGCTTTAACTAATGGATCTGGTTGGTGAACTGGGAATGATCCATCAAGATCAAAATTCATTTTTACTAAATTACATTCAGGCATTGTTTCAAATAATCCTCCTAAATATTGTGCTCCCATTGCATTTGCTGCGTCTGCAACAACTTTAAAAGGTTTAATTGGTGAAAGTTTAAATATATTTTTTGCATTTTCAATTTCATCTTTTAAAACATTATTATTTTGAGTAACTGTTCCTTTTATTTCTTCAAAATAGGTTTTTCCTTCAACTGCTAAATTTTTAATATCCTCCATTCCAGTTGTTTTTCCGATTTTAATAAGTCCTGTTTCACTGTTTCGAACAATTTTCATTCCATTATAATTTGATGGATTATGTGATGCAGATAATTGTATTCCACCATCATAACCATAATGAAATACTGCAAAATATAATGATGGCGTTGATAAAAGTCCAACATCAATAACTTCTGCTCCCATGTCAGTTAACCCTTTTAAAATTATTGGAAATAAACTTGGTCCAGATAGTCTCATATCACGACCTACTGCAATCTTTAAGGATTTTTTTTGTGGAAATAAACTTTTTAAATACGTGTAAACTGCTTGAGTAATCACATAAACATTTTCCTCATTAATTTGTTCTGGATAAGTAGCACGAATATCATAGCTTTTAAATATTTTAGGATCAATATTAGTCATATTTTTTAAATTTAAAATAATAACTTTCGTACCCTATCATATAAAATAACAAAACAAGATGTCAAGTGACTTCTTTATTGAATAAAAATTTTTACTATTCTTGTAAGAAACTTCTATACGATAAAGAGCTTCATAAAGATCTATTAGTTTTTTATTATCAAACATATCTGCTTGTTTATGTAGTCGAGCGATTTGCCAACTTGCCAGTTTTTTTACTGGTTCAATGTTATTTTTAATGAAAATTAATTCTTTAACTCTTTTGACTGTCATAAAAAAAATAATATTCTCAATCGTATTTTCAGATATAGAATTTAAAAGAATAGATAAGTTTTTTAGGTTTCCAGGGAAAATCGCATCAAGATATTTAAAAATATTTTCAGAAAGTTTGCTTTCATATATTTTTGCTTTAGAAAAACTAAACTTAAGGATTTTTGAATCTAAATCTTTTTCCCAAAAAACAAGCAAATTATCTTCTTTTTTATCGTCAAATTTTTTTAAATAAGCTAGTATTCCTTTTTTTGTTAGTATATTTTCTAAAAAAATTGCCTTTTTTGTTGTAAATAAACTATTTGAATCGTAAAGCCATTTATCTATTTCAAGTAAGTCTTTTTCTGGTAAATCAATCAGTTGATAGTTGGATTTTAATTTTTCTTTAAATAGTATAAATTCTTCTCTTGATTTTGAATAGTCATCTCCTGAATAAATAATTAACATAACCAAATTATAACAAGATTTATAAGAATATCTTGTATTTATAGATACTATAGGGTATAATAATGTCTTATGGAAAGACAAAGTAAAAATGTTTGTATTTGGGGAAAAAAATCTTTAAGAGAAATTTTAACTTGCCCAAATTATTATGAACCAGGAGCTGAAAAACCCTGTATTCAATCGGACAAAATGAAAAAGAGCGCAGGAAATACAAATTATGTTGATGGAAAGGCTAGTTTTTCACATGATTTTGCAAAAGGTGCTACTTTTTGTTCTAGAAAAGGTACAAAAAA
>CAZWRH010000006.1:2002-34960 GCA_964636045.1 uncultured Gammaproteobacteria bacterium | reverse complement strand
TTTTTTTAGGTTCTATTTTTGGATTTATTTCTTACATTTATTTAATTGTATATTTAATAAAATATAAATATCATTTATTATTTTTAATATTTAAAATATGAAATACTGTATAGCTTGCGGAATGCCTCTTATTAAAAAGGAAGATTTTTCTCAAGGTAATGAAAATTCTGAATTTTGTTGTTTTTGTACTGACAGTGATGAAAAGATTAAAACAGTTGAAGAAATATTTGAAGGTGGAGTTAATTTTTTTATGTCTCAACTTGGAGATGATAGAATAATGGCAGAAAAAATTGTAAGAAAAAATATGAATCAACAACCATATTGGAAAGATAAAAACCTCGATATATTAAAAGGCGAAATGGTAACTGATGAGGAGTTTGCAGAAATATTAAATAAACTCAATTAAATATTATAAATAGATTGATATAAGGATATAAACTACTTAATTAATTTGTAGGTGTCGGACTTGGAGTTGGTGTAGATGTTATTTTTGGATTTTGGTAAATAAAATTTCTTTTTAATGTAACCAAATCATCTGAGACGGTGCTTTTTATTTTTAATTGTAATTCTCTATTTCCACTTGGAAGATTGTATAAACAAACGCTATTAGTTGTAAAATCAGACCAGTTTCCTCCATCAAGTTGATAAGAAAGAGTTATTGGGCAATAATTGCTATTTGTAGATATTTTTATACATAAATTATCTGTATTAATTACTTGTCCTTCTTGAGGCGTTAATACTTCTATTGGTCCAACTTCTTTTTTACATTCAAAATTTGTAGGTGTCGGACTTGGAGTTGGCGTAGATGTTGGAGTTGTACTAATAATAGTAGGTGTTGCTGATCTACTGTTTTCATTGTTTGGAGGTTTTTGAGCTGGGGCACTAATAACAATCTCAATTGGAGTAGTTTTGTTATTTGTAGTGTTTTGGGCTTGCTTATTTTGATTTAAATTATTTAAATTTAAAACAATAACAGTAATCATTACTGGAACGGATAAAATAGCAGTTAAAAGTTCAATATATTTTTTACTATCTGGCGCTTTTTTATACCATTCTTTAAATTTTTGCAATAGATTTGCTAAATAAATTTTGATTTTTTGCATTTTTAGGTTTCGTAATTTAATTTCAGAATGAAAACAATCATATTTTAGTCTTTGTTTTAACCAAAAACAATGCTTTTTTTAAATTTGACAATTTAAAACTTTTTTTATATTGTTAAATATTGATGAGAGAAAGAATTTCTTTTGGACAATTTGATTTATCATCTGCACCTCGTCTTATCCCTATTGAGCAAAAACAAAACAGAATTGATCAGCGCATTTTATACTTCTCCCCTCTTTATGAAGATATATGTCGAGAGATTTATTGTAAATTTAAACCTCTTCCAAAAGATGTTTTTTCAAAAATAAATAGTAAGTATCCAGAGCTTAACCCTTTTATCAAAACAATTCAAAAAGCTGAAGAATTTAGACTTTCAGGAGGTGATATTGCAGGTGTTACTTTGGCTAAACAGCTCCAGCATGTTGGGGAGAATCAAATGGCATTTTTTTTAATGAGAGATGTTGTATCGGCAAAACTAAATAATTATGAACATACTCTTAGTGGATTAAGGTCTTGCGATTTTGGAAGCTATGAAATATATGATTGTTTGGTAAATATGGGAATATGTAATGGTATCTATTCTGATGAAGCAAGAAATTTAAACTTCAATACAATTTCTTCAAATATTTTAAATAATCCTTTTTTTAATAAAGAAAAAATGATTTGAACTTATTATTCAGCTTTATTTCAGACATGTCGTTTAATATAATCAAAATATGAATATTCACGAAGCGGTTGATAGATTCTTAGAATACTGCGAACTTGATAAAAACTTATCCTTAAAAACTGTCAAAATGTATAGATATTATTTAGCTTTTTTTATTAATTGGCTAAAAAATGAAAAAAAACTTGAAACTATTGATGTAAAAGATATTAATGAAGAAATGATTAGAGAATTTCGACTTTATTTATCAAGAGATTATTTTAATCCTTATAAAGGAGAATTAAAAAAACAAACTCAAAATTATTTTTTGGTAGCTATGAGATCATTATTGAGATTTTTAATTAAGAAAAAATATAACGTTATTTCTCCTGAAATTATTGAACTTGGAAAACAAAGAGATAGAGAAATAAAATTTTTACAACAAGATGAGCTTAATAGAATGCTTAGCTCACCAAACACAACAGAGGTTGCTGATTTTCGTGATACTGCTATCTTAGAGGTATTGTTTTCAACAGGACTTCGGGTTTCAGAGCTTGCTGCAATCAACAGAGACGATATTAATCTCAATACTGGAGAGTTTAGTATAATGGGAAAAGGTGGAAAAACTCGAGTAGTTTTTTTAACTGAAAATGCAAAAAAAAGTTTGTCTGAATATCTAACAAAAAGAGATGATCCTTATAAACCTTTGTTTATTAGATATTCAGGTCCAAGAGAATCAAAGAGACTTTCTGACGAAAAATTTAGATTAACTGTAAGATCTATTGAACGATTAGTTGATAAATATAGAAAAAAAGCTGGAATAGTTAAAAGATTTGGACCACATGCACTGCGTCATAGTTTTGCAACTGATTTGTTGTCAAATGGCGCAGATTTAAGGTCTGTTCAAGAGTTATTGGGTCATAAAAATATCTCAACAACCCAAGTATATACTCATTTAACCAATCCAAAGCTTAAAGAAGTTCATACCAAATTTCACTCAGGTAATAATGAAAAAAATAAATAAAAATTGGCACGAAATATTATTAGCTTTAATTATTAGTATTTATATTATTTGGTTTTCTTACTTTAGTGTTTTGCGACATAATAGTGGTTACACAGCTTTTTACGATTTAGGAATTATGGATCAGGTTGTTTACAACTCTTCTCAAGGAAGATTTCTTGAATTAACAAGCTTAACAGGGACAGAAAATATAAATAGATTAGGAATTCATAGTGACATATTGCTTTTATTTCTCTCTCCTTTTTATTGGATTTATAAAGGACCAGAAACTTTGCTTGTTATTCAATCAATCGTTTTAGGTCTTGGAGGTTTGGGGATATATTTACTATCAAAAAAAGTTTTGAAAAATAAAAACATTAGTTTAGTTTTTGCATTTTCTTATTTAATGTATGTTCCTATGCAACGTGCTAATATCTTTGATTTTCATGCAGTAACACTTGCAACATCATTATTAATTTTTATGTTTTATTTTGATTATTTAGAAAAATATTGGTTAGGATTTTTATTTTTAATACTTTCTATTTTTTCAAAAGAACAAGTTGCTTTTACAACTTTTTTTTATGGAGCGTATCTTTTTTACAGAAATTTTAAAGAAAAAAAAGATCTTAAATATCCAATATTTATTAGTTTGTTTAGTTTGGTTTGGGTTTTTTCATCGTTCAAATTTATAATTCCTTTTTTTGCTAAAGACGGTGTTCATTTTGCAATGTCAAGATTTGATCAATATGGTTTTTCTCCAAAAGGAATAATAATTGGAATTTTGTCAAAACCAGACATGATAATTGGTCAATTAACAAGTTATGATGGGTTAAGATATTTTTGGTTTTTATTTGCACCTCTTTTATTTATTCCTTTTTTATCTCCTTTTATAGCTTTTTTACCAATAGCAGATTTTGGAATTAATCTGTTAAGTAATGATCCAAATATGCGTAATATTATTTTTCACTATACTTCAGTGATTAATCCTTTTGTTTTTATTGGGGGAATTTTTGGCTTAAAAACGATAATCTCAAAGTATAAAAAGTTTCCAATAAATTTTTTATGTGGTGTTTTAGTTGTTGTAACTATAATATTTTCAGTGGTAAAAAGCCCTCTTCCCTATTCTTTTGAAAAAGAAATTCATCCATTTTTATATCCAGCACTAAACATTAAAACAATAAATTCGTGGAAAGAAAAATTAAATAATGAAAATATTGTTGTTTCTGCCACGCCTCGAGTTGCACCACATCTCACTCAAAGAAAGAAGTTTTTTATTTTTGATAAAAGATATTTTTATTCGGATTATATTGTTATTCAGATTGGAGAAGTAAATAGCATGATTTATCCATACACTGAAGAAACATTAGCAACATATAATCTTTTGCGAAATGATAAAAATTTTGAGAAAATATACACAGATGGAGCCTTAGAAGTTTATAAAAAACTCCGTAATTAATTTTATGAAAATTTCTATAATAATACCTTTTCATAATGAGGAAGGAAATTTAACTAATCTTTTTAATGAAATAAAAGATAACGTTTCAAAAAAACATCATTATGAAATTATTTTTGTAAACGATGGCTCAACAGATGAAGGAGTTAAAGAAGTTAATAAATTGGTTGATGAAAATAAAAACACAACTTTAATTTCACAAAGAAAAAGATTTGGAAAAGGAAGAGCTCTAAAAACTGGGTTTGAAAAATCAACCGGTGACATAGTTATTTTTATTGATGCAGATCTTCAGGACAATCCAAAAAATATTAATCCAATGGTAGACAAAATTATTGGTGGTTATGATTTTATTAATGGATGGAGAAAAGCAAGGCTAGATAATTATGAAAAAACTTGGCCATCTAGAATTTTTAATAAAATGTTGTTAATTATTTTTAAATCAAAATTTCATGATATAAATTGTGGTTTAAAAGTAATGAGAAGACAGGTTTTAATTGATATTCCTCTTTATGGAGATAATTATCGCTTTTTACCTCTTTTGGCTGAGAAGGAAGGTTTTAAGACTGAAGAAGTTGAGGTAGACCATCGAAAAAGACAAGTTGGTAAATCAAAATATGGATTTATAAGACTTTTTTTTGGACTTATCGATACTTTAACAACCTATTTTATTTATCGATTTTCAGAAAAGCCTCTTCATTTTTTTGGAGTAATTGGAGGAATCTTATTTGCAATCGGTTTTGCAATTGCATCGTATTTAGCAGTAGAAAGATTATTTAATAATGTTTTGCTTTATAGAAGGCCAATTTTGCAACTTGCTATTTTACTTATAATAATTGGAATTCAAATAGTATTAACTGGAGTATTAGCAGAACTTATTGTTTACTTAAGACAAAAAACAGATAAAAAATTAAAAATTTAAAAAACAAAAAAATGTTTTCAAAAGATTTAAAAATTGCAATAACCGGAGGTGCTGGATATATTGGTTCTTTTACAACAAAATATTTGAAAGATTTGGGATTTAATAATTTAGTAATTTTGGATAATTTTTCAACTGGGCATAAAAGCGCTTGTTTTACTAGATATATTGAAGTTGATTTATTGGATAAAGAGAAATTAAATGAAGTATTTAAAACTGAAAAATTTGATGCTGTGATTCATTTTGCAGGACTCATTGTTGTTCCAGAGTCAATGACTAATCCATATGAGTATTTTAATACTAACATGCTCTCATCACTTAATTTACTTGAAGCAATGAAAAAAAATAATACAAAAAATATTGTTTTTTCATCAACCTGTGCGGTTTATGGATTACCTGAAAAAACTCCAATTTCTGAGGATGAGATTATTAAGCCACAAAGTGTTTATGCAGAGTCAAAAGCAATGATTGAAACTTTAATTAAATGGTATAGTCAACTATTTAAAATAAATTATGCAATTTTAAGATATTTTAATGCTTGTGGAGCAGAGGAAGATGGGTCAAATGGTGAAATGCATAATCCTGAAACCCACTTAATTCCATGTGCGATCAAAAAATTAATGGAAAAACAACCAATTGAAATTTACGGAACTGATTATCCAACAAAAGATGGAACATGTGTAAGAGATTACATTCATGTTAAAGATTTGGCATCAGCTCATCACTTAGCCCTAAAGCACATTGTAGAAAACAATACATCGGACTTATTTAATTTAGGAACAGGTAATGGTTTTTCAAATAAAGAAGTAGTTTCAAGTATTTTAGAAACCGCAAAACAATACGGATATTCTTCAGAAGAAATTGTTTATAAAGAAAGAAGAGCTGGAGATGTTCCAACACTTTTTGCAAATAACAATAAAGCTAAAAAAATCTTAGGATGGGATCCTCAATACTTAGATGTAAAAAAAATTGTCGAAACAGCATTTAAATGGCATTTAAAAGAGAAATAAACTGAATATGTTTGATTTTGAAATTATAAAAAAGAGTAAAAAATCTAAGGCACGACTTGGAGTTTTAAAAACTCCACATGGAGTGATTAATACTCCTGCATTTGTAACTGTTGGTACAAAATCAACAGTTAAGTCTCTTACTCCTGAGGATTTGGATAATATTGGTACACAATTTGTATTTGTTAATACATATCACACTGTTTTATCACCTGGTGCAGATTTGATGCAAAAAATTGGCGGAGTACATAATTTTTCAAAGATAAATAAACCAATAATTACTGATTCGGGTGGATTTCAGGTTTTTTCTCTTGCAAGAAACAAATTTGCCAAAAACAATGAGACTCCACATTTAGTAAAAATAACCGATGAGGGAGTAAAATTTAAGTCTCACATTGATGGAACTGAATATTTTTTTACTCCTCAATTTTCTATTCAATCGCAAAAGAAAATAGGCGCAGATTTTATTGTTGCATTTGATGAATGTACTTATCTTGAAGCCCCAGAGAAGTATACAAGGCGAGCAATGGAGAGAACTCATGAATGGGCAAAATTGTCGATTTCAGAACTAGGTGACTCAGATTCTCAAAAAATGTATGGAGTTATTCAAGGAGGGATGTTTGAAAATATGAGACGAGAAAGTGCAAAGTTTATTACTTCCCTACCCTTTTTTGGAATTGCTATTGGTGGAGTATCAGTTGGTGAGACAAAAAAACAAATGCGAGATCAGGTTGGTTGGGTAATGAATGATATTTATGAAGACTTACGTCCAAGACATCTTCTTGGTATTGGTGGTATTGATGATATTTTTGATAGTGTCGAGATGGGACTAGACACACTAGACTGTGTTACGCCAACTCGTCACGCACGTATTGGAAGACTTTATACTCGAGAGAAAAACACTTTTGGTTCTATTGATATATTTGAGACAAAATATAAATCAGATACAAATTCAATTTATGACGGATGTGATTGTTATACTTGTAAAAAATATTCTAAGGCTTATTTGCATCACTTATATAAACAAAAAGAGCTTTTATATTATAGGCTTGCAACTATTCACAACCTAACTTTTATGGAAAAATTAATGAAGGAAGTAAGAGAAAGTATTAAAGAAGATGAATTTGAAAAGTTCAAACAATCTTGTATTATCCTTTAAGTAATGTAAGAAGAATCAGTAAAGGATAATTTTAAAGATTCTACAAGGTTATTTTCATTAAAAATAAATTCTGCTTTTAAGTTTTTGCCATCAAGAATTAATGGTAACCAATGTTTGTCATCAGACCACATTTTGTTATAAGGAATTTTTTTAGTATTAAACCATTTTGGTTTCATTTCTTCTGTCTCAATTGGTTTTCCTATCCATTTTTTTGAAGTATAAACAGAAACGTTGCAGTTCCATTCTGGATTGTTTGGAAAATAAAAATTAATAACCGCTCTTTTTTTAATAGTAAGAGGAGTTATACCAATTTCTTCTTTTGTTTCTCTAATTGTTGCTTCTTCAGCTGTTTCATTTTGTTTAATTTTCCCCCCTACCCCATTCCATTTTCCTTTTCCAAAACCTCTTTTTTTCATTGCCAAAAGAATTTGATTATTTTTTAATAAAAGTAACAAAGTGCTTTTTATTAGAGGATTTTTTTTCATTGATTATTTTTAATAATTTGATGAATTTTTTTCACTCTTTCATCAACACTTCCACTAATTATTTTATATGGTAATTTAAGCGAAATAATTATTTTTAATAAATTATTGTGCACTTTAGATCTTTGATCTTCTGATTCTGTCCTTAATGAATCTGATGAATTATGTTTGTAGTTAATGTCTTTTATATCAAGAAGTAAGAATAAATCATAAATTGAAAGTTGGTTTATTACATTATCTAGTAGTTTTTTTGCCATCTGTTGATCTTCGCTTAACATTGCGTAAGCTGCTGGATCAATAATGGAGCTATCGGCAATAATAATAGATTTTCTTTTTTTTATAGCTTTTTCTAATTCTTTTAGACATTTATCTTGAATTTTGACTTGAGTGTGAAAAGTATATCTTTCTTTTTTGGGAATTTTGTTTTCTTCAAAAAACATTCTGGCAGCTTCTGGAGCAAATGAATAATCTTTGTTTATTTTTTGCAATTTTTCGAATAAGGTAGTTTTTCCTGAAGCACATGCCCCAACAAGTGTATAGATTTTTGGGTTATGAATATTTTTTTTCATCATTATTGATGATTTTTATGAGCGGGATACGGGAGTCGAACCCGTTTCCTCTGCTTGGAAAGCAGACATTAAACCGTTTAACTAATCCCGCGCTAGATAAATATTTTACCAGATTTTGTGATAAAATTAAAAGAATTTAGGGGATTAGTTAAATGGTATAATAGAGGTCTCCAAAACCTTTGTTGGGGGTTCGATTCCCTCATCCCCTGCTTTTATCTTAAATGTTCAAAAAGGATTTTGAGTCCGATAATTATTAAAACCAATCCTCCAAAAGCAACAATTTTTTCTTCAAGTTTTTCATGAATTTTTTCACCAATTTTTTCACCAAGTAAAAGTCCTGATGATGAAACAAGAAAATTTACCAATCCAATTATCATTGATGTTTCAATGATTGGTTTAGAAAATGTAATAAATGATATTCCAACAGCTAATGCATCTACACTTGTTGCAAATGCAATTATAAAAATATGATGAAGTTTGGCTAGATTTAATTCTTTTTTATCTCCAGTTTCTTTTGAGTTAAAAGCATCGAAAATAGTTTTTACTCCTATTGTTACCAAAATCCCTGAAGTTACCCAATGGTCATATCCCAAAATGTAATTTTTGAATATGCTTCCCGTTGCCCAACCAAAAACAATCATCGCTATGTGAAAAGCTGCAAAAATTAAACTAATTCTTAGAATGTGAAAAAAATTTAGTTTTTTTGTTATTGTTCCACTTGGAACGCATATTAAAAATGTGTCTATAGATAGCGCTAATCCAAGCAATATTATTTCTAACATAATAAGTATATTGTAGGTCCTCCCATTCTTCCTTTTTGATTTTAGTTCTATTTGAACGCATCTCAAATGGCGAATTCAGGAGGACACAAGAAATTGTATTTCTAAAATTATTTTAGAAATATTTTCTAGTGCGTCTAGGAGGACTTGAACCTCCAACCGGTTGCTCCGCAAGCAACTATTCTATCCAATTGAACTATAGACGCAATAATTTCAATACATTATATCTAAATTATCTAGAAAGTTATTATTTGGTTTTTTTAGGAGCAGATTTGATTATTCTTGCATAAAACTCTCTTCCTATTGGATGAACAACTTTTTCGGCAGTTTTTTCGTATCCCTCTGTTGATTTTACATTTAAAACTATTGGAGTAAGGGATCGATAAAATCCTTCTTTTTTTCTTTTATCTATTCTTGTTTTTTGTTCTCCTTTTTCATTATTTACTCTAACGCATAAAACAAACCCATCTTTAATTATTGTTCCTCTACGACAATATATTGGTATTTTTTCTGTTTTATCAATCTCTTCAAAATAATGCTCTTCAAATTTTATTGGTGATATTTGCTCACCACTTCTAAATTTAATAATTTCTTTATCTGCTTCTACTTTTATTTGTTCTTCGTTTTTTTTAATTGTTGGTTTTGTTTCGATTGGTTTAGGTGAGAATAGATCTATAGGAATATACCTAGGTCTTTGTTGAGGTTTAGTTGGAACTATAGGAGGCTTTATACCTCGATTTATTTCCATGGAAGTATTATAAAAAATAAAGTTAGTAATTTCAACTCTAATACTATAGGATTTACTTTTGCTTTATTTTTTGGTATAATACCAACAGTTACAAGTTATGTTAATGCGAATATGAAAATTCAAAAAACAAATCAAAAACCTCATCTTTCACTTCAAGAGATTCAAAAAATCCTTAAGGTAAAAAGTAAAGAGTTAAGAATAGAATTTTTGACTTTGACTAAGCGTGAAAAAGATATTTTGGCTAAAACCGTAAAATTATCTGAAGAAGTTGGAGAACTTTCAAACGAAATTCTCTCCTCTTTATCGCTCCAAAGAAAATCAAAGCTCGAAAAATTTGATGTTCACAATCTTTATGAAGAGTTTGCCGATATTATTTTGGCAACTATCTCACTTGCTAATGCAATGAAAGTCGATATAGATCGTGCAGTGGATTCAAAAATGAAGAAACTGATCGAAGTTTATTCAAAGGATAGATAATTGACAAATCTAAATTATCCTCCTATATTTAATCTTATTAATATTTAAGTTTTAAAAAAATATGGCACAAGACAAAAAATTTGGATTAGCTATAGTTTTTGGAGCAGTTATTGGAGCTGTAGCTGGATTGTTTCTATCTCCAAAATCTGGAAAAGAAAACAGGGAGGATTTTATAAAAAAAGTTGAGGAATTAAAAAAGAAACTTTATGAAGCCGAGCTTGATAAAAAGATAATCGCTTTTGTTGGTGAGGCTTCTAAAGAAACAAAAGAACATTACTTTAAAACAAAAAAAGTAGTTATTAAAAACCTAGCTGCTTTAAAAGAAAAAATTGAGGATATTGACAGAGCAAAATATTTAAAAGCTGTTAAAGACGCTGTTGAGGAAATAAAAGAAGAACATGAGATTCCACTTGATAAAATAGAAAAGATAAAGAAAATGCTCGAAGCTGATTGGGTAAAAATTACTGAAAAGCCAAAGAAAAAAACAACTAAATAATTATTAATTTAATAAAAAAATAAAATGGATATTCAAATATTGTTTTATATTTTAGGTAGTATTTTCTTTTTTTTATTTTCTGTTTTAATATTAAGCGTTATTATCTTTTTTGTTGTTGTAACAAGAGAGATTAATAAGTTTAAAAAAGAAACAAAAGAAAAAATTGGGAATATTAAATCTTTTGTTTCAAATTATGCAGTTGAAATTGCCTCTTTTCTTTTAAAAGTTTTTAATAAAAGAAAATAATTTTTACTTCAATAATTGCCAATAATAGCTAAATAGCAATCTTAAATTATTATTTATGCTATAATTTACCATCAAATTTTATGAAAATAACAGGCATTATTTTAGCAGCAGGAAAAGGCAAAAGAATGGAGTCAAAATCAGTTAATAAAACTGCTCTTGCCTTTAATGGAAAATCTCTTATTCATTATGGAATAGATTTAATTGATAATTTGGTAGATGAAATAATTCTTGTTGTTGGAGCATATGCTGAAAGTGTAAAAAAAATAGTTAATAATAATAAAGTAGTTTTTGCACAACAGAGAAAAAGACTTGGAACAGGTCATGCTGTTAAATGTGCTTTAAAAGCAATTAAAAACAATCCAGACATCGTTATTGTAGGTTATGGTGATCATATGATGTTTTATTCAAAAGAATTAGTTAATAATCTAATTAATACTCATAAAGAAAAATCAGCAGTTATTAGTTTAATATCAACAATAGTTGATGATCCTACTGGTTGGGGAAGAATTGTTAGGAATGAGGATGGATTTGTTGATAGAATCGTTGAACAAAAAGACGCAACGGAAGATGAAAAAAAAGTACAAGAAGTTAATGCAGGGTTTTATTGTTTTGATTTTAATTTTATTAAAAAAAATATTAACAAACTTAAAAAATCACCAGTGTCAGGTGAGTATTATTTAACAGACCTAATTCATTTGGCAAAAATACAAAATAAAAGAGTTATTCCAGTTAAAGTACCATTTGAATATGTTGGAATTGGTATAAATACTCCACAACAACTTCAAGAAAGTAAAAACCTCTATACCAAAACTCATAATTAATTTAAGAAAAATATTTATGAAAGAATTTGAAAAAAGAAATATAGAAATTATTTCAAATACAAAAAATAAAGTATTAAATCTTGCAATAAAAACAAGAGATGAGTTTGAATCTTTGTATAAAACAAAAGTTAGTGGTAACTGTGAAGCAGCAGCAACTTTTTTTCTTTTTAATTTAATAAATAACCAAGAGTTGTCTGGATTATTTGATACTGCCTTTATTTTACGAAGTTATGCAGAAAAAAAAGGTAAACGATTTGTTATTCCAGGATGGGAATTTGATAGTGGCGCTATCTTATTAAAAAACAATAATTATTATGGAGTTTTTTTTGGACATGATAGAGAGAAAGATATTAATAATTCAAATAGTTTAGAAAATTTGTTTAATTTAATAAACTGTCAAACACCTGGTCCTTGGCCAAATCCTGAGAGCATTGAGTCGTTAATTTCAAAAACCATTAAACCTAAAAATGATTTTATGATTGATAGTAGTGCAAATAAAAATAATGATATTTGGGATTATGATGATTCATTAGATAAAAAAATTAGTCTTATAAAATATTCAATTATTATTTCGAAAAATAATAAAAATATTCTTGAAAATAGATATCAATCAATCCCTCTTTCTTGATAGAATGAAATTATGGAGGAAATTGCAAAAAAAATTAGAAGAAATTTAATTTCTATTTTACTACCTGATGTTTCTCATCATATAGGCTCAAGTCTTTCAATAATTGAGATACTAACAGTTTTATATTTTAAAATTCTAAACATCGATCCAAATAATCCACAAGATAAAAATAGAGATATTTTTATTTTAAGTAAAGGTCATGCAGCGTCAGCTTTATACTCTACTCTTTTTGAGAAAGGTTTTTTTAACAATGATATTCTCAGTTCATTTGATAGAGATGGTGGAACTTTACCAGAACATGTATCAAAAGTTGTTCCTGGGGTTGAGTTGGCAACTGGATCTTTAGGGCACGGACTTCCTGTTGCTTGTGGATTTGCTTATTCATCCAAAATTGATAAAAAAAATAACAGAATTTACTGTTTAGTGTCAGGTGGAGAATTAAATGAAGGTTCTAACTGGGAGGCATTTTTATTTGCTTTTCAAAAAAAATTAGACAATCTAATTATTATTTTAGATCATAATAAATATCAAGGTTTTGGAGAAGGAAAAGAAATTTTAAATATTGAACCACTTCGGGAAAAACTAATTGCATTTGGATTTAACATATACGAAGTTGATGGTCATGATATGTCTAAGCTTGAAGAAGCTTTAGTTTCTGCAAAAGAAAATTTAAATCAAAAACCGCATTTTATTATTGCAAAAACAATAAAAGGAAAAGGAATAAAAAAATATGAAGAAAAACCATACGAATCTCATTATATGGGAATAACAAACGAGGAAAAAATAGAAATTTTAAAGGAATTAATATGAGACAAATAGTTATCGAAAAAATCGCTGACGAAATGAAAAAAAACGAAAATGTTTTTTTTCTTACTGGCGATTTGGGATATGGAGTTTTAGAAAAACTACAAATAGAATTTCCTGATAGATTTATTAATTGTGGGATTGCTGAACAAAATTTAATTGGTGTAGCTGCTGGTCTTGCATTATCAGGTAAAAAAGTTTTTATATATTCAATAATTCCATTTATTACTATGCGATGTTTTGAACAAATTCGAAATGATATTTGTTATCACAATTTGGATATAACTATTTTAGGAGTTGGGTCTGGATTATCTTATGGCGTTTTAGGGCCAACACATTTTGCTTTAGAAGATGTTTCTTTAATGAGAGTTTTACCAAATATAAAAATTTTTAATCCTGCTGATGCAATTGACGCAGAGTTATGTATCAAATACGTAATAGAAAATTCTGGTCCATTTTATTTTCGTATTGGAAAGAAAACCGAAAAAATAATTTTTGAAGAAAAATATCATTTCCACTTTGGAAAAGGAATTGAATTAAAAAAAGGAAGTGATATTGTAATTTTTACAACAGGCACTACCCTTTTTAATGTGCTTGAGTCAGAAAAAATACTTAGGCAAGAACATAATTTAGCTACTTCAGTTATTTATTTTAATACTTTAAAACCAATCGATGCTCAATTGATTATTGAAAGATCTATACAAAAAAAAGCAATTTTTGTTGTTGAAGAAAATTATTTAACTGGTGGATTAACATCTGTTGTGTCTGAGGTATTGGCAGGCCATGGAAAATCTGCAAAAGTAGTGTCGATATCAGTGAAAAATGAGTTTATAAAAGAAATAGGATCACAAGATTATTTAAGAGAAAAATTAGGGTTATCAGTAAATAAAATTGTTGAGAAAGTCTTATATTCAATTTAAGCCACCCAATAACCCCTTAGAAAAAGACTGGCAAAAATCAAAAGTAGGATTATGCTACCAATTATTAACTGTAAAAATTTTTTACCATGGATTTTTTTTGCTACAAAAAAATAAATTGGAAATAAAATTAAAACATAACGATGAATTGAAGTTAAAGATCCAGAAAATAAAATTATTAAAATATTTGAAATTATAAATATCCAATAACTTATTTTAATTTTTTTATATAAGTAAAAGCATAGATATATATAAAAAAATATTGTTATTAACTCGGTACACTTTATTAAGTGACTATCATTTATTTTTAATCTAATTAAATCATTAATGATGTTTTGAATATTAAGGAAAATTCCTTGAAATGGTCCAAGAATAGAAATTTTTTTATTCCAACTTTCTAGTTTTAAATAAAAGCTAAATGCATTACCAGAAGAAACTTGATTAAAAATCATATATAAAAATAATCCTGTTGGAGCAAGTAAAAAAGAAAAGTTTATTTTTTTAGTTTTTTTGTATTCTAAATAAATCTCATAAACTATAGGAATAATTAGTGTTATTCCAACTATCCGACTTCCAGTTGCTATAGCACAAAAAACACTACTTAATAAATAGTTTTTTTTATTTAAAAAATAGAAAACTAAAAGGGACAATAATAAAAATATACTTTCAGTATAAAAAGCTAAAAAATAAAATGAAGTTGGAAAAAATAGTAAAAGTAAGATAACTTTTAAAATATAACTATCATTTTGTTTTTCTAACTTTAGAATTTTATAAATTAAAAATAAACTGGCTAAAATTGAAATATATGATATTAATAAACCAACAATAATAGGATTTATAAAAAAATTAAGGCTTAAAGCTTTTATTAATCCAGGATATAAAGGAAAAAATACTCTAAAGTGTTGCTTATTACTAAGATTTTTATCAAAAGGATATGGTTGATACCAATTGTTAGCAATTTCTAGATAATTTCGCCCATCAAAATTAAGCCAAGGAAGTAAAATTGGTCTTAATTTTTGAGGTAATGAGATATTTTTATGATATGTTTCATAGCTTGTTCTATTGTCTAAAAAAAATACAGAAAGTTTGTTTGTTGTAAAAAGAATAGTAAACCATATTATAAAAATAATTAATATTTTTTTAATCATGTTTTGATCTAAAAATGATTTTTTATTTACTATAAATTTTTATTATTCCAACTCCTTTAAAATCTTTTTCCTGAGTTAAAGAATATGTGTTTTTTTTCAAAAAAGATTCCGTTGCTCTTTGATTGTCAAAAATATCATTTAAGTAAGTAAATAAAATAATTTTTTTATAATTTAAAATTTTATTTAAATCTGTGTTTCCTAAATTATTTTCTGGATATTTGCTATACCAAAGAATTGAAGTAAATGGTCCAGAAAAACTACTTAAAGTTATGGTGTTTTTATTTAAAAAACTGTCAGAGTATTTAACTGCTTCTCTCCAGTTTTCACGATGAAATTTTTCTAATAATAAGTATTTTAATGAAAAGAAAACATTAATTATCAAGGTTATTGAAATAATTATTTTACAGATATTATTTTTTGTATTTTTTAAACCAATAGCAATGATTGTATAAAATGCTGGAAGAATAAATAAAAGTCTCCATGGTCCATTAATTGCAGTCCAAAAACTACTTATCCAAGCAATAAAAAAAGGTGTAAAAAAATAAATCAAAAACAAAGCATCTATATTTGTAATTTTCTTTTTAAGTGTTTTTAAAATAGAAATTAAAAATATAAAAATCATTATAAATACAATAATTGCATATATGTATTTGTTATCAAAACTAGTCATTCCAACAGTAAATTTAGCAAGTAAAAGTCCAGGAAATTTAGTAAAAGAGCTTCCACTTACTTCTCCCCATTTTGGATAAGTTAGTAAGAGTTTTTGAGCTGTTTTTATTTGAATTAAAAACGTTGGAAGAAAAAATAAAAAAGAAACAAAAATTCCGGAACATATTATTAATATTTTTTTTAAAATTTCTTTTTTAAAAAATAATACCCAAATTAATTGAGAAAATATAACAATGAAAGCAAAATAATTCGTAAAGATAGAAATTAAAGTAACAAGTGCGTATTTAGCTAGTTTGTTTTCATGTAAAAAAATCCAAGATAATAAAACTAATAAGCAAAAAAAACTATACATGCGATATTCTTGACTGTAATAAATATGATAAGCAGAAGTTGACAAAAAAATAGACGCAACAATAGCTGTTTTATTATCGTAATTTTTTTTTAAAAAAAAGAATAAGTAATATATGGTAAGTAATCCAAATATTACACTTGGAATTCTCAAAAACCATTCAGTATATATTTGATAAGTTTGCCAGTAATGCGTAAATATATAAAAAAAAGGAGGATGAAAATCTTGCGCAATTGGTAGTTCAGAAAGTGTTTTATTACTCCAAAATGCCTGAATTGTTTCGTCTAACCAAAAACTTTGATTTAAAGAAATTGATCTAAAAAATAGACCAATTAATAAAATAATATAAATCATTTTTATTATTATATAATTTTAAAATGGTATTTTCGTTGATTAAGACATTAGGTAAAAATATTAAAAAACATAGAGCAAAAATTAATCAATCTCAAGAAATGTTAGCTCTTGCAACATATGTTGATGTTAAATATATACGAAAAATAGAGCTTGGTCGTGCAAACCCTTCATTTAGAACAATATTTAGAATATCTAGCCATCTTAAAACAAAAATTAGTGATTTGGTAAAAGGAATGTAACTCATATTTTTTTTAGTAACGTATAAACAGTTATCTGTAAGGCCTTACATATTTTTATAAGAATAATTATTGAAGGATTTGAAGACCCAATCTCTATTCTTGATAAATAATTTCTATCAACCCCTGCTCTTTTTGCAAGTTTGAATTTTGAATAATTTCTTTTTTTACGATAGTAATAAATAGTTTTCCCAAGTCTTTTATAAATATAATTTCCTCTCATTTTTATTAAATTACACATAAGAGAGAAAAACTATACCAAGGTCTATAGTAAGCAATTTATGATTATTTTATTGATATGACAATCTATTTTTATTTATATATTACATAAAAATTATCTTTCTTTTTATTTTTTTTGAATATTATATATAATCTCTTTTACTATGAAAATTTCTAAAATTGCACAAAAAACACCTTTTTCTCCAATTAGAAAGTTGGTTCCATTTGCAACTGATGCAAAAGCAAAGGGAGTAAAAATACTTCATTTAAATATAGGAGACCCTGATATAAAAACACCAGACGTAATGATTAATTTTTTAAAAAAATGGGATAAGAATCCAATTTATTATCCAAATTCTAGAGGTGAAGCGGTTTTGCTTAATTCTCTTAAAAAATACTACATTGATATTGGAGTTAATAATTTAAAAGACGAAAACCTTCAAATAACCTGTGGTGGATCAGAGGGACTTTTATGGACTTTTTTTTCAGTTGCAAATCCAAGCGATGAAATAATTGTATTTGAACCTTTTTATGCAAATTATAATGGTTTTGCAGCAATTTCAAAAATAAAATTAGTACCAGTAAAAACTACTTTAGAGAATAATTTTCATTTGCCAAAAATTTCAGAAATTGAAAAAAAAATTACAAAAAAAACTAAAGCAATTTTAATTTGTAATCCATCTAATCCTACAGGAACCGTATATACAAAAAACGAGTTAGAAATTTTAGTAAAACTTGCAAAAAAACATAATTTATATCTAATTTCCGATGAGGTTTATCGAGAATTTACATATGATAATAATAAAGCTACTACTCTACTTGAGTTTAGTAAAATTTATCCTGATGGAATAATTGTTGTTGATAGTTTATCTAAAAGATATAGTTTATGTGGAGCAAGAATTGGTTTAATTATTTCTCATAATTTAGAACTAATGGAATCTTTTTTAAAGTATGCACAAGCAAGATTGTCTGTCGCATTAATTGATCAACATATGGCTGCGCAATTAATCAATGTTAATAAAAGTTACTTTAAAAAAGTTAATGATGAGTATAAAGAAAGAAGGAATGTCTTATATGAAAATTTAAAAAAAATTCCTGGAGTGTCATGTCAACTTCCTGAGGGAGCATTTTATTTAATAGTAAAACTTCCTGTTAGAAATACAGATAATTTTGCAAAATGGCTTTTAACAGATTTTAGAGATAAAAACGAAACGATTATGATAGCTCCAGCTGAAGGTTTTTATAAAACAAAAAATTTAGGAAAAAATGAAGTACGTCTCGCATATGTAATTAATCAAAAAGATTTAATAAGATCTACTGAAATATTAAAACTAGCCCTAGAAAAGTATAAAGAATAATTTGGTTTTAATAATAAAAAATCCTTTTGCTATAATAACGTAAAAATTATGAAGGTAATAATTTTATGCGGAGGAATGGGGACAAGACTTAAAGAAGAAACTGTTTTTAAACCAAAAGCAATGGTTGAAGTTGGCGGTAAACCTATTCTTTGGCATATCATGAAAACTTATGCGCATTATGGATTTAATGAATTTATTCTTGCTTTAGGATATAAAAAAAATTATATAAAAGAATATTTTATTAACCAAAAATTATTTTCTTCAGATTTTTTATTATCAACCAAAGATAATAAAACAAAATTTTATTCAAACGATAATAGTGATAATTTTAAAATTACTTTTGTTGATACAGGCGATGAAACTCTTCCAGGAGAACGTATTTTAAAATGTGAAAAATATATCTCAAAAAAAGATAAATATTTTATGGTGACATATAGTGATGGAGTAACTGATTTAAATATAAAAAATCTTTTTTCATTTCATAAAAAACAAAAAACAATAGGAACTATTTTAGGCGTTCATCCAAGATCAAAATTTGGATTAGTAAAAATAGATTCATCAAATATTGTAAAAAATTTTTTAGAAAAGCCAGTTTTATCAGATTGGATAAATGGTGGATATATGGTTTTTAATAGAAGTTTTTTTAAATATTTAAAACCTAACGAAATGGAATATGACGGACTAAAAAGAATTATTGAAAAAAAACAATTATCGCTTTTCAAACATGATGGATTTTGGTACGCAGTTGATACATATAAAGAGCTTGATGAGTTAAATAAAATATGGAAAATTAACCCTATTTGGAAAGTATGGAAATAAATTTTAAAAATAAAAACATATTGGTAACAGGAGGAACAGGATTCGTTGGTTCTCATTTAGTAGAAAAACTAATTAGTTTAAAAGCTAATGTTACAACTACTTTTTTAATCACTGAACCTTATTCATATTTTTCTTCAAAAAAATTTGAAAAAAAAGTTAAGACAACAAATATTGATGTGTGTGATTTTGAAAAAATATTTGATTTAATTGTAAAAAATAATATTGAGTATATATTTCATTTAGCAGCTCAGCCTTTAGTTGAGGTTGCATATCATAACCCAAAAGAAACTTTAAGAACTAATATTTTGGGGACCGTAAATATTCTAGAAAGTGCAAGACTTTTTCCAAATGTAAAAGCAATTATTGTTGCATCATCTGATAAAGCATATGGAAAATTAGATAAAGAAAAATATATAGAAACAGATTCTTTGCGAGGAGATCATCCCTATGAAGTTTCAAAATCTGCTGCTGATTTAATTTGTTATTCATATTTTAAAACCTATAATCTTCCAGTTGTTGCAACTAGATTTGGAAATATATACGGAGAAGGTGATCTTAATTTTTCTCGAATAATTCCAGGAATAATAAATGCAGCTATAAAAAAAGAACTACTTGAGATACGAAGTGATGGAAAACATGAAAGAGATTTTCTTTATGTAAAAGACGTGGTTGATGGATATATATTGCTTGCAAAAAAAATTGATCAAATAAAGGGAGAATCATTTAATTTTGGATCAAAAAACTCATTTTCTATTTTACAGTTAATTAAAGTAATTGAAAAACAGATAAGAAAAAAAATAAAAATAAAAATATTAAATAACGCTAAAAATGAAATAATACGTCAATCATTAAATTGTGAAAAAGTAAAAAAACTTGGATGGAAACAAAAATATGATTTGAAAAAAACTATAAAGAAAGTTTATAAATGGTATGAGAAAAATCTTTAATTATTTATGGATAAAAAATTTATTCCAGGTAAAACATATATTCCAGTATCCGGAAAAGTTTATGATAATAATGAAATAAATAATATTATTTCTGTGGCAAAAAAAGGATGGTGGACCGAAGGAGAATTTTCAGAGCAGTTTGAAAAAAAATTTAAAAAATATTTAGGAGTAAAACATGTTTCATTAGTTAATTCTGGATCTTCAGCTAATTTACTTGCGCTTGCATCATTAACATCTAGTGTTTTTAAAGATAGAAGATTAAAAGCTGGAGATGAGTTTATTACTACTCCAGTTGCTTTTCCAACAACCATTAACCCGGCTCTTATTTATGGTTTAAAGCCAGTATTTGTTGATGCGGAACTTGATACTCTAAATATAGATCCAAAAAAAATAGAAAAAGTAATTACAAAAAAAACTAAAGCAATTGTCTTAGCTCATTCACTTGGCAAACCATTTGATTTAGATGTGATTATGAAGTTGGTAAAAAAATATAATCTTTGGTTAATTGAAGATGCGTGTGATGCGCTTGGATCAAAATATAAAAATAAATATATTGGTACATTTGGGCACATATCTACATTTAGTTTTTATCCAGCACATCATATTACAATGGGTGAAGGAGGAGCTGTGGTTTGTTCTGATCCAATTATTAATAAAGCAGTAAGGCAATTTAGAGACTGGGGAAGAGACTGTTGGTGTGGTACTGGATATGACAATTCATGTAAAAATAGATTTAATTGGAAACTAGGAGAATTACCTTTTGGGTATGATCATAAATATATTTATTCTCAAATAGGATATAACTTAAAGCTGACTGATTTTCAATCAGCCATAGGCGTTGCTCAGCTTAAAAAATTACCTTTATTTATAAAAAAAAGAAAAAAAAATTATCAAAATCTTTACCTATTTTTTGAAAAATATATTAAGTATTTTATTTTGATGAAAGAAAATAAAAATGAAGATGTAAGTTATTTTGGTTTTCCAATTGTCATTAGAGAAAATTCTCCATTTACAAGAAATGAGTTAGTAAAATATTTAGAAGAAAATAAAATTGGAACTAGAAATGTATTTTCTGGAAATATTCTTAGGCATCCTGGGTATTTAAAATTTTCAAATAAAAAACAGATTTTTGAAAATGCAGATTACATTATGAATAATGCATTTTGGATTGGAGTATATCCAGGAATTGATAAAAAAAGATTAGATTATATTAAAAAAACATTAACTATTTTTTTAGATAAATTCAAATGAATATTTTAGTAACAGGCGCAGCTGGATTTATTGGAAGCAACTTATTACCTGAATTATTAAAAAAAAAGAATAAAGTGTATTTAGTTTTAAGAAAAAAAACTAATACTTGGAGAATAAAAAAAATTATTAAAAAATGCAGAGTTTATTATATTGATAATTTAGATAATGTTGAAAAAGTATTTTCAGAGAATCATATTGATTTGATTATACATCTTGCAACTAATTACGTTAAAAACGATAAAGACATTGTGAATAGAGATTTAATGATTAAAAGTAATGTTGATTTTCCTACCCTACTTTTGAAATATGCAATTAAATATAAAGTTTCGATGTTTTTAAATACAGGAACTTGTTTTGAGTATGAATTATTAGATAGACCTTTAAGAGAAGATGACAAAATAAAACCCTATAACTTTTATGCAAAAACAAAAGTTATTTTTGAACAAAAACTTAAAAAAATAGCCGATATTCATCAAATAAAAGCTGTTACTTTAAAGTTATTTTATCTTTATGGTAAAAATGAAACAAATAAAATTGTTTATAAAATGATTGAATCTTTTTTACTTAAAAAAACTCTTTTTGTACCAAATGGAAATCAGAAATTTAATTTTACTTATATTGATGATATTGTAAATGGTTTTTTAAAGGCAATTATTTTTTTAGACAAAGAATATAAATCTTACGAATCTTTTAATATTGGTGAAAATAAAGTTTTTTCATTAAAAAAAATATCTAAAATACTTGAAAAAATAATCAATAAAAAAAGCAATATTACTTTTACAAAAGAAACATTAAAAGATGATCTAATTTATGTAAACTGTTCTAATAAGGCAGCTAAAAATAAATTAAAATGGAAACCAAATGTTAAAATAGAAGAAGGGTTAAAAAGAACATTCAAATTTAATAAAAAAATATTAAATCATAAATTATGATAAACGGAGTAAAAATAAAAAAACTAGATAAGATATCTGACGAAAGAGGAAGTATTTTTCATATGTTGCGAAATGACGATCCTGAATTCGAAAAATTTGGTGAAATTTATTTTTCAACAGTATATCCAGAAGTTGTTAAAGGTTGGCATCTTCATACAAAAATGACCTTAAACTATGCAGTTATTCAAGGAATGATAAAGTTGGTTTTATATGACGGACGAAAACAATCAAAAACATATGGAGAAATAATGGAACTATTTATTGGTGACAACAATTATTGTCTAGTTACAATTCCTCCAGGTATTTGGAATGGTTTTAAGGGTATTGGTGTTAATAGTGCAATTGTTGCAAATTTAACAGATATTCCACATGACACAAATGAAATAAAAAGAATGTCTCCAATAAAAAATAAAGTTATAAAATATGACTGGAGTATAGAATTTAAGTAAAAATATTTTTTATTTTTTTTGCAATAAACTTTCCTTTTAGTATTCTCCAAATGTAGTCAAAAATCATACTAATAAAAATAAAATAATCACTTTTTTTTGTAAAAACATCAGGAAAATTTTGTTTAATATTTTTTAAGATTATTTTATACTCTTTTTTATTAAGTAAAAAATATTTGATAACTATCATATATCTAAATAAACATTGTTTTAAATAAATATATCTGTATTGATTGTTATTGTTTAGTTCTTTAATAAAAAAAGTTTTTATTACTAATAAGGCATTATTTAGATTTTCAGTTTTTACTTTTATTGATTTATTCTGAATTTTTTTGTCTATTGCTTGTAGCTCATGAACCTTATATCCTAAAAGGATTTTATTTATATAAAAAATTTTGCAGTATTTCATTATTTGATAATAAAACCAAACATCTGCTTCAGTTTTAAATTCTTTTTTAAAATAATCTATTTTTTTAAAAACAGATTTTTTAAAAATCATTCCTCCTGATGTTATTAATGAACAAAAATTAGTATCCCAAATTTCTTTAAAATTATTTTTTAATTTACCTGTTTTTTTTAGCGGATAATATGCATCAGTTGGAATATTGTATTTATTTATTAAAGTTAATGCACAAATAAAAATATCAATATTTTTATTTTTTAAAATAAAATATTTAAATATTTTTAACCAATTTTTAGTTATTAAATCATCCGAATGTAAGATACATACATATTCTCCTTTTGCTTCTTGTATACATTTATTCCAGTTACCAATCATTCCGATGTTTTTTTTATTTTTTAAATATTTCCATTTTTGTTTTTGGCAATATTTGGTTATGTCGGACATGTCAACGGTTGATGCATTATCAACTACTATTACTTCAAATGGTTTAATTGTTTGTTTACTTATTGACTCAAGAGTTTGTATTAATAAATCTGGTCTATTGAATGCAGGCACTACTATTGATATTTTCATTTTGTTTTTGGTTTAAATGCTGAGATTCTAATATATTGTTTAAGATTATTTAAGATCGGTAAGTTGATACCAATGCTAATATTCCCCATAAGTCCTAACCAATAATTACTTACTTTTATTTTTTTAAAACCAATAAATTCAAAAATATTTTTAATTTCACTGTTTGTATATTCTCTAATGTGAATTAATTTTCTAAGTGGACCTTGATCCCCCATAAATAAAGGGAATTTGTCAGGTTTTAGAAATATTTTTTTTAAGTAAGAAGATAATCTATTTTTATTTGGTGTTAAGAAAAAAACTTTTCCGTTTGGTTTTAATATTCTAAAGGTTTCTCTAACGAAGTTAATATCATTTTCAATATGTTCAATAACATCAAATGATGTTATGAGGTCAAAAGTATTATCTTTAAATGGAAAAATATTTCCATCATATTTTTTGAATTTAATATTTTTTGAAAATTTTTTGTTTCTAAAGTCATCAATATCTAATCCATAAACTTTATTGTTATTAATATTTAGTAGTTTAGTAAATTCACAAGTACCACAACCTATATCAAGAATTTTTTTATTTTTATGCAGTTTTATTTCTTCATTAATTACTCTTGTGTGTTCATATAATATGTCTGAAATTATTTTTCTTTTCATTTATTTTTAAAATCAATTAAATGACTAATTACTTTAAACCCAGCATTAATTAAATATTTAATATCGTTTAGATTTTTAATGTTAGTTATTTTTTTAAGAATAAATTTTGGATTCAAAAAAGAAGTGTATAGATTTTGAGTAAGGCTTTTTATTTCATTTGTTTTTAGCGACGATTTCATAACTTGTTCGCGCTGATCAAATCTGTTGTAATCATCAAAATTTAGCAATTTATTTTTTTTACATTGTGCATATAATTTTGTTCCTGGATAAGGAATTAATATTGTTGCTTGTAAAGTATCAACACAGCCTTTTTTAAATAGTTTTTTAGATAAATTGATTGTATTTTGCGCATCAGCATAATTTTCCCATGGATAACCAATCATTGTTGTAGTATGTGGTTCAAGCCCTGCTTTTTTACAAAGACAAAAATTTTTGTCAATATCTTCAACTTTTAGAGTTTTATTGAGTTTATTTAGTGTTTTTTGATTAGCCGATTCAAGTCCAAATAAAATTAATCGAAATCCTGCTTTTTTCATAAGTTGCCAAATTTTTATATCTGATATTGCATTGATCCTCATATTGCAACTTAAAGTAATTTTTTTGTTATACCCTCGTTTTATCATTCCGTGACAAAAATCACTTAACCATTTTCCAATTGGTAGTGTTCCTGAATCTTCCATTATTTCTTTAACTCCAAAATTTATTAAATTTCCTATTTCATCTAGTGTTTTTTTTGGTGACATAACTCTAAAATTTGCTCCTGGAAACAAAGTCGTCCAAGAACAAAAAGTACACCTACCCCACCAACAATCTCGCGCGCTCATTACATAACTTCCAGGAGTAAACTTAAAATTTCCATTTTTATATGCATAAAGTTTCCATTTAGTAAGTTCTCTATCAATAAGTGGAAGCTTTTCAAGGTTGTGAAGATGATAATTTTGCATTTTTCCACTTCTCATTATTTTTTTTCCTTTTCTAAAATACCATCCCTGTTCTAATTTATTTTTTTTAAATAAATGATTTGCAAGCGATAATAAACCGAAATCGTAATCGCCTCCACACAAGACATAATCTACTTTAGATTTAATTAATGATTCTTTTGGGAGTGCTGTAACATGATCTCCAATTAACGCAATTTTTAAATTCCAATTGTTTTTTAGTGAATATTTTTTTATTTCATTAATTATTTTCCAATGTTTTTTTATAACTGGAGTTTTTGTTTCAAAAACAATCAAATCTGCTTTTTCTGATTTTATTTTTTTAAGCCACTTTTCATAAGAGATTTCACTTGCAATTGCATCGTCCCATACTATTTCGTATCCATTTTTATTAAGTAAGGTTGCTGCATATGCAGGAATAACTGGATAAATATAGGTTGGTGATGAAAACCATTGAAATTGTCTATTTTGACTAAGTAGCGGAGTTCCTTTTGAGTTTGGTATAGGCGGATATGAAATTGATATTTTAAATTTTTTCATATTTTTTTAGATAAAAATCCTTGAATAAATCTTATTCCATACCAAATATGAGTTACAAAAATTATTATAGGAGAAAAGATAATGTAAAAAATATTTTTCCATTGAGCCGTTGTGTTAATAGATTCAAAGAAAATTAAAAAAATATATAAATAAAAAGGATAATAAATAATATTTGGAAGAATGTTTTTTTGAAATAATATAATAATTAAATAAATTACAAAAAAACTTGGAATAAAATAATTAACTTTGAAGGAAGTTCTGGGAAATATTTTAGCAAAATGTCCTCGATGTAATCCGTAACTACCGGTTTGAATAAAATGCTTAATTATATTTTTTCTTCTGTGATGAAAAACAATAGATTTTGGTTCGTAAATTATTTTATATCCAGCGTTAATAATATCAAGACAAAATTTAGAATCTTCTCCTGGCCAATATTTATTATTAAATCCTCCAATTTTTTTAAAAATATTTTTTTTAACTAATAAATTAACAGTTTGCCAATCTTCAATTTCTTTTGATTTTCCTATTGATAAATATCTATTTTTTACTCCATAATTTGCAATAGAAAATTCAAGGGCTGCACCGCTAAGTTTTTGAAAAAAATTATTTTTCTCAGGTGTAATTGCTGGACCACCAACTACTGCTATTTTTTTGTTTTTGAAATGTTTCAAAGAATTACTTAGCCAATTTTTATCAGGATATGCATCGTCATCAATAAAGGCAAGAATTGATCCTTTTGCATATTTTAATGCTAGATCTCTTTTTTGAGCAGGACCAATTTTACCAGTAGAAATTATTTTTGTTTTCCTAAATTTATTTTTTAAATCTTTTTTGTCTGTAAAAACAATTATTTCAAAGTTTTTATAATTAAGTTTTAAAATATTCTCAATATTTTCTTTAAGATAATCATTAACTTTGATTATTGGAATAATAATTGAAAATTTCATTGTATTTTTTTACAAACCATTTCGTAATTAATAGTTATTTCTTTTTTTATATCTAAAAAATCTATTAAATAAATTAATAAGCCAATTATAAATAATGGAATTGCTAAAACAATATAAAAAATAAAATAAATCAAAGAGTATCTTTTAAATATTGTTAAAAAAGGTAAATTAGATAATAAATAAAAAATAGTTTGATAATAACCTCCCTGAGGAGAGATTCTCTCAACCTTAAAGCCATTTTTTTCTGCTAAAAGTCGAAGTCCATATTTAGTAAATCTAAAATAGTCATTTGGAATCATATGAGGTTCATATATATAGTTGGTAGTTAAAAACATTTTTCCGTTTTTTTTAAGAATTCGATTTACTTCTTTAAAAAAATGGTGTGGGTTTTCTAGGTGTTCAAGAACTTGGGTGGATAAAACATAATCAAATTTATTTTTTTTAAAAGGAAATTTTTTATTTATATTTGCAATTATATTAATTGATTTATTTTTGTTTTGAGCAATGTCTAAACTTAAATAATCTAGTCTTTTGAAATAATTTTTAAAAATACAATTTCCAGCTCCTAAATCTAACAAAAATTTATTTTTTTTATCAATTTCTTTTGCTATTTTCCTGACAAATTGAAATCCTCTAGAATTTATATTTCTTGTTGAAAAATAAAATATTTCAAATAATTTATTAAGCATAAATTTAGTTATTTTATCATTTAAAATTTTATATATTTTGATTTTTATAAATCTTATTAAGTTCTTTTTGATATTTTTTTCTATTTATTAATAGCTGTATTTGTCGAATAAGAAAATTGTTTAAAGCTATAAAAAAGTAAAAAAAATAAATTAACTTAAATTTAAATTTTTTAATCAATTGGATGTTAAAAAAAGTACTAAAAATAAATATTGAAGCAGGCATTTCAAAGATATATTTTTCTTGAGGTGTTGAGTTTTTTCTTAGAATATCTATATTTTTTATAATTGCTGCAATCTTATCTTTTTTATTTTTGTATCCTGAAAATTGAATATTACTTCTTCTGTAAAAGAATAATGGATTTTTATAAAAGTAAACTTTTTCTTTAGAGTTTAATATTTTCATTGAAATATCAACATCTGTCTCATTTCCATAGTCAGTTATTTTTAGTTTGTTAAAAAAACTTTTTTTATATAAAGTTGCAGGAGTAAAAGTACTAAATCCAAAAGTTGTTTTGTACCAGAGCGTTTTTTTAATAGAATCGTGTAATATCCTATCTTTATTAAATATTTTTCCAACAGATAATATTTTTTTATTTTTAAATGTTGCAACTGGCGAAGTAAATATATTTATTTTTGGATATTTTTTAATTATGCTGGTCCAAGTTTCAATAAATTTTAAATTTAAAATGTCATCGTCAGCTAAAAATATAAAATAATCTCCTTTGCAAATTTTTGCTAATGAAAAAAAATTATTTATCATTCCAATATTTTTTTTATTCTTGATATATCTAAAATTTTTTGGAAGTTTTGGAAGAAAAGTGATTGAAGTTGGATCGTTATCTTTTATAATTACTTCATATGGTTTTTTTGTTTGGCTTAAGCATGATTTGATTGCCTCAATTAAATATTCATTTCTTTTATAGGTTGGTATTAATATTGATATTTTTGGTTTCATAATTCTTTTAAATTAATTATTATTCCCCAAAATGTTCCTGGAATTGCACCAAGCTGATTAACTTGTTTGTTTGTAATGGATCTGTACAGGTAATAACAATTTAAAAAACATAAATATAAAGAAAATCTAAAAAACTTATCTAGTGTGTTTGGTTTGATATGTCTAAAATAAAATTTAATGAAGTTAGTCATTCTAGAAAAACTTTCAGGTCTTTCTTTGTAAAAACCATCACAAGAAGGAAGATGTTTTAATGCACAATTTGTATTGTAAATAATTTTATATTTTAGTCTTTTAACCTTAAATGAAATATCTGCTTCATTATATTCGCAGGCGCCAACAAAACCTTCATCAAATCCTTTTATTTTTTTTAAAATACTTGTTTTTACAGTAAAGTTACATGCCTCAAGATTATCTACTTCAAGAATTTCTTTTTTATTTTTGTTTATAAAGTTTGAGCCGATTGAAAATGCTCCACTTTTAAACCAATATGCAAGTTTATATGGATTGTTTTCTAAAAAATATGAAAAGTATATCTTACCTATTAATCTAAAAAATAAATTTCCTTTTTTAAATTTATTTTCAAAATAAAACAAATCTCTTGATAGTAAATATTTTCTTGGAATAATTGTTGGTCCTGTTACAGCACCTATCCTATTACTTTTTCTAAAATTATTAATAATATTTTTTGCCCAATTTTTTGGAATCAAAACGTCATCATCAATTCTTGCAAAATACTTAGTTTTAGATTTTGATAAGGCTATGTTTGCTGCATTGCATATCCCTTTTTTATTTTGAATTAAATATTGAATGTTGATCTTGTTTTTAAAAAAATTGCATAAATTTTTATTTTCACTATCATATTTGAAATCAACAACCAAAACCTCAAATTTTTTAAACGATTGAGTGCTAAGACATTTTAAAACCTTTCTTAGTGATTTTTGCCTTCCTCCAGTTGGAATAAAAATAGTTAATAATGATTGTTTCATGCTTGGTTATAAATTTGTATGTGTTTTTTTGCAACATTTTCCCAACTTCTTTTTTTTACAACTTTAAAAGTATTTATTTCAATTTTATTAACCAATTTTTTATTTTTATAAATTTTAAAAAACGACTCTTCCCATGAATTATTATTAACTAATAAACCGGTTTTGTTATTTATAATTTCTGTTTTTAAATTATCAACATTTGACACAAGACAACATTTTCCAAAGGAAAAACCTTGTGCAAGTGGTCCACTAGCAGAAATAGAAAAGACTGATGGAATAATTATTGCATATGCATTTAAAAAAAGAGATTTTATTTTTACCTTATCTACAAATCCAGTAATAATTATGTTATTTTCTATTTTTAAGTTTTTAACTATTTTTTTAATTTCTTTTTCTGCAAATTCTTGTCCTTTAATAACTCCTCCTGCAAGTATTAATTTGAATTTAGCATTTTTATTTTTATCAATAAATTTTTTAAATCCTAAAATTACATTTTCTAATCCTTTTCTTTTAACAAGATATCCAAAATATAAAAAATAATTTTTACTATCCTGTCGATTTTTTGGATAGTTTTCAAAAGGAACCCCCATCGGTATTGTATAAATTTTTTTAAAATCGCAACAATATTCAGTGGTTAATATTTTTTTTAAAAAATTTGTGTGAACGATAATTTTATTAGAAAAAAAACAAATTGAAAAAAATAGATATTTAAAAAAACCCTTTATAAAAAATTTGTTTAATAAAATATTTTTTTTATAAAAAAAGGAAGATATAAAATTATCATTAATATTTTTTTTACTAACAACAGCGTGGATAGTAACTATTGTTTTAAAATGTAAAATTCTTAAAGCTAAAATTAGAAAAGGAAATAAAACTGAAGTTAGCGGTGACCCATACATATTAAATTCATGTTGAATATGAACATTTTTTGGTTTGTCTTTTATAATTTCGGAAATTATTTGAGGAATAAAAAAAATATTTTTACTCCATATTTTTTTTACATGTACTTTTTTTGAATTAAAAATATTTTTAGAATTTTTGTTTGTATAAACAATTATTTTTTGGTAATCTAATTTATCAAAAGATTTGCAAAGATAATCCGAATAATTAGTTTCAGGAAAAAGTGTAGATATTAAAACAGTTTTATGATTCATTTTAATACAAATTTATTGTATTATAATAAATTAATTCAAATATGCTTACTAAAAATCAAAAAAAATTTATTAAAAAGAATGTTCGAGAAATGGATATAAATGAAATCGCAACAAGCATTAATGTTTCAAAGATAGAAATACTTGATTTTTTAAAAGAGAGGTGGGGAGATGAAAAGTTTAGTAAATTTACATCTAATAATGACCTTTTAAATGACACAAAAAATAAAAGTAAATTACTTTTTGATACAACCAATTTTTCTTTTAAAAACTGGATTAAGGAAAATTTTTTTGGGTTAATATTTGTTATAATTCTTATTCTTGTTGCTTATGTTAACTCTTTAAATAACGGCTTTGTTTCGGATGATGTTGATGGTATTTTAAAAAACAAAAATATTGGAAATCTTCAATATGCGCTAAATCAGCCCTTTTTATCTTTTAGACTTATCTCAAATTGGGCAATATTTTCTCTTTTTGGAGCAACTCCTATTGCTTTTCGTGTTTTTAATTTATTTTTTCATATAGGATCTGTCATTGCAATTTACTTTTTGTTTTCCTTAATGAAAAGAAAAAATTTGGCTTTATTTATGTCTTCGATATTTGCAGTTCATCCAGTTTTAATTGAGTCTATTACTTGGATATCAGGAGGTCCATATAGTAATTACACTTTTTTTATACTTCTTTCATTTATTTTTTATATTTTTTCAAAAGAAAGTAAAAAATATTTAATACCATCAGTATTTTTTTATTTATTATCCTTAAGTGTTTCAATTTTTAGCGCAGCTATATTTTTTTTAATACTTATTTGGTATGAGCTATGTTTTGGTGATTTAAAAAAAAATTATTTGAAGATAGTTCCTTTTTTAATCCTTTCCTTAATTGTTGGTGTTTTTTTTGTTAAGCCACTATTTACTGCAAGAGAAACTTCATTTACAACGACACATTATCAACAGCAAGTTATGGAACAGAACTTTGATTATTTACCACTTGCTATAACTACTTATTTGCGATTAATTTTTTATCCAGATAACTTATCTTTGTATAGACCAGAAGTTATTATGAATTCACAATTAGAGTATTTTATAAGATATTTATTATTTTTTTCATATTTTTATTTAATTTATATTGCTTATAAAAAAAATAAAATGTTTGCTTTTTGGCTTGGATTTTTTATTTTGTCTCTTCTACCCTTTTTAACTCCGTTTAGATTGACTTGGGTTGTGGCAGAAAGATATGTTTACTTAGGATCAATTGGAATTATTTTTTTCATTGCTTATTTTTTTGATAGGTTGTGTGATTTTGAAAAACAAAAAACTATTATTTATTTTTTATTTTTAATGGTGGTGATGGGTTTTTTAACCAGGACAATTATCAGAAATCAAGATTGGAAAGATGTTGATACTTTATATTTGTCACTTGGAAAAACTTCTCCTTATGATCCAAAAACTCACAATAATATAGGTGATGTGTATTCACGACGAAAAGAATATGATAAAGCTGAGAAAGCATTTAAGCGTGCTCTTGAACTAAAACCAAATTATGGAGATGCATATCATAATTTAGCGAATATTTATGCAGTTACTGGTAAATTTGATTTAGCTATCGAGAACTATAACAAAGCGCTTTCCTTGAATCCGAATATTTGGCAATCTTATTATGCTTTGGCTGCAATTTATTCCAAATTAAATGATCAAGTAAAGGCCAAAGAATATTATTTAAAAGCTAAATCTATTAATAAAGATATTCCTTAATTTTTCCTACTAAATATTTTTATTTTTAAACTTCTTGGAATTGAAAATTTATTTTTTGGTTTATCATATTCTCTTAAAATATTTTTTCTATACCAAATTGCCATTGTGTCTAAAAAAATGTACCAAATAGCTTTAATTGTGGCGGCCTGTGTTTCAAATGCTAAGCTGTAATCCATTTTTATTGGAGCTTCGTATATTTTTTTAAAACCTAGTAAATGTGATACAGCAAGTATTTCAAGGTCTCCGCAAAATTTTTTTTCAACAAGTCGAGGTAATATTTTTTCAATAACTTTTTTCTTGAAAATTTTTATTCCAGCTTGAGTATCTTTAACCTTGATACCAAATAAAAATTTAACTAAAAAATAATATCCATCACTTAAAATTTTTCTAGATCTTGCATAGTTTAC
>CAZWRH010000006.1:0-1902 GCA_964636045.1 uncultured Gammaproteobacteria bacterium | reverse complement strand
TTTTCAACAATAGTTTTTTCGTTTTTATAAGAAGGAATTATGAGTGATAGAAAATGAGATTTATTCTTTTCCATTTTTACTTATTTTATAAGTATTTTTTTTAAAAGCAAATTTGTTTATTAAAAGAAAAAATAAAAATACAAAAATAACTAATGTTGAAAAATATATATTTAAGTAAATTAAATATAGAAAATTATTTTTTACAAAAATAAGTCCAATAAAATACAAAGGCATAAGTAAGGTTAGTGTAATCATTTTTGGGTTTTCTTTTGCAATGAAAAAGTTATTAATAAAAGTTATTACTGAATAAAAGGTTCCAAAAATTGCTGCCATTCCTAAATAATTCACTAATTCTAAATATTGTTTTCCAAACATAACGTTGATTATTTCTTTTGAAAATAAACTATAAAATAGATAAGAAAAAAAACCAATTGTAATAAAAAATAATGTCCATCCTATAAATAGTATTTTTTTATTTATTGAATATTTTTTTTGTGTAAAAAAAATAAAAGCTACGTATAAAATTGGACCTAATAAATAAAAAATAATTTTTCCAAATAAAGACCATACTGCATATATTCCTGCTTCATTACCAGTAAAAAATTTTTTTGCGTATATGATATCAATGTTACTAAGTAAAGTAATACCAAGAAGTGAAATAGCAGTTAAATATACTTGTTTTCCTTTTATTAAGTAAAGAAGTTTTTTTTCGATTTTTGGAAAATCTTTGATATCTTTTTTTGCATATTCTTTTTCAAAAATATTTTTACATAGTAAAAATGATAATAAAATAGAGGTTAATAAAAATGAAAAAATTACAAGTAAATTTGTATTAAAAAATAATCCAATAGCTGGGCCTGTAAATTTTATTAAAACAACAAATAGACCAATTGCAGCTGATACAAAAAATAACTTTAAACCTTGAATTATCGCAACATAAAAGCCATTTAATAAAAAAAGAATTAATAAAGGTATGAAAAAATATGAAGTTATTGGTGATAGATTTGTGATTTGAGGTAAAAAAGGAACAATTAAAAAACTTAATAAAAATAAATAAATATTTTTATTTATTTTCTGCCAAAAAAAATGCTCTAGTGTTTTTGCTTTTTGAAAATTTTTATCTTCGCTTGAACCAATTTTTTGAATAACAATAGTGGTTATTATTCCCATTGGAATAGTTAATATATAAATATAAGAAAAAAGTGTTGCGATTTCGCTATAATCTTTTGGAGTTAGAAATCTTCCTGCAAATAGATTAAATAAATAATTAAAAATATTTATTAAAAATGATGAGATTGTAAGAAAAATCCCTCCTTTAAAATACTCATTTTGAAAAAAAAGATTTAAATTCTGTTTCATTTTTATTGTTAATTATACTTTTAATAATTTAAAAAAGTCAGTAATACGAGGGGCAATAATGTAAAATACAAAATATGAACAGTCCTTATTATCCAGATAATTTTCCAAAAGATAAAGAAGAAATATTAATTTCAATATTTGAATTCTTATTAAAAGAAAAACTAGATAGCGATATAAAAATTAGAAAAAAAATTCAATCTTTTTTAAAAGATAAAAAAATAAATGGTTTTTTTCCTGCTTTTTGGATGTTGAATTTTGTTTATTGGCGACATTTTTCAAAAAGAGTGAAATTTCCAGATTTTATGAATTTTTTAATAAAAAATAAGGTTCGTTCTCAGTCAGGAATAGTTCCTTTATCCTTATTTACTAAGCCTCAAGATAGTTGTCCATTTAAGTGTATTTATTGTACTTCTCAAGAAGGTGCTCCAAAAAGTTATTTTAAGGATGAGGCAGCTGTTAGACGGGCAATTAGAAGTGAATTTGACCCTTATAAACAAACATTAGGTAGACTTATTCAGTTTTTTCTTTCAGGTCACCCTATTT
>CAZWRH010000005.1:26252-36168 GCA_964636045.1 uncultured Gammaproteobacteria bacterium | reverse complement strand
AATTTTTGAATTCTATATTTTCCAAGTACTTTTTGATCCTCAACTAAAGAAATCGTTTCATTTTTTTTCATGACTCCTTGATTTACTTTTCCAATACAAAGCCTACCGACATAATTATCATAATCTAAAGTTGAAACTTGCATTTGAAATGGTTTATCAAGATTTTCACAACTATTTGGTATTTCTGACAATATTGTTTCAAAAAGAGGTTTTAAATCACCAGAAATATCCGATGTGTACTTTTCAGGATTTTCATTAAAAACTTTTCCATCTCTTCCAACTGCATATAATTTAACAAATTGTAAAGATGAGTCATCTTCTGCAAGTTCTAAAAATAGATTTTCAACTTCTGAGATAACCTCGTCAACTCGTGCATCTTTTTTATCAATTTTATTAATAAGTAAAATAATTTTAAGTCTTGCTTCAAGTGCTTTTTTTAAAACAAATTTAGTTTGAGGAAGAGGTCCTTCAGCTGCATCAACAAGTAGTATTGCACCTGATGCCATATTCATAATACGCTCAACTTCTCCTGCAAAGTCTGCATGACCTGGAGTATCAATGATATTTATTTTTGTATCTTTATAAAAAACTGCAGTATTTTTTGCCAAAATAGTAATTCCTTTTTCTCTTTCTAAATCATTAGAATCCATTATGAGAGTATCACCCATTTCTTTTTGATTATCACGAAAAGTATGGGTTTGTTTAAGCATGGCATCAACTAAAGTAGTTTTTCCATGGTCAACATGAGCTATAATGGCAATATTTTTAATATTCATATTAAGTTCAAAACAAAAAAAAGGACTGATTAAGATCAGTCTTAAAAAAGAATTATACCACAAAATTTAATAATAATATATACCCTATAATATTTGTAAATAGGTCTAAAATAGTATATAATTTATTTTATGGAAAATGAAAGATTGGCCTATCAAAGCAATGAGACAGAGATAAAAAAAGACATATTTAATTTTATGTTAAATGATTTCTTATGCTCAAAAAGCAATGATAAGCATGTAAAATCATTAATATCTGGAAGAAATCTATACTTTTTTAAAGGATATCTTCCTACTAATAATAAACAAATATATAGTTTTGGAATAACAGATAACTATTTTGGAGAAGGATATAAACTTATTACAACAATTGATGACGATAAAGTTTTTTTTGATTTAAAAACTAAATCAATTTTAAAGACTAACAGCATAGAAAAACATCCAGATATGTTTTCAAAGGAATTTTTGAACTTTGTTTTAAACAAGTTAGTTCCTGAAAAAAAATTTAGAATAAAAAATTGTGTTTCTGAGTGGTGTCAATCATCAGATAATTTTATTCAATTTCAAAATTTAAGAAATAGTGGCGTAAGAGTGGTTGATGCTATAAAATCAACATGGACCGCAAAAGCGCTGAATGATTTTGGTTATAGTGAAATATTAGACTATAAAATTTTAAAAAATAAAATAAGCATTCCAGGTTCAGGAAAAGTTATGACAGTTTTATACGGAAAACCTCAAATCAAATAAATTCGAATAATATTTGCAGCAATTTTCTCAACTTTCTTAACCTTAATTTCACCAATTTCTTTTGTGTTTTTGACATGAGGTCCGCCGCAAAATTCTTTTGACCAATTGTTTTTTAATTCAATTTCGTCATTACCAATAAAATACACCTTTACTTGTTCTGGATATTTTTCTTTAAAAAATGCATTTGCACCAATTTGTAAGGCTTTATCTTTTGAAAGAGTTTTGTAAAAAACTGGAATATTTTTATTAATAATCTCATTAATACTTTTTTCAATTTTTTTTACTTCTTCTTCTGTTGGCTTATGAAGAAGTCTAAAATCAAAACGTAATCTTTCACCTGTTATATTTGCTCCTTCTTGTCTAACTTCCTCTTTGTAAATTTCTTTTAAAACCTGAAGCAAAATATGCGCAGTTGTATGATATTTAATTGTTTTTTCGCTATTATCTGCAAGCCCACCTTTAAACATTCCACTTGATGCTGTTCTAGATAATTCTTTATGACTTTCAAATTCTTTTTTAAATTCTTCCCTATTAATCTTTATATTTTTTTCCAAAAACAATTCTTCAGTTAGCTCAAAAGGAAATCCAACACTTTGGTATAAATTAAAAGCTTCTTTTCCAGTAATATTTTCCATTTTAGAAATTTCCTTGATTCCTTTTTCTAAAGTTCTGTTAAATCTACCAATTTCATCACGTAGTAAATTAAAAACATTTTCTAAAACTTTATTTTTTTCAAAATAAATACCATCATAAATATCCATTACTGATTCGGATATCTTTTCAAAATCAGTACTATCCGAAACCTTAGTCTTAATTTGATAAAGTTTAACTGCAGCACGTCTTATTAGCCTTCTTAAAAAATATCCTTGAAGTTTATTTGATGGAAAAACTCCATCAATCATTAAAAATGTGGCTGATTTAATATGGTCTGCAATAACTCGTAAATGTCTTTGAAAATTTTCATCAGAATACTTTTTTCCAGAGACATCTTCAATTACATTAATAATTGGCTGAAAGATATCAGTCTTAAAAATATCTGGATCATTATTTAAAACAGCTAAAATTCTTTCAACGCCTCCACCAAAATCAACATTTTTATTTTTTAGCTCTATTAATTGTCCATTTATTTTTTGGTATTGAATAAAAACAGAATTACCAATTTCCATAAATCTTCCACAATCACAATTAGGATGACATTTTTCTCCAAACTTTTTATCATGAGTGATTCCAAAATCATAAAAAATTTCACTGTCTGGTCCACCAATTTCTCCTTCAGGCATTTTGTCAGGAGCACCAGATCTTGACCACCAATTTTTATCTTCTCCATATTCAAAAATATGATCATCACTAACTCCAAGCTTTTTCCAAATAGATTTTGAAATGTCATCTTTTGGAACTTTATCATTTCCTGCAAAAATAGTTACATATAATTTTTCTTTATTAATGTTTAAAACATTTACAAAAAAATCATATGCAAAAAAAAGTTGTTCTTCTTTAAAATAGTCGCCCAATGACCAATTTCCCATCATTTCAAAAAAAGTATCATGACGATTGTCTCCAATTTCTTCAATGTCTTGTGATCTAAAACATTTTTGAATATTAAAAAGTCTTTTTCCCATTGGATGCTCTTCACCTATTAAATAAGGGACTAAAGGTTGCATTCCTGCTGAAGTAAATAAAGTTGAAGGATCGTTTTCTGGAATAAGAGAGATAGATGGAATTTCTAAATGATTATTTTTCAACCAAAAATCTCGATATTTTTTTCGAAGTTCAAGATGAGATATCATAGATATGAATTATAATATAAATAAGACAAAATCGAAAATTGAAATTATGTTAATAACTACAAGTAACACCAACAAAATAAAAGAAATTGTAAAAAAAATAGAAACTCCAAAATCAAATTCACATAAAGGCCAGAATGGAAAGCTTTTAATTATTGGAGGCTCAAACCTTTTTCACGCTGCACCTCTTTGGAGCGCTGAAATTGCATGTAAGATTGTTGATATGGTTCATTTTTTCTCAACTGACGAGAATCAACAAATTTTTACAAATTTAAAAACTAGATTTACTAACGGAATAGTTGTAAATAAAAAAAACTTAAATAATTATATTGAAGAGGATGATTGTGTATTGGTCGGAATTGGAATGATGAGAGAGGGAAAAGAAGGTCAATATACGTATAATTTAGTAAAAAAATTAATTAAAAATTTTCCTCATAAAAAATTTGTTTTTGATGCAGGTGCTTTACAAATCATTGATAAAGAATGGTTAACTTTATTAAAAGAAAAACCTATTCTTACTCCTCATATTAAAGAATATAAAAAAATATTTGATTTAATGGATATTAAGGAAGCTGCTAATAAATACAATTCAATTATTCTTCAAAAAAATGTTAATGATTATATCTGTGATGGAAATGAATGCTTTGAAATAGTTGGTGGAAATGTTGGACTTACAAAAGGAGGAACTGGAGACATTTTAGCTGGACTTGTTGCAAGTTTAAATACAAAAAATACTCAACTAACAGCTGCTTTAATTGGTTCGATTATTCTAAAAAAATCAGCCGACGATTTGGAAAAAATAAATAATTACTGGTATAGTGCAAGTGATTTAATTCAACAAATTCCAAAAACATATAAAGAGATATTAGAATAAATTATTTATTAACAAAATATTCTTGAGGAATAATTAAAATTCTATCGGCAGTTACTTTAAAATTTTTTTTATCAGCTGGTTTTTTACAAACAAAATGAATTGTATCATTTGCTTTTATTTTTGAAAAACCTGTTTTTGCAATAATGTCATTTTTAATATCATAAAGCATTTGTTTTGTTGTATTTTCTATACTTATTTCATATTCATCTTTGTCAGAAGTTAGAACCTTAAGAGTATAATCATCATTAATGATGTCAGTAATTTTTCCTGATAAACTTAGATATTCTTCATCTTTATATACGGTAACTGCAGAAATAGTTGATTCCAAGCTTGGACCAGTAACAATAACATAATCACTTGTTTCTAAATCAGTAATTTTTACTTCTTTCTTTGTAGCTCCTGATATTATATATATCTTTGATAAGCTATCTTCAATTTGAACTGTAAACGTTTTATTATCTAAAGTTTTTAAAACAAAATTTGTTTTATCAATTTTTTCAATATTTCCTGTAAATAATTTTGGTTTTTCTTTTTCAATTTTGGCAACTTGAGTTGCAATTTTTTCTTTTAACGTCTGAATACTTTTTTCTAAAAATGATGATGCTGTTGATACTTTAGCACTTGGAGTTGCTGTTGGTGAAATAGCAAAAACAGGAAACACCAAGAAAAAATAAACTGAAATAATAAATATTTTTTTCATCTTATTCTTCTAAAAAATAAATTTTTAACAATTTTTCTTCTGTATTTTTATTTTTATAACTTGCAATTCTAATTACGTTTTCACCTAATGATAATGGAAAAGAAATTTCAAAATCTTCTGTTTTGTTTTTAAGTGTTTTTTCTGTGGTTGATGAAGAAAAAACTATTAAAGAATCTTTTTCTGCCTTACCTTTTATTACTATATCTTTTTTGCTAGATATAAAATCAGTAACAGGTTCTTTAATTTCTAAAATTTGATTTTTAAGATTTAAAACTGATACTGTTGGAGTAATTTCTACCGAAATAGTTTTTTTTTCTTTAATTTCTTTTTCTTTAAATGAAACTAAAACAAATATTGCAATAATAATGCCAAGAACAATTCCAGACATTATAGCAACGACCGATTCTTTTTTCATATTCTCAATTATAACAAAAAATATAATTTTCTTTCTATTATTCCATTCACTGTTCTCTGTTACTAATAACTAGTAACTAGTTAGGGTGTTGGAGTTGGTGTTACATTAAACAAATTTTCTTTACAGTTTGCTTTTGTTTCTGTTCCTTTTATAAAATATTCAGATTTTCCAAAATAACAATTTTTTGTAACAAGATCATCAGTTTCTTCAAAATATTTATCATTTTGAGATGAGTGATATTTTAATAAATATGTCATTACTCTATTCCATATTGGAGCAGCTCCTGTAATTCCAGAAGTTAGTGCTGGGTTCATTGGAGTATTGTCGTTATTTCCAACCCATACAGTAACCATAAAATTTGGTGTATAACCAATTGTCCAATTATCACGTTTATCATTAGTTGTTCCAGTTTTTACAGCAACTTTTACACCAGGAATTTCTAGAGCTGATTTTGGACCAAAAGCCATTGTTCTTGCATTATTGTCTGACAAAATATCAGAAATAATATAAGCAGTACCTGGAGAAATTACTTGATTTGATTTTAAAAAATCTAGTGAAGAGTTATTTTTTTCAAAATCAAAAACCTCTTCATTTTTAAAATTATTTATTTTTAAAATTGGAGTAAGTTCAGTTTTTTTTCCATCATTAGCAAGCACTCCAAATGCCTTTGCCATATCAGTCATTCTTACTTCTCCACCACCAAGAGCTAATGACAAACCAAATCTTGATGGATCATTCCAAGAAGAAATTCCAAGTTTTTGAGCAAATACTGCAAAATCCTCAACACCAACTGTATTTAAAATTTTTACAGCTGGAATATTAAAAGAATTTGCAAGTGCAAGTCTTAAAGTTACTTTTCCATGAAATTTTCCATCATAATTTACAGGTTTATAATTTTCATATGATGAAATTTTATAAGTTACTGGAGAATCATCAATAATTGAAGCGGCTGTATAGAATCCTTTTTCAATAGCATATGAATAAAGTAGTGGTTTTATAGAACTTCCAGGTTGTCTTAATGCTGTTGCAACATTATAGGCACCTGTTTGATTTTCAAAATAGTCTTTTGAACCAACCATTGCAAGTATTTCTCCAGTTTGCGGATTAGTTACTAAAACTGCACCATTTGTAACATTTAAATTTTTTATTTTTTCAATTTCTTCTTTTAAAATAGTTTCAACTGCTTGTTGTATGTCTAAATTAAGCGATGAATTAACTCTAAAACCCGCTTCTTCAACCTGATGAATTCCATACTCCTCTTCAAGAAGTGATTTAATATAAAAAACAAAATGTGGAGCTTTAATTGATTGTTTTGGTGGAACAACAATTAATTCTTTTTTTACTTCTGTACCAAATTCTTCTTCAGAAATAAAACCTAGTTCTTTCATTTTTTTTAGTACATCATTTCTTCTTTCTTTTGCTAAATCAGGATATGTGTATGGAGAATAAATTGTTGGTGATTGAGGAAGACCTGCCAAAAAAGCTGCCTCTCCAATAGTTAATTCTTTTGAACTTTTATTAAAATAATTTTTTGAAGCTTCTTCAACTCCATATGATGATCCACCGTATGGAACATGGTTTAAATACATTTCAAGAATTTGATTTTTTGTATAAATTCGCTCAACCCATAAAGCCAAAATAATTTCTTTTATTTTTCTCGAAAAAGTTCTTTCTGGTGTTAGAAGAGCAGATTTTACAAGTTGTTGTGTAATTGTTGATCCACCCTGAAGCCTGCCTGTTAAAACCATTTCTTTTATTGCGCGCAAAATTCCGTCTGTTACTGAAATTCCATTGTGTGAATAAAAACTTTTATCTTCAATTGCAATAGTTGCCTGTCTAATAAAAATTGGCAAATCATCAAGTTTTACTGGGGTTCTATTTTGATCTCTATAAATTTCATAAAGTAACTTTCCTTTTCTATCAAAAATTTGACTAGATACTGGATAATTAATTGAACCAATTAATTTTGGATTTGGAAGAGAAATTGCAAATTGATATCCTTGATATATAACTACAAAAATAATTGTAAAAAATATCCCTAAAAAGAAATATTCTAATTTTTCAAAATTAAATTTAGATTTTATAAATACTTTTTTTTGAAGTAGTTTTTCTTTTTTTATATTTTTTTTCTCAAAAATATTTTTTGGTAAAGAAAATTTTGGAATACTAAATTTAATATTTTTAAAAAATTTAATTGTTTTTGTAAAAATATTTTTAGGAATTTTTAAAACAAATTTAATAGAAAAAATTATGCTTTTAAATATCTTTTTAAATATTTTTGTAATAAAAATAGTTATTTTTGAAAAAAACAGACCAATATAAACAAAAAAATAATAAAAAATATTTGCAAGAATTTTAAAAATAGAAGTAATTAATTTACGAATAAAATCACCAATAGAAATATTAAAAATTATAAAATAATAAATTATCTTATAAAAAAAGTTTAAAATACTGTCTACAAGGCTAAAAAATCGATTTTTTACCATTTTGTTAAGTTTTCGAATTATATCATTTCCTATAGGATATTTCAAACAAAATTCAGCTTAAGGAGAGCCAGTTGCGGGACCAAAATTTATGGCTCCATTATTAAATAAAGTTTTGACTTGCTCTACAGTTAAGGCATAATTAAAAAACTTTACATCATCAATTTGACCATCAATTGAATAGCCTGGATTATTGTATGCAGCACCAATAATCCAATTTGCAGTTGATGTGCCAATGTCATTAGTCAATGTTTGAACACCATTATTTAAAACTCCATCTATATAAAATTTAAGTTCATTGTTTGAATTTATTGTTATTACAACATGGATCCACTTTCCAATTGTAATAGAATTGTCAGCTGTCCAGTAATTTGAGTACGCTGAATTATTTCCTAAAACAAGTCTTAATTTATTCCCAGTATATTCCGTTAAAGTAAACCTTTGTCCTGTACCTCCTCCATCAACACTATTAGAAATAATTCCATCATGAATATTTATAGATTTTAAATTTATCCAGGCTGAAAATGTAACATTTGGTCTTGAACTAATAAACGACAGCGCTGGAGGAGTTCCAACTGAAATATAATCATCAGTTCCATCAAAATTTAAACTGGAATTATATTTACCAGCTGATCCATTTCCCCATGCAGTTCCTGTAGTTGAACAAGTACCTGCTGTTGCTTGAGTACCTCCAGCTCCTACAATTAAAGTTCCATCAAGTCTGTTGTTTGATAAATCATGAATCACAGTTCCCTGACATTCATCAAAATCATAACTAGCAACTGGCGCACCTCGATTATAATCCCAAGCAATTTGGGCTGGAGTACGGGCATAATTAAAAATTCTAATTTGATCTAATTTACCACCCCACCACCAATTATTTTCATCATATCCGATCCAAGTATTATTTGCATTTGATGGAAAACTTCCTACTAACCCAACTGACCAAACTCTCATTCCGTCTTTATATAGAATCATATTTGAACCATCGTATGTCCAAGATAGATGAACCCATGTATTTAATGGAATCGTTTGTGTCGTGTCGTAAAAAGACCAATTATTTCCTGGAGCCACATTAATCGTATTATTATATAGTGTTACTGCGTATGCGCTTTGCTTACGAATTATTCCTTGATTAACAGCTGATGATGTTCTGTATATCCAAGATTCAAAAGTAATGTTTGTAGGTGAAATACTAGTGCCACCCGTTGCTCTTTGATTCGAACCGTTTAACTGAATTGCGTTTCCTATTTTACCAGTTGTCCAAGTTGGAGTATTGTAAAAAATTGCATTATTTCCATTTCCACTTCTATCAAAAGAAGTTCCGCCAATACCTTCATTAAAACTCCATTCTGCAATTGGTGAATCACAAGTTGTAGTATCTCCTGGAACACAATACTCCTGCGATGCTGCATTTGAAGAAGCTGTGTTTCCAACTCCTGAAGATAAAGTACCAAATTGCATTGTTTGATTTTGATTATAATCAACTTTTATCTCACCATCTGTTAAAGCAGAACTATAAACCTTAACTTCATCAATAAGTCCTGACATATATTGTGAATTGTTTCCACTGTTATATCCAAAAGCAAATCTATTTGCATAAACACTTTCGATATATCCATCCCATGTCAATTGAGAATCATACTTGCCATTAATATATAATTTAATCTTTCCTTCTGTTCTAGAAAAAATTGCAGTTATTTGATTCCAAGTATTAATCGGTAAATCTATTGTTCCAGTAATTTGTTTGTACGTTGGGCTTGAAGCTCCTCCATATAAACTAATCCAACCTTTAGATCCATTTGTTCCAACTTGCCATCTTCCATATGTATGTCCACCTGGTGCACCTGCATATCCTTGTCCAACACCAACCTCAACTCCAGAAAAGGAATTTTGATAATTCCAAAATGTAATTGAAAAATCACCAGTAGCTCCTATATTATCAAGATTTGAACCAACAAAAGATACATAATCTCCTCCATCAAAGCTTAATGCTTTTCCAAATTTACCATTATTATTCCATGTTGGCGCAGCGGTTGAAGTACCAAAGGATCCATTTAGTCTATTTTGATTTGTATCGTTAACTACAGAGCCATAACCTTCATCCAAGCTCCACCAAGCTAATTGACTTCCTACTGGA
>CAZWRH010000005.1:17955-26242 GCA_964636045.1 uncultured Gammaproteobacteria bacterium | reverse complement strand
CATATCTTCAATAATTTGTTTTTGAGTACGTGAATAATTGTATATTTTTACTTCATCAATCAAGCCATTAAAATAGTTTGAAGAATATCGTCCAACCCATAAATTTAAAGCATTTTGATAAACACTTAAAAAACCAACACTTAGATTGCTTGATACCAAATTTCCATTTCTATAAATAAAAGATTGTCCATTATTAAAGACACCACAAATATAATTCCAATTATTTCTTAAATTTGGATTATTTTCAGTAATATTTACTCCTCCAGAATTTGTTGGGTTTCTGACAAACCAATCAATTTTATTTCCACCACTCCAATTTGCTAAAAGTAACCAGCTATCTCCTGTTCCACCATCTTGCCAGTTACCAATAATTGGATTATCATTTTGATCATTAGTTTTTACCCATGCACAATTAGTAAATGAATAATCTAGGTTTAAATGAGGAAGTAAAACATAGTTGTCTGACCCATTAAAGCTTCCTGCTTTCCCGTATTTTCCATTTACCCACTGATTTCCCAATGTTCCATTCCAAGAACCGTTATTGCTATTTCCTGATTTATCATATACAGTTGCACCAATTCCTTCATCAAAAGAATAATAAGCAACTGGTCCTGGTGCAAAATTATACAAATCAGAAACTTCTTTTGGCGAAAGTGCTCGAGTGTAATACCTAACTTCATCAATTGTTCCATTAAAAGATGCTGACCAATTTTTACCAATTGAATTTACAGGTCCTCCGTTATTTGTTGTTGAAACAAAATTTCCACTTTCGAGCTTTCCATCAACATACATATCCATTGTTTGATTACTTTTATTTACCCAAGTTAATAAATGCCAATTTCCATCAGTTACAGTACTTGTCCCATAATGGTTGTTCCAGCTTGAAATATAGTTTGCATAAGCAATTTTTCCTGTTTCTATTTTTAAATCATTTGAAACTGGTCCACCACTGTTATTGGATAAAATAGTTCCATTTGCAGCAGTCTTAATCCATGACGAAACTGTCCAATTTCCGTTTCCAAGAGTAATTGTTGAATTTAACGTTAATGCATCAGTTCCTGCATTAAATCTTTTTCCATTTCCAAATTTTCCAGCAACTACCGATGTTCCTGTTGCACCTGCTCCAACTCCATGATAATTATTACCTGAAGAATCAAAAGAAGTCACGCCAACACCAGCTGTTAATTCGTCCATTTTCCAATAACCAGAAAGACTATTTGATATATTGGTTTGGCCTGAAGATCCAAAAGCAGCAGAAACTTCTTTATCACCGCTCATTCTTGAAGTTCCAAGAGTATATTCACCTTTTATTTGGGCTGCTGTTCTTGGATAAGCATAAATTTTTGGCTCATCAATTAAACCATTAAAAGCAAAATACCCTCCAGCATAAGTTTCACGTCCAATAGTAGTATTTGTTGCATCACTTGCTAAAGCAGAACTTGACCCAGAATTTGATCCAATGTTATTTCCATTTACATAAAAAGTATAAGTACTGCCATTTTTAACAACCGCAACATGAGTCCAAGTATTTCTTTGAAATGCGTAAGCTTTTGACCCTCTACTATATAGATCTATTGCTGTATTAGCTTGGTTTATTCCAAAAACCCACTGAGAAGTGTTCCAGTTACCTGAAGACATAATTGTTCCAGTGTAGTTTTTATGATTTCCTTTTATATTAATCCAAGCAGACATCGTATAATCAGTTAGTCCTGCGAAATTTTTATTAGCAATACTCACGCCATCATCAACATTATCAAAAGACAAACATCTTCCAGTAATACATTCGCTTTCGCTTTTCCAAATTGGACTACTTAAAAAAGTACCATTATATCTATTTCCACTTGAATCATAAGCGTTCGTTCCTACACCTTCATCAAACCTCCAGTAACCAATTGGCCCTATTGCTTTTTCTTCACTCCCTAAAGAACCAACTGAGTAATTGCTTGCTTGCACTGGAAAATCTGTTAATGAAAAACCATTTCTAATAGTTGGATTTCCATAATAGAAAAGTATTGTCTGATTTCCAGGCAATAAAGTATCGAACTTAATATGTAAAATCGTTGATGCAGTAGAGCATCCAGATACAACATAATATGGAAGAAGTGTCCCACTATATTTTGTAAATCTAATATCTCCACAATCAGATTGAAATTTAGTTGTGTCCGATGTATCAACTGTTATCGATATATAAACATTATTTTGTGAAGAACTATTATTAGTTATAGTTATTTTTTTTCTATTTGAGAATGCATCGTCAAACCAAGCCGCTTCAAGTGGTTTATTAAAAATAGTTGTTAAATAAAATATTGGCAAACCAATAAGTAAAAATAGTATTCCAAAAAATAATATTGGTCTTTTTCTAAAATTCTCCTTAATAAAAGGAATAGATTTTATTGAAAAGTGAATTATATTTCTTAACCAATAAAATAACTTCCTCATCTTTTTATTGTAACTAAAAAAAATATTATTCTGAGAAAGAAAAATTAAGCAATTATAATTTAATCAACTTAGCACGAAGAACTAATCGTTTCCAGTAAGTACCCGGCGGAACACAAGTAATTAACGTTAAATAAGCATTATCATATTTTTGATCAAGAACTGATACTTGATCTGGATTAACAACAAATTTATCATAAACTTCATATTCATAAGTAATATCATTTACTTTTACAAAAATTTTATCTCCTTTTTCCATTGAGGGTAAATATGTAAAAATAGTTTTATAATCCTTAACGTTATACATTTGAGGCAATGTCGAATGACCAAAAACACTAATATTTCCATATTCACCAGGAAAAGTAACAGGAGAATAATGCACTAAGTAATTATTTAAATCTTCCCCTCCTGGAACAACACGTGCATCTTTAATGTTAAGTCTTGGAATAGACAAAAAATACTCTTTTATTTTTAAATCCCCTTTTTTTTCTTGTGGACGAGATGGAAACCAAATACCTACCTTAGTAAAATCAGATAAATTTGTTGAAAAATTTGTATAAGCCCCCATTATTGAATTTGCCTGTTCTAGTGACGAAACAATATTAGATCTTGGAATTGGAGAAAAAACTTTATTTTGAATAAAAAATCTTGAATAAATTTCAAATGAAATTATTGGATAAAATGACCAAAATAAAAATAATGATCCAACAACCATTAATAAATATGAAAAATAATTTATTATTTTTTTGTGGGGTCTAACCCTTTTCTTTTTATATGAATAAAGAGCCATTTGCTTAGTAAGACTCAACTCGTAAAGTAATATTTTTTTCAAAAAAAGGAAGTTTGTCTCTAAAAATAAGGGTTGGAGAAATACTATTTATATTAAGATTTTTTGCCTTATATTTATCTTTAATTAATTTTTCAAACTCTGTTATATCTTTTCCTTTTGCGTCAGCAATTATTTTTTGCTTATCTACAATATATGTCGATTTTGAACTACTAGTAATGATAAAAGTTAGATTTCCTTTTTTATCATACTCAGCTTTACTAATATCAAAAGCAATATTAGCTGGTAAAACTTCATATCCTGATAAAATCTCTGAAGAAATGCTATTTTTTATAATATCTTTAATTTGAGAATTTGATACTGTATAAAATGTTTTTTTAACTTTTGCTGTTATTATAACGCTAGTTGCCTCTTCTCCAGCTTCTTTTGAAAATTTTTCAGATGATATTTCTGTTTTTGTTAAATTATCAATGATCTTTTCATTTTTTTGATCAATTGAAGCCAATGGCCCAGATTTACTTTTTACATTATCTAAAACTATTGTTCGTAATTTAGCAATGTCGTTTACTGAGACAACTTGAATATCTTTTTTTACACCACCTGTGAAAATAGAATCTGACACAACATAAATATCATCAGTTGAATAATCTTCTACCTTCATTTTTACATTTTTATCAATGTTTGCTGCAGGACCAATGTCGTAAGCTACTAATGTAGTTTTTTGTTTACCTGCTTGTTTTTGACCTAATGACTCAGATGCAGAAGCAGTCTTCACGTCGTCGTTTAAAACAAATTTAATTCCGGATTCTGTAGTTACGATAGTACCTTTTTTTAAAGTTTTTTCTCCAGAAAAATAGCTATATACTGTTGCATCTCCTTTTGCTTTCTCTCCAATGGTTTTTTTTCCAGTTGTCGTAAGTGTTTCTGTTTTATCAACTTCATCTTCTTTTACTAAAAATTGAATTTCTTTTGACAGATCAATTTCTTTTTGAATTTTTTGACTATCTAAATATACTGTTATATCAGCTTTATAAAAAAAATAAAAAAATCCAAAAGAAATAATTACAATTAAAAAAAACAATCCAAGAGCACCTATAATATAAGTATTTTTAGTATTTGAAAAAGTAAAGTTTTTTAAAAAATAAGTTGCGTTATTTATTTTTGAAAAAAATGGTTTAAAAAATAAAAAGAAATTTTTGTTTTTAATATCTACTTCTTTTGTGCTTAGTGTTTCTTTATAAGACATTTCTTGTTTTTCTTCTTTAACCTCATAAGAATCTTCTGTTTTTTTTAGGAAATCTTTTGGGTTTAATTGTTCATCTTCACTAATATCTTCCTCAATCAAAAACCCTGTTTGATCATCTAAGACTTCTTCTTGGTTTATATTTTTTTCTTCATAAAATAATTGATCAGTAAAACTATCAATAACTGATTGTTTTAATTTTTCTTCATTAATAATTTCAACTCTTGGAATTTGAATAAATAATTTTGAATCCCAATTGTGTGTAATAATTCTTGTTGATTCTTTTTCTATTTTATCCGAATCGTAAATTATGATTCTTGAAGGTAGTACTAAATTTCCGGATATTTTAGCAAAAATATTTTCTAAGTCTAAAATAAAATCAGTTGAAGAATCTATTTTTTCTTCATAAAAAACATCTCCACCTTTTAACACATATAAAGTTAAATTATTACTATCAAGTTCAATTAAAATTCCAGTTAAGGCAGTTTGTTCTTTTTTCTTTAAATAAGAAATAACAGATTCGTGAAATGGAATAAATCCAAGTGGTTTAAGTGCTAATTCCTTACAAATTTTTTTAATTTTGTCTAAATATTGCTTTTTAACTTTTGTTATGCCTTTTTCAAGAAAATGAGAGTAAACAAAAAAAATTGCATTTGTAGTTTTTATCTTATTAGCTTCTTCAAGCTCAGAAATAACACCATCAACATCCTCAACAATTGCTTCCCAATGATTTGAAAAAGTGAATTTTTTTAAATCAAAGACTGATACTTTTTTAGATAGTTTATCAATCTCTAAAATCATTCCTACGCCATCATTTTCTTTTAAAATTAAGCCAAAATAATATTCTTTTTCTGGTAAATTATTATTTTTTTTAAAAAAACTAAACATATTTTTATTATAACTAAAAATGAATCGTTAATAAGTGATTAGTGATTGGTGGTTAGCGATTAGTACAATGAACCAACCACTAATCACTAGTCGCTAGTCACTAGTTAACTCCATATTTTTTATAAACTTGAGATATTCCTTCTTGAGCTTTTTTTAATGCCTCTTGCGGTGTTGTGGCATTTATTCTTGCATTAATTGCATCTTCAATATACTTTATGATTTCATCATTTAAGCCATTATCATACGTTCTCCAAACAACTGGAAGACTTTTTAAATTCTGTGCCTGCTCAATAACTGCTCCTACGTATGGATCTTGAATTAATGTTGACGCCAAATCAACTCTAGAATAAGGCTCTCCAAACAATTTTACTTTTGACTGTTCACTATAGAGTTTTGTCATATTTTCTTTTTCTGATAAAAACTTTAAAAATTTCCAGGCTTCAAGCTGATTTTTACTAAACTTTGATACTCCCTCAACCCAATAATTTGCAAGAGCAACTTTTATCCCTCCTGGATTAACAGGCAAAGTCGCAGTTTTAAGTTTCAAATTTGAATTACTTTCTTTAATATTTATTATTTGCCAGGATGGAGCAATAATCATGGCCACTTTTTCCTCAACAAAAGCAACTATTGAATTTGGCATATATTCATCCCACATTTTATTTTGACTATCTTTATCATCTCCTCTAAAAAAAACAAAACTTTCTAAAGTATCTGCGCCAAGTTCTGAATTCATTTTTTTAAGATCTAACCCATTCTCTAAAAGCATCCATCCAAATATATCAGAATAATGCTCAACGTTTGATGTTAAACCAAGAGCAATTCCGGCTGTAATTAACTTACCATCAGGTCCTTTTGCAGAAAGTCTAATTGCATAATCAGAAACATCTTGCCATGTTCTTGGAGGTGTTGTAATACCGGCTTTTTTAAATAAATCATCATTATAAATTAAGACTAAACCATCGATTTCAAGTGGTATGCCATAAATATAATCTCCAATTTTAAGATCTTCTTTACAAACAGGATAAAAAGTGCTTTCAAATTCATTTGTTGTCATAACGTTTTTTGGAATATAAGAAGTTATCTCCTTAATTTGCGGTAACCAGGTATTATGAAAACGAAAAATGTCTGGACCTTGACCATCACGTGATCTTTGAATTAATTTTTCTCGGTAATCTTTTGGATCCATTTTCATATAATTAATTTTAATATTTGGATTTTTTCGCTGATAATCAGCAATTAATGGGTCAATAACTTGTTTATCTTCCCATAAGCCCCAATAAGTTAAAACTGTATCTTTTTTTTGAGTTGTAATGCTTGTTAAAAAATTTACAAAAAATAAAAAAATAATTGCTGAAACTATAACCGCTGCGCCAATTATGAAATATTGTTTATTTATTGGTATGTCTCCAAAAAAATTAGTTTTTTGTTTTTGATCTTTTGGAATAGAAGAACCACCACTAATGTTTATTACAGGATCAATGTTAATATTATCAGGAGTTTGCTCAATCTCTGGCATTTCATCTTTTATCTCTTGTGGTTCAAGATTTTTTTTCGCATCATCATCAACTGTAACAGTCTCAAAAATAACTGATTTTTTTTTGTCATCTAACTGATTGCTATCCATATTATAATATGATAACACAAATGAAACGTATAAAAAAAACCGTAAAAGTTATCTCCTATTCTTTTATATATACAATAGGGTTTATTTTTATTTTTCTTATTTTTTTTACTTTATACATATGTTATTTTGATAATCTTTATAAGAATAAAATACTTCCAAATGTTTATGTTGATAATATAAATTTTGGTGGATCAAAAAAAGAAGACGTTGAAAAATATTATCAGAATAAAAATTCTCTTTTTAAAAAAACCAATCTTTATTTAAACTACAAAAATGAAACTGCAACTTTTTCAGGTACTATTTTAAATATTAAATATGACGAAAAATTACTTTCAAATCATGCATTTTCTATAGGAAGATCAACTTCTTTTTTTACAGCAATTTATCAAAAAATTAAATCTTTTTTAAATATTGGTAAATTTTATTTTCCATCAACGATTACCTATGAAGAAAAGCCAATATCTGAATATTTAGAAAACATCGATGATAAATATTCTGTCCCTGCCGAAGATGCATTATTTAAATTTGAAAAAGGAAAAGTTACTGCATTTAAACAAGAGAAAAATGGTTTAGAAATAAAAATTGATGACACAAAATTTTTAATGGAAAAAGAAATTTTTAATTTAAAAAATAATTTCAAAGAAAAAATAAACATTACAATAGTTGATAAAATAATAGCCCCAGAAATAACACTTGAAAAAAGTAATTCTTTTGGAATAGTTGAAAAAGTTGGAGAAGGAAAATCTGATTATTCAGGATCTATTCCTGAAAGAATTCATAATGTAATTTTGGCTGCATCAAAATTTAACGGAGTATTAATTCCAAAAAACGAAATATTTTCTTTTAATAAATATATTGGAGACATATCTGGAGCAACTGGATATAAAAAAGCTTACATTATAAAAAATGGCAAAACAGTTCTTGGAGATGGCGGTGGAGTATGTCAAATTTCTACAACTGTATTTAGAGCAGCTCTAAATACAGGATTGCCAATTACAGAAAGATGGGCACATGCCTATCGGGTTCATTATTATGAAAATGATATGAAACCAGGATTTGATTCTACTGTTTTTGATCCATCAAACGATTTAAAGTTTAAAAATGATTTACCAAGTTCACTTTTAATTCAAACAGAAATTAACAAAGAAAAAAATTTAGTTTATATATATTTTTATGGCAAACGCGATGGGAGAAAAGCAGAAATTTCTGATGCAACTTTATGGGATATTTTCCCAGCACCACCTAATCAATATCAAGATGATCCAACTTTAAAAAAAGGCATAATAAAACAAGTTGATTGGGCAGC
>CAZWRH010000005.1:0-17855 GCA_964636045.1 uncultured Gammaproteobacteria bacterium | reverse complement strand
GAACTGAGAACAAGCTCTTATCTTTTTGGACTTTGTTTCTTTCTTCTTGCTTTTCCACCAGTTCCAACTTTTCTCTTTTCTCTAATTCTTGAATCGACTGAAAGAAGTTTTTCTGATTTTAATAATTTCTTATATTCTTTATCGCTTTTATCTAAAGCTCTTGAAAGTGCTAAAACTAAAGCATCAATTTGTCCAGATAATCCACCTCCAACAATTTTTGCTGAAATTGCAAATCTATCTTTATTATCTGTTATAACAAGTGGTCTTTCATAAACCATTTTTAAAGGTTCACCTTTAAAATATTGATTAATCATTTTTCCGTTTACAAAAAATTCACCTTTTTTGATTTTTAAACCTTTAACATCAACTTCTTTTTCTTTTACTAATAAATATAATCTTATTCTGGCAACTGCAGATTTTCTTCTACCAACGGCTTCATAGTATTTAAGATTTGATGTTTTTTTTACCATATTTATTATTTATTAAATTTGTCTGAAAAAGAATGCTTATCATTTTCAGAAATAAAAAGTCGTGAAAGTCTTCTTTTTCTAAGTTTGTTTTTTGGAAGCATTCCTGAAACTGCTCTTTTAATAATCTCATTTGGATTATTAGTTTTCATATCAAAAAAAGAAGTTTTTTTAAGTCCACCTGGGTAACCTGAATATTTAGTATAGATCTTATCATCTTCTTTATTTCCGGTTACTTCAATTTCTTTAGAATTTATAACTACAACATTATCTCCCATGTCTAAATATGGAACATAAGTTACTTTATCTTTACCCATTAAAACTTTTGCAATTTCTGTAGCAAGTCTACCTAAAATTTTTCCTTTGGCATCAAATAAAACCCATCCTCTTTTTATATCATTTTCACTTTGTGGTTTAGTAGTGATTGTTAGTTTTTTCATTTTTTAATCTCTTTTTTATCAGTCTTAACTTCTAATTTCTTTTCTTCTACAATTGGCTTTACCCATTCTAGTTTAGCCATTTCTGCACCATCAGAAAGTCTTCTTCCAAGTTTTTTTGATTTTAAAAATCCTGAATTTCTATCAGTAAAAACAGGTGCAATAACATTAATGATTTTATCTGCTGATTCTTTGTTAATGACTTTTGTTAAAATATGGCTAAGTGATAACTTACCATCTTTTTTTGCCTTAACAATCAATCTATCCATATATCCTTGTAATATTTTTGCTCTTTTTACTGTAGTTTCAATTTTACCGTGTTTAACTAATCCATATGCCATTTTTTTTAGCATGGATTGATTAGCGTCTTGACCATTCCTAATTTTTATTTTTTTTACGTGATGTTTCATTATTATTAAAGCTCAAATGGAACTCCTAATTTTTCAAGTTCTTTTTTAACAAGTTCTAATGATTTTCTACCAACACCTTTTAAATTTATTAAAGTTTCTTTATCCTTTTTTAATAACTCTTCAATAGTTTCAATTTTTTCTCTTAAAAGTGCATTAATAACTCTTGTTGGAAGATCTAACTCGTCAATAATTGTTTGGTAAACTTTTTTATCAACAACTTTTCCAAGTTCATTAAGTTCTTCTTTTTGTTCATCTGTTTCTTCTTTAATATCTTTTCCAGATAAAATAAGTCCAAAATACTCAGATAATAAAATTGAACTATTTCTTAAAACTTCAGTTGGTGAAACTGTGCTGTCAGTCCAAATTTCTAAAATTAATTTATCGTAGTTTGATTTTCTACCAACTCTTGCTCCTTCAACTAAATAATTAACTCTTACGACTGGTGAAAAAACACTATCAACAGCAATCATTCCAAATTCTTTTTTTTCTTTATCTTCTGAAGGCATATATCCATATCCTTTTTCGACAATGATTTTAATATCAAGTTTTGCTTTATCATCTGTGATTTCTGCGATTTGTAAGTCTTTATTTACAACTTCAACATCTCCACCTTCAAAATCTTTTCCTGTTACTTTTTGCTTTCCTTTAACAGAAAGTTCCATTTCAAATGGACCTTCTCCAGCAGTTTTGAATCTTAAAAGTTTTAAGTTTAAAATAATATCTAAAACTGTTTCTTTTACTCCTTTAATAGTTGTAAATGGATGTACTTCATCGTTAATTTTTACATATGAAACAGCTGCACCTTCAATAGATGAAAGAAGAGTTCTTCTTAAGCTATTTCCAAGTGTATGACCAAATCCTTCAACAATTGGAGAAATTATAAATTTTCCGTATGATTTAGTTTCTTCAACTTTATCTGTAACAAAGTGCTGTATATTCATAATATTTTTTTAAAAAATTAATTATTAACGTGAATAAAATTCAACTACTAATTGTAAATTGACTTCAAGCGAAATATCCTCGACTTGAGGATTTGATATAACTTTTCCAATAGTGGCTTTTTTTTCAACCCAATTTGGAATAATTACATCTTTTTTAGCTAACATTTCCGCAATATATGGAATCTTAGTAGATGTTTCTTTATGAAAAGTAACGACATCATTTACTCCCAATAAATAAGATGGGATTGTTACTTTTTTCCCGTTAACACTCATGTGTCCATGACCAACTAATTGTCTTGCAGAAAATCTTGTTGGTGCAAAACCAAGTCTATAAACAACATTATCAAGTCTTCTTTCTAAAAAAGAAATTAAATTTGATGCTGTATTACCAGTTGCTTTAGATGCTTTTTCAAAATTATTTTTCATTTGTCTTTCATTTACTCCATACATTCTTTTAATTTTTTGTTTTTCTCTAAGTTGAATTGAATAATCAGTTGGTTTTCCTTTTCTTGATGCACCATGTTGACCAGGTGTGATATTTAATTTTTTAAGAAGTGATGCATGGGATTTAGATCCTAGCGTTTTAAATCCTAAATCAAATGCTTCACGTCTTGCGATTTTATTTTTTGGTCCTGTATATCTCATATGATTATCCTCTTCTAATTTTTGGTGGTCTTACTCCATTGTGTGGAACTGGAGTAATATCAATAATTTTTAATACTTCTATTCCAAGTCCTTTTATAGCCCTAAGAGAAGCTTCTCTTCCTGGACCAATACCTTTAATAAAAAGATTGACCTCTTGAAGTCCATTTTGTTCAATTGCTTTTTTCAATGTATTTTCAACTGTTACTGTTGCTGCGTATGGAGTTGATTTTCTTGCTCCTGAAAAACCATACATTCCACATCCTCCAAATAAAAATGGAGTTCCAGTCTCATCACATACAGTGATTAATGTATTATTAAAAGTTGAGTGAATATATACTCTTCCTTTTGCGATATTTTTTGCGTTCTTTTTTTTAGGTGCCATAAATTATTATTTTTTTGCAACTGCGGCAGTTTGTAATTTAGCTGCATCTTCTTTTTTCAAAGCTCCAACTGTCTTTCTCTTGCCTCTTTTTGTTCTGGCATTTGATTTGGTTCTTTGACCGCGAACTGGTAAATTTCTTAAATGTCTAAGACCTCTAAATGATCCAATTTCTCTAAGTCTTTTAAAGCTATTCATTATTTCTTCTCTCAAATCTCCTTCAACTTTTCCACTTTTTTCAATTACTGTTTGTAATTTTTTTAACTCATCTTCTGATAAATCTTTTACTCTTTTATCTTTACTAACTCCTGATTTTTCTAAAATATCAGTTACATTACTCCAACCAATTCCATAAATTAAAGTAAGTGCATATTCAATTCTTTTGTCATCTGGTAAATTTACTCCTATTAATCTTGCCATATAATTTTAATTAACCTTGTCTTTGTTTATGTTTTTTATTAGTACAAGTAACGTATAATTTTCCACTTCTTTTAACTACTTTGCATTTTGCGCAAATTTTTGAAATTGTTGATCTAATTTTCATATTCTAAATGTAATTCTTCCTTTATCCAAGTCATAAGGTGTCATCTCAAGTCTGACCCTATCACCTGGTAAAATTTTAATATAATTTTTTCTCATTTTACCTGAAAGGTAACATAAGATTACTTTCTCATTATAATCCCTTCCAAGCTTTACTCTAAAAAGAGTATTTGGTAGGTTTTCAAGGACTATTCCTTCAACCACAAAAATACCACTATTCATAAAAGTTATATTTTACCACAAAGTTATGTCAAAATAAAAGCCCTATTTTTATAAAAAGCAACTGTGTGCTCAAAACAAGCTGATATACTACCATCTTCTGTTACCAAAGTCCAATCATTCTCATCAATATAGCTTATATGTTTTGATGAAAATGAATAAATCACTTCAATTGCTATAACTGTTCCATTTACTATTTTTTCAGTTTTTTCAATTGGTTTTTTTAAAAAACCAAAAATAAATGGATCTTCATGAAGGTTTTTACCTATTCCATGACCAGTTAATTCCTCAATTGTAAAATATCCATTCTTAGTTACTTGGTCAAATATTGTTTTTGAAATATGACCAATTCTATTTCCAGTCTTAACTTGTTTAATTGCTTTATCTAGACTTTCTTTACCTACCTGTAAAAAGTGCTCGATTTTTTTATCTTTCTTATCTCCTACTATAAAAGTAGTAGCATAATCTGTATGAAATCCCTTATAAAAAACCCCTATATCAATAGTCAAAACATCACCATTTTTTAAAACTCTTTTTCCAGGAATCGCATGTACGATTTCTTCGTTTACTGGCAAACAAGTTGTCCAGTGATATTTAGGAACTTTTTTGAAAGAAGGATATGCTCCATTCTCTAAAATTAGTCTTTCTGCTTCTTTGTCTATCTCTAGAGTTGTTCTTCCAGGTTTTACAAAGGGTAGTAATGATTTTACCACATTTTTTAAGATATTTCCGCCCTCTTTCATGACTTCAATTTCTTCATTGGTTTTTAGTTTTATCATTTTTGTTAGCTAAAATAAATTTCTCGATAAACTCCTTCAAGTTTATCTCTTAAGTCTTCAATCGTACCGTTGTTATCAATTAAATAATCACAAAAAGCAATGGTTGCTCCCATATTTGTTCCAATAAGCTCGTTTATATCTCTTTCTTCTCCGCCTAAATTTTTACGATATTTTCTTTCGGACAATCTTTTATATCGCATATCTTTATCAGCATAAATTGTCAATATAACTAATTTTGTATTTTTAAATTTATTTTTTAAATAAGTATATTCTTCCCAAGATCTCATCCCTTCAACGATAACAATTAAATTTTTATCTAATGCTTTTTTTATTTTTTCTTCATTTAAAATTGCAAAGGCTTCTTTACCATATTTAATTCTTAAATCTTCTCTTATTTTTTTATGATTTAATTCATTATGTTCTAATTTATGTTTATCTATATAATCATTAACAACTTTTCCAAAAGAAATAACTGGTAGTTTTTTTTCAAGGAAATATGCAGAAGCTTCACTTTTTCCAGCTCCAGGCAAACCTGCAAATGCTAAAATTACTTTTTGTTTTCTTTTCCATTCTTCAACTTTATTTTCAATAATTTTTTTTCCTAAAACAGCAAGAATTTCACTATTAATTTCTTCAATAGTTTTTGTACCATCAATAACAGCTAATCTTCCATCTTTTTTATAAAAATCAATTACCGATCTTGTTACTCCATGAAAGATTTCAATTCTTTTTGTTATTGCAGCAACTGTATTATCATTTCTTTCTTCAGTTCTGTATGCAAGTCTCCACAAAGCTTCTTTATCAGGAATTTTTAAATAAATAACCTTATCAACATGATTTTTAAATTTTTTAGCTTGAGCAACTGTTCTTGGGAATCCATCTAAAATATAACCCCTATCATATTCTTTTCTTCCTAAATAACTATTTACAATTGGAATAACTTTTTCATCAGGAATCAAAAAACCTGCATTAATTGTTTCTTTAACATATCGTCCAAGCTTTGTTTTTTCTTTAGCAATTTCTCTAAAAATATGCCCAGTTGATAAATAAGGAATCTTTAACTGTTTTGAAAGTAAATTTCCTTGTGTTGATTTACCAGCACCAGGAATACCAATTAAAACTAATTTCATATTGTGTTATTTATTTAAACAAATACAATTTATAAAATTAATGCAATTTTTTCTTTTCTTTATGAGTAGTTTTTTTACCACACTTTGAACAAAATTTCTCAAATTTTAAGGAATCTGTGGTGTTAATTTTATTTTTTTCTGTAACGTAATTCTGACTACCACAAACCTCACAAAGCAAACCAAATTTTACTCTTGATCCTTTTTTTGCCATAGTTTTATTTTAAAAAAATTTATAACTTTTATTTAACAAATCTATCGTAGTTTTTTACAACCATTTGTGACTCAAGATTTTTAAATGTTTCAAGAATTACTGAAACCACAATTAAAATGCTTGTACCTCCAATAATAACACTTGGAACACCTGTAACCTTAGAAGCAAGCGATGGTGCAATAGCAATTAATCCTAAAAATACTGCTCCAAAACCTGTAATTTTATAAACTACATTTTCTAGATATTCTTTCGTTGCAATCCCTGGTCTTATCCCTGGAATAAATCCTCCGTGTTTTTGAATTTCTTCAGAAATTTTTGTTGGATTAAATACTACCATTGTATAAAAAAATGTAAATCCAACAACCAATGCAAAATAAGTAACATTATAAACAACTCCACCTGAATCAAAAAGTCTAATTAATCCTTTTGCAAAACTTGCTATCATAGGATTTTTAGCATAACTTAAAAAGTTACCAATGAGCTGTGGAAAAAGAACAAAAGAAACTGCAAAGATAATTGGAATTACTCCTGCTTGATTTAATTTTAGTGGTAAATAAGTAGTTCCTCCACCAGAAGTTCTATTTCCTTTAATTCTTTTTGAATAAAAAACTGGGATTTTTTTTACTGATTCGTTTACAAAAACAACAGAATAGACTGTTAATATTCCAAGCACAACTAAAATTAAAAAATTAAAAAATAATTCTTGATTTAAATTTACTAATGCCTGAGTAAAAACAACAGGCACTCTCGTTACAATTCCTGCAAAAATAAGCAATGAAACTCCATTTCCAATTCCCTTTTCTGTAATTAGTTCTCCAAACCATAAAACAATAAATGTTCCTGCAGTGATTGTGATAATAAAAGAAAAAAGTTCTAAAAAGTTTAGGTTTGTTACTATTTTTTGATTATAAAGTAAAAAATACATACCTATTGCTTGAAAAAAAGCAATTGGAATAGTTAACAATCTAGTATATTGATTTATCTTAACTCTACCCATCTCTCCTTCTTTTTGAAGAGCTTCGAGTTGAGGAAATACAAAAGTTAAAAGTTGCATAATAATTGAAGCATTAATATAAGGACCTAAACCCAATGCCATTACAGAAAAATTAGCAAGAGTTCCTCCTGAAAATATATCAAGAAGCGATAAAAATTGATTTTGTGAAAATAAAATTTTTAGTTTAAGAAGATTAACTGAAGGTACTGGTAAAAAAGCAAAAACTCTAAATATAAAAAATATAAAAAAAGTGAATAAGATTTTTTTCTTTAGAATTGGGTCTTTAAATAAATTTTTTATTTTATCAAAGATTTGAGAGATCATAAGATGACTTTACCGCCAGCTTTTTCGACCCTTTCTTTTGCTGATTTAGAAATAGGCAATTTTATAATAAGTGTTTTTTTAAACTCGCCCCCATCAACAATTTTTACTCCATTTTTTAGAGCAATTCTTGAAACAAACTTATTATCTACTAAATAGTTTAAATCAACTTCAGCATTATCGGCTACATCTTTCAAATCAGTAAGTTTTAAGATTTCAGGCTTTTGATAAACTGATTTATTTCTTCCTTTTCCTCTAAGTAATGGGAATTTTTTTGTTAATCTTCCTTGTCCTCCTTCAAAAAACAAGCTAATATCTTCTCTTGCTTTTTGATGTCTTGTTGTTCCTTTTCCACATTTATCACCTTTTCCGTTACCAGATCCTCTTCCGAGTCTTTTTGCTTTTTTTGCTACTATTTTTTGTAATTTTGATAATGTATTCATATTATTGTTTTTCTCTACCTTTTAATAATCTAAGAGCCATAATTGTTGCATAAGCATTTGTAATTTGATTTCTTGTTCCTAAAAGTTTTCCTGAAGCATTTGAAACACCTGCTAAATTTAAAATACTTCTAACAACTGATCCGACTTTAAGACCTACTCCAAGTGGAGCTGGTTTTAGAATGATTTTTGCTGATTTATATTTTATTTTTACTTCATGAGGTAAGGTTGATTTATGAATAGGAACCAATACTAAATGTTTGCTTGCATAATTAACTGCTTTTTTTATAGCATCAGGAACCTCTAGACCTCTTCCTAATCCAACACCAACATTTCCTTTTTTATCTCCAATACAAACAAGTGCTGAAAAAGAAACATAATTTCCACCAGATGTTTTTTTAGAAACTCTTCTTATTAAAAGAACTTTTTCTTCAAGTTTATCACCTGCAGCTGTTAATAATTCTTTTCTTCTTTCTGGTTTTTTGTAATCATTAGCCATAATTTATTTTAATAATTAAATTTTTATATTTTTACTCCACCTTCTCGTAAACCTTCAGCAACTTCTTTAACTCTTCCTAAATATCTATATTGTCCTCTATCAAAAACTGCACTAGTTATTTTTTTATCAAGCATTTTTTTTGCAAGTGCAATTCCTAAATTTCTTGCTTTTTGTCTTTTAGTGTTTTTTTCAGTTACTTTTAAATCTGTCTCTGACATGATGGTTGCTTTTTTACTATCATCAATTACTTGAGCATAGATATGTTTACTTGATCTATAAATTGATACTCTTGGTAAATCTGTTTTTCCAATAATTCTAGATCTTACTTTTCTTTTTTTTCTTAAAATTTTATTAGTATTAATATTTCTCATAATCTTTATGCACCAGCTGTTTTTGCTTTTTTACCTGGTTTTAACTTAATAAATTCGCCTTCATATCTAATTCCTTTTCCTTTGTATGGATCTGGTTTCTTAATGATTTTAATTTTATGTGCGATTTGTCCAACAAGCTCTTTATCAACACCTCTAATAAAAATCTTATTATTTCCTTCAACTACAAAACTAACACCATTAACTTTTTCAAAAATAACTGGATGTGAGAATCCAACTTCAATAAATAAATTTTCTCCTTGAGTTTTTACTCTATATCCAGTACCAACAAGCTCAAGTCTTTTTTCCCACAATTTATTAACACCTTGCATTGCGTTATTTAAAACAGCACGATACAAACCATGAAGAGATTTTACTTCTTTACTTGTACCTAAAGTTTCAACAATAAGCAAATTGTTATCTTTTTTTACTGACAATTCTTTAGATAAGGTAATAGTAAGAGAACCTTCTTTACCTTTTATAGTAATCTCTTGTCCATTAATTTGAACTTCTGTGTTATCTAAAATTGTGATTGGACTTTTTCCGATTTTTGACATGTTTTTTTAAATTACCAAACTTGAAATAAAACTTCTCCACCTAACTTTTGAGAAATAGCTACTTTATCTGTCATAATTCCTTTTGGAGTAGAAATAATAGAAATTCCCATTCCTCCTAAAACTGGTTTTAATTCTTTAAACCCTTTATAAATTCTTCTTCCTGGTTTTGACATGATTTTTACACCTGCTAAAACTGGATCAATACCGCTGTAAAGTAAAGTTACTTTAAAGTTTTTTTTGATTCCATCTTCAATTAATTCATAATCTTTAATAAATTTATTTTCTTTTAAGATATTCAAAATTATTTCACTTGATTTTGAGTGCCCAACCAAAGCTTCTTCTTTTTTTGAAAGATAGCTATTTTTAATTCTTGTTATTAAATCGTTTGTTAAATTAATCATAATATTTAAATTATTAGGTCTTTTCTAATACTCTCTTTGTAATTTTTCCATGACCTTTAAATGTTCTAGTTGGTGAAAATTCACCAAGTCTGTGACCAACCATTGACTCAACCACAAAAACATCAATGAATTTTTTTCCATTGTAAACGCTAAACTTATGCCCTACAAATTCTGGAGCAATTTGACTTGATCTTGCCCATGTTTTTATAGCGTCTTTATTATTTGTCTTTTTTTGAGTCTCAACTTTATATAAAAGTTTTTCATCTATATATGGTCCTTTTTTTGCTGATCTTGACATATTATTTTTTTACCAAGAAATTTTTGTAACTCCAGGAATTTCTCCTTTTAATGCTTTTTCTCTAAAACAAATTCTACACATACCAAATCTTCTCATATAACCTCTTGCTCTTCCACAAACTGGACATCTGTTTTTATCTCTAACAGTGTATTTTTGTTTTTTCTGAAATTTTAATAAATCTGATTTTTTTGACATATTTTTGAAAAATATATTATATCACTAATTAAGCTTATTTAATATCTCTAAATGGTACCCCAAGTAAAGATAATAATTTCTCTGCTTTTTGATTATTTCTTGCGTTAGTAACAATTGTAATTTCTAAACCTCTAATTTTATCAATTTTATCGTAATCAATTTCTGAAAATAAAATTTGTTCTGATAATCCTAAATTTAAATTTCCTCTTCCATCAAAATTTTTATTAGAAATTCCTCTAAAATCTCTGATTCTAGGAAGAACAATAATAAGTAATTTTTCTAAAAATGAATACATTTTTTCTCCTCTTAAAGTAACTTTAACACCAATAGCCAAACCTTTTCTTACTTTAAATGCTGACACTGATTTTCTAGCTAATGTGATTACTGGTTTTTGACCAGAAATTAAACCTAAATCTTCAACAACTTTTTCTATTACTTTTTTACTAGTTATAGCTTCACCAACTCCACAATTAATGACTATTTTAGTTACTTTTGGAAGAGCCATTGGATTTTTTTCTCCAAGTTCTTGCATTAATTTTGGGTTAATTTCTGTTTTTATAAAATCTTTAAAGCTCATATTTTTTATTTAGTTAATTTTTCCAAACATTTTTTACAAAATCTAATTTTTTTATCTTTTTCAATTTTATATCCAACTCTTGTAACTTTTTTACATTTTGGACAAATAAGTCCTAGTTTCGAAACATCAATTGGTCTTGGTAATTCAACTACTCCACCTTTTGGCATTTTTTCATTTTTCTTAATGTGTTTTTTATAAACATTAATATTTAAAACTAATACTTTATTTTGTTTTCTATAGGTTTTTTCAACAATACCTTCTTTACCTTTATCTTTTCCTGCTAAAACTTTTATATTATCACCTTTTAATAATTTCATATTTTTATATTAATAAATTTCTGTTGCTAAACTGGCAATTTTATTAAAACCTAAATCTTTTACTTCTCTAGCAATTGGTCCAAAAATTCTTGTTCCTTTTGGATCTGTTGTATCTTTTCCAGCTAAAATAATACATGCGTTATCGTCAAATCTAATATAACTACCATCTTTTCTTCCTGTTTCTTTTCTAAGTCTGACAATTACTGCTTGCAATTTATCTCCTTTTTTAACCTGTGCGTATGGATCAGCTTTTTTAACAACAACATTTATGATTTCTCCTAAATGAGCGATTCTTCTATTTCCTTTTTTTGCCATACCAATCATGTAAGCAATTTTTGCTCCAGTATTGTCAGCAACGGTTAAAGTTGATCTTAATTGCAACATAGTTATTTAGAAATTACTTTAAAATGTTTATCTTTAGAAATTGGTCTACATTCAATAATTCTAACTTTATCTCCAATTTCAAATTTCATATCTCCACTATCTGCTTTAAATTTTTTACTTTTATAAAGTGTTTTTTGATAAAGTGGATGTCTGTAAACTGTTTCTACCTCAACAACGATTGTTTTCTGCATCTTATTTGAAACTACTTTTCCTTCAAGTATTTTTGCCATATTATTTTGTCTTTTTCTCATTCAAAACTGTTAATATAACTGCAATTTTGTTTTTCTTTTTTGAAATAACATTAGTATCTTTACTTGGGTTTGATTTTTTCTCAAGTAAAAGCTTTGCAATTTCTTTTCTTAAAGTTGAAACTTCAAGCAAAAGCTCTTTTTCATTTTTATTTTTTAAATCAATTAAGTCTTTTTTTTTCATATTTATTAAATCTTTTCAACTATTTTAGTTTTAAGTGGCAACTTTGCAGCTGCATTCTTAAATGTTGTTTTTACTTCTTCATATGGAATTCCATCTATTTCAAATAAAATTTTACCTGGAACAACTGGAACTACATAATATGCAACTTCACCTTTTCCAGCACCCATAGTAACCTCAGGTGGCTTTTTTGTGTATGGTTTATCAGGAAAAACTCTAAACCAAAATTTTCCTGTTTTTCTGGTTGCGCGTGCTAAAATAACACGTACAGCTTCCAAATGTCTATCTTTTATCCAACCAGCTTCCATAGCTTTTAAGCCATATGAACCAAAATCAACATTATTACCTTTTACAGCAATTCTTCTCCAAATGCCTCTAAACTGTTTTCTAAATTTTTGTCTTTTAGGTTGCATCATAATTATCTTGAAATCCAAACTTTTATTCCTACATATCCTGATCTTGTTAAGGATGGATATTTTGCAAAATCTATATCTTCTCTAATAGTTGATACTGGAACTGTACCTTTATAGTATTTTTCTTTTCTAGCAATAGATGCTCCATTTATTCTTCCACCAATCTGAACCTTTACTCCTTTTGCACCAGCTTCCATAATTCTATCTATTGCATGATGAATAACTACTCTATGTGGCATTCTTCTTGCAATTTTTTGTGCAATATCTTGTGCTACGTAGTAAGCAGAAAGATTTGGTTTTTTAACGTGCTCTATTTTTAAATCAATTTTTATTTTTTCTTTTTCAACTTTTTCTTTTCCAATAAGTGAAACTATAAATGCTTTTACATCTTCAAGTCCTTTTCCACCTCTTCCAATTATCATTCCTGGTTTAACTGAGTAAATAATTACTGTTACTTTATTAATAGCTCTTTCAATTTCAACAGCTGTAACAACTGCAAATTTAAATTTTTCTAAAATTCCAGTTCTTACTTTTACATCAATCAAAACATTTGTTCTATAGTCTCTTTTATTAGTAAAGAACCATCTTGATTCCCATGTTTTGTTAATTCCTAGTCTTAATCCTTTTGGATGAACTTTTTGACCCATAATTATTTATTTTTAACTTCTTTAACTTTTGGTTTAGAAGTTTTAACAGTTTTATTAACTGTTGTCTTTTTAGTAACTTTTAAAGTTTTTTCTGTTTTTAAATCTTTCTTAATTTCTTCTTTAACAACCGGTGCTTCTATTTTTTTAAATTCAGGACTTTTTGCAACTTCTAACACTACTCTTACGTGTGATGTTTTTCTCTTATAAGGTTTTGCACTTCCTTTTGATCCAGCTCTAAATCTTTTGAAGACAGGGCCTTGCTCAACTGTAAGAAGTTTAAATTTTAACAAATTTTCATCAATTTTGAAAGTGTTTTTTGCACTATCAACGGCTGATTTAATAACTTTATATAATATAGAAGCTGATCTTCTATGGTTATAAAAAAGAGTGTTTAATGCATCAACTGGTTTTTTCTTTTTTATATCATCCAATAAAAATCTTAATTTTTTTGGAGGAATTTTTATAAATTTTATATTTGCTTTAATTTCCATATTATTTTCTTCTTTTAACTATAAACTTATTGCTCCATTTTTTTGGATTTCTAGTTTTTTTACCCATGGCTTTTTTACCCCATGGAGTTTTTGGATGCATACCAGTACCACTTCTACCTTCTCCTCCACCGTGTGGATGAGATCGTGGATTTTGAGCAACACCTCTAACAGTTGGTCTTATACCCATGCGTCTTGATCTTCCAGCTGATCCAATTTCTTCCAACTTATGTTCAACATTTGATAATTTTCCAATAGTAGCATAACAATCTAAGCTTACCTTTCTAATTTCTCTTGATGGAAGTTTAATATCTGCATAACCGTTATCTTTTGCAATTAAAACAGCACATGATCCTGCACTTTTAACAATTTGTCCACCTTGACCTTTATATAATTCAACATTATGAATTTCTGTTCCAAGTGGAATATTAGCAATCTTTAAAGCATTTCCTAAAACTGCGTCAACATTATCACCAGAAATTATTTTGTCTCCTTTTTTTAATCCATCAGGTTGTAATATGTATCTTTTTTCTTTATCTTTATATTCAACTAAAGCAATGTTTGATGTTCTATTTGGATCATATTGAATAGCAATTACAACTGCTTCAATATCCTTTTTATCACGCTTAAAATCAATCATTCTGTAATATCTTTTATGTCTACCACCTTGATGTCTTACAGAAACCTGACCAGTAACATCCCTACCTGATCTCTTTTTTAAAATTTCAGTTAATTTTTTTATTCTATATGTTTTTTTTGCCAATTTATTTCTCATATTTATTTTTTAGGAAATAATTCTATTTTTCCATCAACTTTTACAAAAGCGATTTTTTTGTCTGTTACGTTTTTTTCAATTCTTCTTTTACCTGTTTTTTTTGTTTTTCCTTTTCTAACACTTGTTTTAACTTCCTTTACTTTCACTGAAAATATTTCTGCAACAGCACTTTTGATTTGATTTTTTGATGCAGCTTTATTTACTTCAAAAACATAAACTGACTGTTTTGCTTTTGCAACAGATTTTTCAGTCATTTTTGGAGTAATGATAATATCAGTTATTTTCATTTAAATCGATTTTCTAAAACTTCTAAAGCAGATAATTCAAAAATTATTTTATTTGTTTTTAATAAATTAAAAGCATTTAATGATTTTGCATCTGTTCTATTTATATTTTTTATGTTTCTTGAGGATAAAGCAATATTTTTAAAATTTGCTAAATCATTAATTATTAAATTATTTTTATCAATATTTACATTTAGTGATTTCAAAAGTGAAGCAAAATTTTTAGTTTTTGGTTCAATTTTTGCTAAATCTTTAACAAAAATAATTTCATTATTTTGAAGTTTTTGACTAAGCATTCCAAGAAGAACTTTATCTTTTTGTTTATCATTAATTTTAAGTGAGAAATCTCTTGGTTTTGGAGCATGAATAACTCCTCCTCCAACTGACATTCCCTTTTTAGCACCATGTCTTGCTCTTCCTGTTCCTTTTTGTCTATAAATTTTTCTTGTACTTCCAGCAACTTCTGATCTTGTTTTAGTTGAAGCTGTTCCTTGTCTTTGGATAGATAAAAACACTCTAACATATTGAGCAACTAAGTTTTTTGAAACCTCAACATTAAATACTTTCTCAGAAAGTGTAATTTCTTCAAGTTCTTTTCCTTTCAAATCATATACTTTTGCAGTAAGATTTGATTTTTTTTCTGATACTGGTTTTTTTGATGTTTTTGCTACCATATTTTTATGCAATGACAGTTAAAAGTCCTTTTTTATTTCCAGGCAATAAGCCCTTAACTAATATTTCGCTTTCTGACATTTCCATTAATCTCAAGTTTTTTACTGTAATAGTATCTGATCCCATTCTTCCAGCCATTCTTAAACCTTTAAATACTCTTCCCGGAGTAGTTGTTTGACCAATTGATCCAGGAACTCTTTGATGAGGATAGCCATGAGAAGCAGGCATACCAGCGAAATCATGTCTTTTTACAACACCTTGAAATCCTTTTCCTTTTGAAGTTCCACAAACAGTAATCATATCTCCTTTAGAAAAAAATGTTGTTGGATTAATTTTTTCTCCAACCATAATTTCTTTTTCTCCAATTTTAAGACCTTTTTTTTGATCTTTTTCTATTAATGTTATTTCTGATTTTTCAGGAATTCTAATCTCTTTAACAAATCTTAAATTTTCTTCGATATTAGCTTTTTTAAACAATCCAAGCTTTGATTTTTGAGATTTTTTTTCATTTCCAACTGCTAAAACTGCAGCAAAATATCCATCATTCTCAACTGTTTTTATTTGTACCAAATAACATGGAGATACAATAAGAGATGTTACAGGAATTCTGCATCCATTTTCATCAAATATATGTTTTGAATTATGTTTTAATCCTAATATAAAAGCTTTCATATTTATTAAAATACCTTTTCTTTTTTTTAGGTTTCTGTGAAAATAAAAAAAAGACAAAAAAATAACCCCAGATTGGGGTTTTTGTTTTTAAAAAAAACCAATCCGATTAAATCAAAAATATACTAATAAGTAAAATTTATTAGACATTCAAAATGACATTATATAATAACATGAGTTCCTAGTCAATGAGTAGTGAACTTTAGTTAGTTGCGCCAAATTCTAAGATCATATTATCAGTTCGTGCTATTGGCTTTATATTATATAAATTAAACTTTTCTCCAGTGTATTTTGAGATATAAAAATGATATCTCTCTGTTTTTTTAGGAGCTGGATTTACCTCAAGTGGTAACTTTTGATCTACTTCACTTTGAGGAATAATTCCAATAAATAACTTATCATTTTGTAAAAATATTTTACTTCCAAAATTAAGCTCATATATTAACCTTTCCTCTTCTTGTTTGTCTAATTTAAGCTTTAAGGACAATTCTTGTTTAACAAAATTCTCCAAATCTTTTTTAACCACTGTAAATCCATACTGAGGCTTATTAAAAACAACCTTTGGATATTCATAATAAATGAAGTTTGACTCATCAATATTGTTAATAGAATTTCCATCTATTAACCATTCATTATCATATACTGGTTTTGGATATGAATATAAAACTTCTTTTTTGAATTTAATATTAAACTTAGAATTTGCACTAATAAATAAAGTTGGAGAAGATCCTCCACCTGCTCCATCTCCTCCTCCACCATCACTATCAACTGCTGGTGGTGGTGGGATTATTCTTACACCAACGCATTCTGCCAAGTTTTGGTCAAAAAAATTAATAGCACTAAGCTGAACGCTTTTTGCTTGACCGTCTGGGTTAGTTGTATCAACTAAAATCGCACCATAAAAAATATGAGTAACTCCATTTGACATATCAACGTTAGCAGTCACGCTTATTGACCCATTTTGTGATTTAATTGGATTTGAGCCATTAATTGAAAATGCTGAGGTTCCTTGTTGAGTTAGCTTTAATAAGCTATCGGAAGCGGCATTTCCCGTTGTGCAAACAAAACTATTAGCTGATGGAATACAATCAACTATATAAACATCTTGATCTATAGGAAAATTAATCCCTTTTAATGTTACAGATGATTCATTATTAATAGTTGCAGTTAAACATTTTCGCATATGGGCAACGCTTGTGTTAATGTTTGCTGTGCCTGATGCAACAGAAACGTCATTTTTTAATAAACTTGTTATGTTTAATGACCCATTAGTTAAATTACTAAGATAAGTATAATAAGCATTTTGATCTTCAAGAGTAGCAGTGTTTAAACTATTTGGAACAAATGCGGTTACTGATAAAGGAGTAGTTGTACCAATAGTCGAACTACCAGTGGCAGTACCATCTTCTGCAAAAACACTTTTAACAAAATCGCTTACAAAAGACATACTATTGTCTTTTGCTGAAACAAGCGCAATAAATTTGATCTTTTCGCCATTTTCAAGCTCAGTTCTACCTCTAAAGGCATAGTATGGCTCATATTTTTCGACTGCATTATCAATTGAACTTTCTGGATAAAATAAAAATGTTTCAATAATATTTGCCGATTTTAAGGAATACTGCTTATTTGTAAAATATTTATTAACGTCAAAATTTGTTTTATTTTCTGGAAATGGTAAAAACACTTCATATTCTTTATTTTTTAACTTCTCAAAAGCAGTTTTGTAATCAATAATCTTTGTTGTTTCAATTTTTTTAGACTTATCAAGCAATCTTATGGTTGAGTTAATGCCAATAATTTTTTTCGAATTATCTAAATATTCAAAAGTCATATCATTAAATTGACTCCTTCTTTTTAATCCATCAGTATTATCAGATGTTGCATAAATATCAGGATTTTTTTCAATTGTCTCTTTCCAAGTTGGATTAGTTAAAGACAAATTTTTCATATTTGTCTTCTCACTTAAGTT
>CAZWRH010000004.1:2988-38503 GCA_964636045.1 uncultured Gammaproteobacteria bacterium | reverse complement strand
AAAGTCGTTCCAGGAGTTTTTTTGAATTTCTATTAAATCTAACTTGGAGAGCTCATCTTTTTTTCCTAAATTAATTCTTTCAAGCGGTTGATTATTTTTTTGCTGAAAAGTCATCTTTGAAGTTTTTATAAAAAAATTATAAAATATTTTGTTTTACAACAAAATAAATAGGCTGTCATATCAGCCTATTTGTTAAAAAAGTGAAATCTAAATACGCTGCATGTTACTGCAGTGTTTGGATAATATACTATAAATTCTAATTATTGTCAACAGTTTTTATAACTTTTATTTTAATACTTTACCATCTTTAACAAAGTATTTTTTGACTTCTTTTTTATCAGGCATAATAGATCTAATTTTTTCCAAAACTGATCCAATGTCTTTTTTAACTGAAATATTTTCAAATTTTTCTCTTATTTCATCAGTCTCTTCGGACGCCTTATTTCCCAAATCATTCAGAACCTCCTCAAGATAAACCTCAATATTTTCTGCATTGTCCAAAATTTTTTGAAGAGTTTTTCTTCCTTTTTTTGTTCCAAAAAAATACAACCCAAGAGATCCTACACCCGCACCCAATAGCATTCCAAACCAAAAGTTAGATGAATTTTTATGTGTGTCCATTATTTTTTATTTTTCCTGTCAGAAATCAAATCAATAATTGAAAAAAACTTTTTTATTCCAGTAAAAAAACCTAAAAACTCAGAATAACCATGCTCAACCCCAAGACCTATCTTCTCAAGTTCATTAACTATTTTATTTGCTTTTCCCAAAAAAACTCTCAAATCTTTTAATACAAAAATCAACTGTACTCCTATAATTGTAAAAATTATTGTCATTATTGTAATTGCAGAAATTAAAAGAATTTGAGTTGTGTCTATCATAATAATTCATTGTCATAAAATTTAAAAAAAAAGTCAATAGGTTTTGCAGTTTTTTTGATTTTATTTATAATTGGTTTATATGAAAAAAACTATTATTGCCGGAACAGGTCTAAGTGGCATGATCGGTTCCCGTATTCAAGAATTGCTAAAAAATGATTTCGAATTTATAAACATTTCTCAAAAAGAAGTTGATATTACGAATAAAAAACAAGTAGATGAAAAAATTTCACAAATTGATTTTGATTTATTTATTCACTTAGCAGCCTTAACCAATGTTGATCTTTGTGAAACTGAAAAAGAATTAGCCTGGAAAATAAACGTTGAAGGAACTAAAAATATTTTCAATGCACTTGAAAATCGAAATAAAAGAATGATTTACGTTTCAACAGATTTTGTTTTTGACGGAATTGATTTTCCATTTTTTGAAGATTCAAAGCCAAATCCTATTTCATATTATGGCTTAACTAAATATGAAGGAGAAAAAATCATTAAAGATAAGGCGATGATTGTTAGACCAAGTTTTCCATATAGAGCAATTTTTTCACAAAAAAAAGATATTGTTAGAAATATAATCTCTCTTCTTAAAGAGAATAAAACAATTTCGGGTGTTGTTGATTCGACAATTACCTTAACTTTTATTGATGATTTTGTCTTAGCTTTAAAACATTTATTCACAAACTACAACAATGATATTTATCATATTGTTGGAAACGATAGTTTAACTCCGTACGACATGATTATGGAAATATGTGACGTCTTTAATCTTAATAAAAATCTTGTATCAAAAACAACTTATGACGATTTTTACAAAGGAAAAGCTCAAAGACCAAAACATAGCATTATAAAAACAAAAAATAACAATTTTTATAAAATGAAAACCTTTTCTGAAGGACTAAAAGAAATCAAAAAACAGCTTAGTGGTTTTTGACATTTAAAAAATTAATTGTTATTATTTACAAATTAAAATAAAATTCTTACAGTTTTTTAAGAAATTTAAATAAATTTAGGAATAAATATATGATAATTACTTTTGTTGGACACGGATATGTTGGGATTGTAACAGCCTGTGTCTTTGCAGATCTTGGAAATACTGTTTATGTAATTGGAAGAAACTCAGATAAATTAAAAAAACTTGAATCAGGTGATCCAATTATTTTTGAACCAGGTCTTACAGAACTTCTTAAAAAAAATCTCGAACAAAAAAGAATTATCTTTACAAAAGATTTTAGTGAAGCTATTCCAAAATCAGATATAGTTTTTACAGCAGTTGGCACTCCTCCAAAAGAAAACGGAGAGGCTGATTTATCTGCAGTTTTTAATGTTGCACATGAAATTGCAAAAAACCTAAAAAAAGGATACACCGTAGTTTCTTGTAAAAGCACTGTTCCAATTGGAACAAATAAAAAAGTACTTGAAATCTTAAAAACTGAAAAACCTCTTGATGCTGAGGTTGACGTTGCGTCTTGCCCAGAATTTTTAAGAGAAGGAACTGCCCTTCATGATACATTTAACCCTGATAGAGTAATTATTGGAACTGAAAGCGACACAGCAAAAGAAGTTTTACTTAAACTTCATGAGTCACTACCAGGAAAAAGAGTATGTGTTTCTATTGAATCTGCAGAAACAATTAAATATGCCTCAAATTCTATGTTAGCTACAAAAATATCCTTTGCAAATATGATTTCTTTAATGTGCGAAAAAACTGGCGCTAATGTTGAAGATGTTTTAGATGGGGTTGGGCTTGATGGTAGAATTGGAAGAGTATTTCTTTACCCTGGTGTCGGATATGGAGGTAGTTGTTTTCCAAAAGATGTTAAAGCTCTTATCGAAACTGGGAAAAAAATAGATGTTGATGTGTCTCTCTTACAGGCCGTTGAAAAAATAAATGTTTTAGCAAAAGAAAATTTTTTAAACAAAATCCTAAAAAACTCTAAAACAAAAGAAATTGCAATTTGGGGACTTGCCTTTAAACCAAATACCGATGATATTAGAGAAGCAGCTTCAATATATATAATTGATAAACTTATTAAAGAAGGTTTTAAAATAAATGTTTACGACCCAGAAGCAATGGAAAATGTTAAAAACATTTTTAATGAAAAAATAAATTATTTTGACAATCCTCTTGATGCAACAGTAAATACAGATCTTCTTGCAATTATTACTGAATGGAACGAATTTAAACAAATTGATCTAAATAAAGTAAAAGAAATAATGAAAGAACCAATAATAGTTGATGGAAGAAATATTTATGACCCAGAAGAAATAAAAAAATTAGGATTTAATTATTATTCAACAGGTAGATAATATTATTAATTTTATTTAAAATAAAAATATATGAAAAAAGCACTCATAACTGGAATCACCGGTTTTGTTGGTAGCCATATGGCTGAATACTTATTAAAACAAGGTCTTGAAGTACACGGTATTTTAAGATGGAGATCTAAAATGGAAAATATCCAAGATATAAAAAAAGACCTAATCCTTCATGAAGCAGATTTGCTTGACGCTCATTCTCTTTACACAATAATTGAAAAAATAAAACCTGATTATATTTTCCATCTTGCAGCACAATCATTTGTAAAATCTTCATGGGCATCACCAGCCAATACTATTGAAATAAATATGGTTGGATCATGTAATTTATTTGAGGCAGTTAAAAAAACAGGCATTGACACAATAATACAGATTGCCTGTTCATCTGAGGAATATGGACTTGTATATCCAGAAGAAACACCAATGAAAGAAACAAATCCACTAAGACCGCTTTCCCCATATGCTGTTTCAAAACTTGGAATGGACTACTTAGGCTATCAGTACTTTGCAAGCTATGGACTTAAAGTCATTAGAACCAGAGGATTTAATCATACTGGACCAAGAAGAGGAGATGTTTTTGCAGAAAGTACTTTTGCAAAACAAATTGCCGAAATTGAAAAAGGTATAAAAGAACCAATCGTTTATGTTGGAAATTTAGAAGCTCAAAGAGATTACACCGATGTTAGAGATATGGTTGCAGGTTATTATTTAGCTGTAACAAAATGTACTCCTGGTGAAGTTTACAATATTTGCCAAGGAAAAACCTGGAAAATAAAATGGGTTCTTGATTATCTATTATCACAATCAAAAGTAAAAATTGAAGTTAAAGAAGATCCAGAAAGAATGAGACCATCTGATGTTGAAATACTTCTTGGAGATAATAGTAAATTTGTTAAAGAAACAGGTTGGAAACCAGAAATAGCAATTGAACAAACCTTAACAGATTTATTAAATTATTGGAGAGAAAGAGTTTAAAAATATGCAAAAAGTTTTGGTTACAGGAGGAGCTGGTTTCATTGGTTCAAATTTAGTCTCATTTTTATTGCAAAATAATTATGAAATTGTAGTAATTGATAACTTAATTACTGGACAAACTAAAAATATTGAACCATTTCTTCAAAATAAGAATTTTAAATTTATAGAAAAAAATTTAAATGAAATAAATCTTGAGGAAGAATTAGGAAAAAATAATTTTGATATTGTTTTTCACCTTGCCTCTCCTGCCTCTCCAATACAATACAAAAAAAATCCAATAGAAACTTCTTTAGTAAATTCTTATGGCACATATAAATTGCTTGAATATATAAAAAATAGTCCAAACACTAAATTTTTATTCGCATCAACTTCAGAAGTATATGGTGACCCATTTATCCATCCTCAAGTTGAAGAATATTTTGGCAATGTAAATCCGAATGGTGTTAGAAGTTGTTACGACGAATCAAAAAGAATGGGTGAAAGTTTTTGTATGACTTATTTTAGAAATTTTAATTTAGATATTAGAATTTTTAGAATCTTTAACACTTTTGGACCTAATATGGAGAAAGAAGATGGTAGAGTAATTTCTAACTTTATCGTACAAGCACTTCAAAACAAACCAATTACAATTTATGGAGATGGAAACCAGACTAGATCTTTTTGTTTTGTTGATGATCTTATAAAAGGAATATATTTAATGAGTCAAAAAGATATAAAAGGAAAAATAATTAATTTAGGCAATCCCCAAGAAATGAAAATACTTGAAATTGCAGAAATTATTAAAAAATTAACCAACTCAAATTCTAAAATTATTTTTGAAAAAATAACTGAAGATGATCCTAAAAAAAGACAACCAGATATTTCAAAAGCAAAAGCTTTATTAAATTGGGAACCAGTAGTAAAATTAGAAGATGGATTACTTTATGCTATTGAATATTTTAAGTTAAGGTTTAACTTATGAAAAACGCCATTGTAATATTACCAACATACAACGAATCTGAAAACGTCAAGACTCTTATTCCTGCAATTTTTGAGCATGTTAAAAATGTTAAAAACTGGAATCTTCAAGTTTTAGTAGTAGATGATGAATCGCCAGACAACACGTACGACGTTGTTAAAGAGATGCAAAAAAAATATAAAAATTTATTAGTGATAAAAGGGAAAAAAGAAGGACTTGGAAAAGCATATTTTCGAGGTTTTTCTTATGCTTTAGAAAATCTTAACCCATACGTTCTTTTTGAAATGGATGCTGATTGGTCACATGATCCAAAGTTGTTACCTCAATTTTTAGAGTGTATTGAAAATGGAGCTGATTTTGCAATTGGTTCAAGATATATAAAAGGAGGCTCTATTCCTCAAGATTGGGCATGGCATAGAAAAATGTTTTCAGTTCTTGGCAATATAATTGTTAAATTTGGTTTTATGAATTTACGTCTTAATGACTGGACATCAGGTTATAGATGTATCAAATCATGGTTTGTAAAACAAGTATTGTCTGAAATGAAAAATTTCAATGGATATGTTTTTCAAATCGCTCTTCTTGATAGAGCAAAAAAAATGAATTTAAAAATTGCTGAAATTCCCCTTATTTTTAAAGATAGAAAAATCGGAAGTTCAAAAATAAATTCTATTCAGTACATAACTAATACAATTATTTACGTCTTACTAAATTCTTCTTTTATTAAATTTGCTATAGTTGGTGGAATTGGTTTTTTAGTAGATTTTGGATTATCTTACGCACTTATTGAAAAAGCAAAATTTGCAATCTGGACAAGTACAATATTATCAGCTGAAGCAGCAATTATTTCAAATTTTTTGTTTAATAATTTTTGGAGTTTTTCTTATAAAAAAATAGAAGGTAAATTATCATCTTATATTAGCAAATTTATTAATTTCAATTTTGTATCTTTAGGATCAATGGCAATTCAAACAATTCTTTTATCAATAGCAACTACTTTTTTAAATAAAGAGCTTTGGCCTGCTTACAAAGCAATTATCATAATTCTATTCGTTATTCCATACTCCTACTATATGTATAATTTTGTGATCTGGAAAAAGGATAAGTAATTTTAAATATTGATTTTTCACTTTCGAAGTTCTATTATTTATTTAATGAACAAAAAACCAAACCTAACTCAAAGATATCTAAATCTTTGGGCGTTAGTTTTAATTTTGTGGAGTGTATATAGAACTTATTTCTATCTTCCAGAATGGTTTGATGAATTTATTGCAAAACCATTAATTTTTGTACTACCTGTAATTTTATATATAAAAAATCTTGAAAAGAAGCCTTTTCTTGAAGCTATTTGGTTTGATAAAAAAAAATTTTTCACTGATTCTTCTATTGGAATAATTATTGGAATTTTCTTTTTTTCATCAGCAATTATTCTTAAATTTGCCAAAACTGGATCAATTTCAAATGAAGAATTTCAAATATTTGGATCAACAAAATTTTTAAGCCTAGTACTCGTTGCTTTAGCAACTGGAATATCTGAAGAGGTTTTATCAAGAGGATTTGTCCTAAAAAGATTATATGAAGACTCAAAAAATATTTTTACATCATCTTTCTTTGCTAGTATTTTATTTTTTATTCTTCATATTCCCATAATGTTTTCAAACAACAAGCTTACAGGAAATTATCTTGTTTTTTTTATGATAATATATATGACACTCAGCCTTGCAAATTCTTTTATTTTTATACTAAGAAGAAATATTGTATTACCAATCCTAATCTACACTTTCTATAATCTTACAATTCTCATGTATTTTTAATACTCAACTACTTATTTTCATAAATCCAAAACATATCTTCTGTTCTAATCTTTATACTTCTTGCTTTTTCTTTCTTTAAAAAATCATGAAGTTCAAAATCGTCTGACCATAAAGCATAGGATGTTTTTGGAAGTAATTTATCAAGTTTTGTATCAAAAATGAATTTATCAAACCCTTCAACTTGGCCATATCCAAAATCATCAGGCGGAGATAATTTTGCCTGTTTTTGATATTTATCAGGAGAATAAGCTAAATAAAATAAATAATATATATATGGTTGACCATTTCTCTTTGTAATCATAAATTGATCAAAATTAAAATAATTTTCTTTTGTATAATTTACAAGCTCTTTATATCCACATTGCCATGCTCTAACTACAACAGCTCTTTTTGGATAGTGAAAAAAATAAAAATCCCAAGTATTGCTTAAAAAAAATAAAAATGAAAAAAATATTGATATAAAAATAAATTTTCCATATTTACTATCTTTAAAATCTAAATAAAAATAATAAATTCCATAAGAAATTATCATTAATAAGGGAACTATCATATAAAAAGCCCTTTTTAGTGAATAATCTTGCCACGCAAGAGATGCAGGAAGAGGAGATATTAATAAAAATAAAATTACAAAAAAACGATATTTAAATTTATTTTTAAACATAAAATAAATACCTATAAATATAAAAACATATTCGACTAAAGTAATAGGAGAAATGTTTGCAAAACCAAACCTTTCATCTTTATCCCCTCTTATAGTTAAAAACTCAGGAGATAAATACTTTAAATATTCTTTTGGTAAATCGTTAAGTGCCTGAAAATATACATTATGAAAATATTTAAAACCATGCTCAATTAACATCTCATCATTTTTTAAACCAAATCCAGCGTTATTATAAAAAACCAAATTACCAAGTCTTGCTGGAGAATATAAAAATTCTGTGAATAAAAAAAATATTATTGGTAATAAAAAAATAATTATCCCAATCCAATTTCTTTTTTTGTTTTTAAAAAAATCATAAAGCAAAACTAAAAAATAAAAACCAACAATAACTCGTGACACATGATATGAAAATAAAGCAAAAAAACAAAAAGTTGATAAAAATAATAAATCTTTAAAATGATGATTTTTGAAATATCTCAATAAATAAACTAACGCAACAGTAAGTAAAAAAGTTGCGACTATTCCTTCATGAGCATGTCTTCCTAAAATATTAAACCATGGAGAAACTGCCATTAAAAAACTACCAATAAAAGCAATTTTTTCCTTTTCAAAAAATTCTTTCAAAAGGAAAAAAAATGCTAAAGGAAATAAAATGCTAAATAACAAAGCAGGAAATCTTACAGCAAAATCATTTAACCCAAAAATTGCAATTGATGGAATTGTTAAATAAGAATATAAAGGTAGTTTATAATCACCAAAAGATTTTAACCTAAGTGGCATAAAAGTCCCATATTCGTCTTTTCCAGTTTTTAAAATTGAATACGCATTATAACCATACGATACTTCATCAGCGTTTAAACAAGGAGGTGCTTCATTTATTTTAAAAAAATGCAAAAAAACAGAAATTAAAAAAATACAAAATAAAATATAAAAGGTCTTTTTATTCATTATTTTTAAATAAACTAATTAATGCTTTAAAAAACCCTTTGTGATATGCAAAATCTTTTTTTATAAAAAAAATTATAAAAAAATAAAAAGTGTAAAAAATATTTAACAACTTTTGAAATAAATTTGCATGTAACCAGGTAAATATAAATTGATTTTTATATGCAATACTTTTTACGAAATTATTTTTAAAATATTTTCCTATTGTTGATTCGTGATTGTGAATCACTTTTACGTTTGAATTAAAAATTATTTTATATCCTTTTTTACTTGCTCTATATGACAAATCAACATCTTCCCAATAAAATGGAGAATAACGAATATCAAATCCTCCTAAACTTTCAAAATATTTTTTTCTAAAAATTGAAGAACCTCCCTCAGCCCAACCAGTTGTACCATAATCAAAGTTACTTGCTTTTTTATGATGAAAAAAACCTTTATTAAAATAAATTTCATTTTTTCCAACAATCGTTTTTCCATCTTTTTCAATTTGTAAAAAACTTTCAGCAAATATGTTTTCATCCTTAACCATTTCAGAAACTGCCAACTCATATGAATCATCAAGCAACTTAACATCTGAATTTAAAAGCATCACAAAATCATTAGTAGCTTGATTTACTCCAAAATTAACAGTTTTTGAAAAACCAAGATTTTTAGCATTTTCAAATATTTTTATTCCTTTATATTTTTCTTCCAATGCTTCTCTAATATTTTCCAAAGAAAAATCATCAACAATAATAATTTCATGTTTTTTTATAAACTGATAATTGTTTTCAAAAAGCTTTAAGAATAATTCTTTGCTTTTATAAACTGGAATAACTATAGATATTCTTTCTTCCATATTCTATATATTAAAAACACTTAAAACTTTTTCTTTAAATGATCTAATTGCAAATCTTTCTTTAAGTAGATTTTTCTCTTCAACGATTATTTTTTTCATTATATTTTTATCTAAATAAACACTATTAGTTTTCTCAATTAATTCATTTTCATTGTTATATAAGAAACCATTTATTCCATCAATAATAATTTCTTTTGGACCTCCCGCATTAAATGTAAGCACTACAGCACCATAATTCATCGCTTCAAGTGGTGTAATTCCCAAGTGTTCGACTCCTTCTGGATTTTTTTCAACATCAACTCCATAACCAGCAGCGTGCCAATAAAACATTGCTTTTCTATACAATTCTATAAGCTTTCCATATTCAATATTTTTAACAAGAAAGATATTCTTATTATCACCTATCTGTTTTTTTAACTCATTAAAATAATCTTTATCTTCTTCTTTTAATCCACCCACTAAATAAAGCTTGAAGTCTCTAAATTCTTTCTTAGAATTTTGAATTTTTTTAAACGCGTCTATTAAAAAATCATGACGCTTAGAATGTAAACCTTTAAAGAATCTACCGACTGATAAAATCACTTTTTCTTTTGCAAAATCCTCTTCGTTTATATCTAAATAAGGATAAACAACTTGAGATGTTTTAGAGGTATATTTATCAATATACTGCTTAGTATAATTAGAGTTTACAATAAATTTCCAACCTAACCACTTTAATATATTTCCTAGTGTCTTTTTATACAAATTTAATTCTGGATACATGCAAAAAATATAATTATTTTTTGCAAGACTTATAAAATAGCTTCCATCTGTAACATAAATAAAATATTCATATTGTGCAGTTTTAAATATTTTAGAAAAAAAGGGTTCTTTTTTTAAAAAATTATCGATAACTTTTGCATTACTCAGTCTTATTTCAAATTTTTTTTCAAAATCACTAATTATTTTTTTATCATCCCATAAAATTTCAATTTCAAAACCATACTCATCAAATACTTTTAGAATTTCAATGATATGTTTTTCTCCTCCCCCCATTGTATCTAGGTAGGGACTATAAAGAGCTACTTTTTTGTTTTTTTTCATATAAGAATAAATAAGTAATAGTTTTAGAAAATGCTTGATAAATTGACTCAATAAGCCCATAGGTACCATCTAAAAACCCCATCTTCTTAAACAATCGCCTCCACATTTCTCCAAAAAATTTTCTAAAAAATATTTTTACGCTCACATTTCTTTTTGCTTTAAATAAAAGATCGGATTCAATATTTTCATAAATAATTGTTTTATCAACCATATTTTCCAAATTTGGATGAAATAAATGTTCAAAAGAATTTTTAAGCACTCCCATATTACCATTAATCTTAGGGGTTGCATGAATTCTTTTTGGCCAAGTAATAAATTGATCTTTTTTAATAAGTCTAATTTGTGCATCAGGCCACCAACCTCCATGTTCTAGCCATTTTTTTCCAACAAAAATATTTTTTCTAGGAACTTTATAATATGTAATTTCTGAGTTTTTTGGGAGTTTTAAATTTTTGGATTTTTCTAATTCTTCTTTTATTTCATTTGAAAGACCCATGGTTATTCTTTCATCTGCATCTAATAAAAACACCCATTCACCATCTGCCTTATTAATACCAAATTCACGTGCAGGCTCAACATATCTAGCTCTTTCAAATTCATAAACTTTTTCAACTCCATTTTCTTTTGCGATTCTTACTGTATTATCATCACTTTTCATGTCAACAACAATTATGTTATTTGATAAAAGCTTTGCACTTTTTATACAATCTCTGATATTGTTTTCTTCGTTATATGTGTGAATAACAACAGTTATTTTCATAATTTTTTTGGAACTTTTAAACCATAAACACCGAAAACATAATCATCTTTTCCTGATCTTCCCAGTGGAAAAGTTATTTCATAATGAGGATTATTTGGATTATTTTCTTGTACTATTTTATGATGCTGAATTAAATAGCTAAAACCATAATTTCTGCCTAAATCAGTATTTACGTAAATATCTATTTTATCGTTTTTAGCAATTTCTTTAATCTTCTTAACAAGTAAATTTTTTTGATATAAACCATATTCGGTATTTTTATATATTTCATTTAAATCAGAAATTGTTAATGCAAAAATACAAATAACAAAAAATAATAAAAATAATTTCTTTTTAAAATAATCAGCAAAATATATTAATACGATAAAAATAAATGGAATTAAAAATAAGAAATAATATTCTGAAGGCCTTTTTCCATATAACATAAAAAATATAGGGAAAGTGATCCATAAAAAACTAAAGGCTTTAAAAAAAAGCCTATTAAATTTATTCGATTTATAAATCAAGAATATAGAAATAAATAGTATCAATAAATAAAAAAATTGAGTAAGTAGAATATTCTCATAATAAATAAATGGTTGCAAAAAGTTTGCAAAAACAGTCCACCAAACATTTCTGTCAGGCGTGATTTGAGATTCTTTACTAAAAAAGAAATTAATAAATAACTTTAAATTTAAGAAATCATGTCTTAAATCAAAAATTAATAAAGGAAAAAAAGTAATTAAAAAGCCTAGCTTTGAAGCTAAAATATTTTTTAAATAAAGCTTTTTTTTATCAAATAAATATAGTATTAAAAATACAGCAATAAAAAATGCAACTAAAACAAATTGAAAATGAAAGTTTGAAAAAACTCCAATTAAAACTCCAATATAAAACCAATCTAAAAGTTTATTTTTAAGATATATTTTTTTCAGTATTTGCCAGGATAATATTACTCCAAGCGGAATTAATACTGGCCACCAAGGCATACTATCATAGTTTATTGTTGAATAGTTAATCGACCACCAAAACATAAACAAACACGCCTGCCAAAATCCAAAAATTCTATTTAAAACAAAAAAAGATAAAATAAAAAAAAGAGGAGCAAATAAAATAATAAAATAATACATCGCAATTGGATCTCCATTAGTAAAATAGTAAAAAGGAGAAAGTAAATAATTGAAATAAGGTCCTAAAAAAAATCCAAGATCATTATTAGTTCTTGGACCAATTAAAGTGGGTTTATGATCAATAACAATCGCTCTTATTTCACTTGAAAATTTTTCTTGGTCCCAATCAAAACCAATTCTCTGTTCAAGATTATAAAAACGAAAAAAAACAAAAATAAAAAATATCGCCACTACGAGCAATTTTTTCATATAATTTACTCATAATTCTAATAAATGCTATACTATTAATCAAATACGAAAATGTGGAAATTCATTAAATCAAACATTACTCAAATATCTTTAATACTAATCTTTTCTTTTCTATTCTTTTTTAGACTGGGAATGACTACCTTATCAAGTTGGGACGAAGCTTGGTATGGAGCAATATCTAAAGAAATAAACATTTCAAATAATTGGCTAGATACAAAATTTAATGGAAAAGGATTCTATGATCATCCTCCTTTAGGATTTTGGTTAATTACAATCTCTTATAAATTATTTGGCGCAAACGAATTTTCGACAAGATTTCCTTCTGCATTATTAGGATTATTATCAATAATTTTAATATCTAACATTGCTTTTTTACTATTTAATAAAAAAACAGTTGCGTTTATTAGTGGATTGATACTTGGATCATCAGTTTGGTATATAATTAGAGTAAGATCGGGCAATTTGGATTCTGTATTAGTATTCTTTTTTCTCTTAACGATTTATTTAAGTATAAAATCAGAAAAAAAATACAATTTATTCCCATTAACTCTTTTATCATTTGCAGGCTTATTATTAACTAAAACTCTTGTTGGATTGTCTGCTGGAATTCTTATTTTATTTTGGAATTATAAAAATATTTTTAAGATAAAAAACATTAAAATCACCCTTTTATCAATTTTTTCATTTTTGCTATTTATAACACCTTGGTATGCATATCACATAATCAATTATTCAGACTTTATAAATCGTCATTTTTTTGAAATTGGACTTCGAAGTAATCAAACAAAATCATACCTTAATCTTTCATATGAACAGCCTTTGTTTTATATTCATATGGGAATTAGAAAATGGTATTACTTATGGATTGCGGCATCAGCATATTTACTAATTTCACTTAAATTCATTAAAAAAAATTATCTTTTTTTATTTTTATGGCTCTTTGTTGTTTTGTTTCCTTTTTTATCATCAGAAAAAACAGAATTATGGCATTTGATTCCTGTTTACTTACCAATATCAATCCTTATCTCAATAGGAGTTTTTAATATTTTAGAAAATATAATAAAAATTATTAATAAACTAATAAGACATAAAATGGTTAATAAAGTTTTAATTAATAAAAATTTTATAAGTACTATTTATATAGTTTCATTTTTATTATTATTTTTTATTCAAATAAAAAATTTATATAGTGAGATAATTCCAGAAAATATATGGATTCCTGATAGCGTTGCTATCTCAAAAGATATTTCAAAATATAACAAAAAAATATTTTTAAATGATGATTTTTTTCCTCAAGCAGTTTATTACAGTAATAAAAATATTGAAACAATTGGCGATGTAAAAGAAGTTTTCAAAAAGGGAGAAACAAATTTTATTGCAATTATTAGAAATTGGGTTTTAAAAGATTTAGATGAAAATAATCTAAAATATAAAATACTCAAATCAAACGGAACTTTTTCTATAGTAACAAATAATTAATTTTTTATGAATATATTTTTTTATTTAATTCTCTTTTTACTTTCGATTTACTCCTATTCATTGATGGATCTTAACTTTACCTTAATAAACCATCCTTTTTGGAATGATTTTAGGTCTTTAATAATACAACTTGGATATTTTAATAGACCATTATCAACAATGGTGTTTATTATTTTTTCAATATTAGTCTTTTTTTTAGGACTTAAAATTTTTAAAAAAAATAAAATTAAACCCTTATATATAGGGTTAACAATTTCTTTAATTTGTTTTTTTAGCTACCCCTTTTTATCACATGATTTTTTTAATTACTTATTTGATGCAAAAATACTAACCTTTTATAACCAAAATCCATATTTTCATAAAGCGCTAGATTTCCCAAACGATAACTGGACCCGTTTTATGCATTGGACTCATCGTAATTATCCATATGGACCAATATGGCTTACTCTTACACTTCCTTTTTCATATTTAGGCTTAGGCAAATTTATATTAAACTTTATTAGTTTTAAAATTCTTTTTACTCTTTTATATTTAGGATGTATTTACCTAATATCTAAGGAAAACAAAAATAAAGCCTTGCTTTTTGCATTAAATCCACTAGTGATTTACGAAGGACTAATCACTCCTCACAACGATATGGCAACAGTTTTTTTTGGCTTACTTGCGATTTATATACTTAAAAAAAGTAAAAAATATTTTGGTTTTTTTAATGCCTTTTTTTCTATTGGAATAAAGTATATTTCGATCTTTTTGATTCCTTTATTGCTAAATTATTTTAAAACTGCATTTTTAATCTGTTCTCTTTTAGTTACTTATCTGATTTATTCCAATGGACTTAATCCATGGTATTTTTTAAATTTCTTAGTTTTTATTCCATTTATTTCTGAAAAAACACTAAAAGATTGGAATTATTTTTCATTTATACTTACTTTAACCTACTCTCCTTTTTTACTTAATGGAACTTGGAATAGCGATGTATACTATCAAAAAAATTTAATCGTATTATTTGGATTATTTATTTATATAATTTATCTATTCTATTTTAAAAATGTTAAAAAATCTATTTAAAACAATTAAAAATAATCCAAAAGAATTTCTATTTTATTGCTTAGTTTTTTTACTTTTCATAATCAATGCTGGATATGTTTCTTATCCTGATGAATTTGTAAATTTATTAGGAGGACAATCGATAAATAAAGGACTTATTCCCTATAAAGATTTTTTTGATCATCACATGCCAGGCGCCTGGTATTTAAGTTCTATTATTATGCTTTTTACTTCAAAGTCATACGTTGCTTTTAGATATGTTTATTCAATCCTTACATTTGTATCTTTTCTAATTTTAGGTATTTGGATAAAAAATAATCACAAAGATATATTTAAACCCTATTTGGGATTTTTTCTTTTTTATCCAATAATGGGTGTTTTTTTTTGGTTTCACTTATTTTTAGCCGACTCTCTTGGAATTTTATTTTTTAGTTTAATATTTTGGCTATTGTTTATTACAAGTTATGAAAAAAAGTACAGTTTTAAACTAATAAATTTAATTTCTTTACTAAACTTCGTTTTGATATTCTCTTCAATGACTTATGTTTATATAGGAATATTTTTTTATCTATGGATTGGATATTTAGTTCTAAAAAATAAATCTTTTAAAGAATTAACAAAAATTATTGGATTCTCTTTAATTCCATATATTATTTATGGAGTATATTTATTAATAACTGGTAGCATATCTGGTTTTATTTACTCAAATTTTACTTACAATACAAAGCTTTACATTGATATTCCAAACTACACGAAAGGCGCTCATTTTAACCCTATTAAATTTGCCATGACAATAATATTTAATTTCTGGGAAACTTATCTACCTCTTCTTACAAGGATTAAGCATTTAGATTTATTTATGCCAATTGGTACCTTGTGCGGATTATCTACAATAACACTTCTAACTTATTTAATTTTTAAGAATTTTCCAATAGCTATTTTTTATTTTTTAATACTATCGTTTTCTGCTCCTCGCTCAAACTTCAATTCTTTTTCTGAAACAAATTATCAAATTAGCGTATTTTTAGGACTTGGAATTATATCTACATTTATAAACATTTATTTATTCTCAAAAGAAAAATTTGAAAATAAATTAATTGATGATTTAAAAAGAATCACTTCTTTTATAATTTTAATATTTACTTTCTTTTCTTTTCTTTTTTTGATTTACAATACCTACTCAAAATATTATCAAAGATACACTCAAAAAATGCCTGGAATATATAACATTCACTATAGCGCAGATTTTATAAACGAAATTTTGAATGAAAAAGATTATTACTTTATTGGTCCATATGAACCACAGGAAATTTTTTATGTAAATAATAGATTTTTGCCAGGAAAATTTGTTTCTCTTTTACCTGGATTTAGAAATGATAAAAATACAAAAAAAGATTTTTTATTAGGTTTTGAAAAAAATTCACCTAAAATTATTATCTATAAAAAAGATGCAAGCATTTTTATGACTCCATCGATTGAATTTGGTAAATTCTTTTTAGACTGGACTAAAAATAAATATATTCCACTTGAAGAAATAAAAGATATTAAGGTTATAAAAAGTCCATCAACTTTTAATTTAAAAACTGATTTATTAATAAGAAAAGAAAACTTAATAGAAATATTAAAAATTTTAAAAGAAAAAAAATATATTGAAAATATTTAATAAGCTAAATACTTTTATAGAAAGCAATGATAAAAAATTGTTGTTATTTTTTGTAATATTGCCACTTATAATTTCTTTAAAAATTATAATTACTGGTAATTTTGCTTTTTGGTATGATCCAGCAAGAGATTTGCTGTCCGCACTTAATAATATTGATAAAATTAGTTTAATTGGTCCACCATCTGGAATCCCTGGAATTTTTTATGGCCCTTTTTGGATTTGGTTTTTATCGATAGCTCTTTTAATAAATAAAAATCCTCGTTTTGTTGTTTTTTTTGTATCAACAATTCCTTATTTAATTCTATTTCCTATTTTTCTTAATACACTATCAAAAAGTTTTAGCAAAGGTACTATTTTATTAATATGGACACTTTTTATTTTTGGATCGGGAATAGGAATTATTACTTCAATTTGGAATCCAAATCTTGCTCCATTATTTTTGTTAATAATAATATCGTTAGTTACTAATAATCAAAACAATAACTTAAATAAACTATTATTAACCGGAATTTTTTTAGGGTTATTACTTAATTTTCATTTATCCTTAGGGATATCTATTACGTTTGGAGTCATTGTTTTTTATATCAGCAACCTATATAAAAATATAAATAAAAAATGTCTTATTTCTTTATTTAGAAATTTGACAACTATTGGAATTGGTATTCTTTTAATGTTTGTGCCTTTTTTAATTTTTGAAGCTCGACATGGTTTTAATCAAATTAAAACATTTCTTGATGCCGTATCTAGAATGGGAGGAGGAATAGTTGGACAAGTTGGATTTAGTAAATTTGGAATAATTACTCATTTTTTTGGAAAAATTAATGACATTTTTCAATTAAAAAATGAAACAATTTCGGGAATAATTCAAATCATATTACTAACTTTTTTAATTAAAAAATCAAGAAAAGAAAAAAATATTGAGAAAATAAGACTTTTAAAACTGTTATTTTCATTAATCTTTGCTATTTTGTTTGTTTATTTAACTGCAAAAAATCCTATTTGGGGCTACCACTTTATTGGCATTGAAATAATTTTACTTTTAACAATTGGCTTTATTTTTGAATATTATAAAAATATAAAAAATATTTTTTATATATGGACAATGATCATCGTATTTGTTGTAATAGTAAATCAAACTAAAGGTTTATTATCAAACGACAAAAGCTCATCGTCTCTAAAAAACATGGAGGACATTGTTAAAATTATTGAAAATAATGCAAGTAAAAAAGATTATGCTGTTTTTGCCTACAATCAATCTATCTACACATACGATTATAGTTTTTTATTCCAATCGCTTGTAAATAAAAAAGTTCCCTATGATCCTGGAATAATATCAAAAGACAGTGATTTAAGTTATTTAATAATACCTCCTAAAACACCAAAGATAAAAAGAAGAGATTTTATAAACTATAATACAGATAATAATATTTATATAACTACTAAAACTTGGAATATTTCTGATGGAACTGAAATAATTAAAAGAGAAAGAAAATAATCTAAATCCTTTTTAACAAAAATAATTTAACTCCATTTTCATTTATTTGCCATTTTTTAATAATTACTGAAGGATTAAATTCTTTTACTTCATATACTGGCCTATTCATAAAGTCATCTTTAAAATCAACAACAAATAAATATTTTTCATGATAATAATCATCCCAATTTTCTGTAAACCCATCTCTTTTTAAGAAGTAAATAATGACCTTTGATTTTGCATCATATAATAAGTTGACTACATTAAAATTTTTAAAATTCTCATTTTTTATGATCTGATATATTTTATATTCATCTTTATAATACCAATTATCAACCATTGACCAAAATCCATGAGTTGGTTTAGGAAAAAAAGTAATAGCAGAATATAAAAAAAGAATTACAAAAATAATAGAATAAAAATATAAGAATATATTTTCCTTTATTTTGTTTAAATGTTTTGAAAAAAATCCTAAAACGAAAATCAATAGCATTAAAGAAGTTGATAAATGATAGTGTGGAGTATTCCAATTGCCTGCTTTTTGGACTTCTCCCCAATGAGACATCATTAATAACACAGTGTTTATATTATAAAATCCATGTCTTAATTCAAAAATAATAATTGGAGATATTCCAATCAAAATACCAATAAAAAATACAAAAAAATTAAATACTCCTAACTTTTTATATAAAAAGTAATAAATGAATATTCCAATTATCACTAAAATAAATTGATAATGAAGTTGCAGGAGTAAACCTAAATAAACGCTTAAAATAAAAAGAACAAACTTATTTTTTTTCTCGCTCAAATAAGACAATAACAAAACTAATACTGGAATCAATGATAGCTGAAAATTTGGGTTCCATAAAAATCTCGTATAATTCACGTAATAAGGCATAAGTGTATAAATAGTACACACAACTAATGCAAACCTAAATCCAAACATTTTTTTTATCCCAAAAAAAAGAGGAATAATCATTAAGGCACAAAAAATCATAAATACATAAGAAGCATATATCGGATCCCAACCACCTAAAATTTGAAAAAACATATACATGTAATAAACCAAAGGTCCTTGAAAAATCATTCTTCCATCATATACGGTTGACGTAATAGGATTACCTATAAGTGTAATCTTCTTATTATCAAAAAGCTCTCTAGCTGTTGCAGAGTGAGTTGCTTGATCACCTGAAAAATTTAAATGGTCTACGAAATTGATTGATCTTATAAAGATAAAGAAAAATATTAAAAATGATATTAGTATCCAAGAATTTCCAAAAATTAATTCTTTATATAAATGAATTTTTGTTTTAAATGGTGCATATTTGAGACCAAATTTTATTCTATTTTTTGTTTGATATTTAACATGAATAGATGATCCCGAACCTTCAGTAGATTGCGAATTTTTATGCCAAATTTTCAGACTTGGATCAAAAATTAATTTAATATTTTTATTTTTTGCTCTTTCGCAATAATCAGCATCTTCGTAATATAAAAAATAAGATTCATCCATTAAACCAACCTTATCAACAACTTGCTTGCTAAATATCATTAAGCATCCAGTAATAAAATCTGTTTCCTTTTTTTGGGAAAACTGCCCTTTATCAACCATATCAACTCCAATATGAGATGTATAAACATTACTCCAATCATTTTTCCCACCTGCATACCAAATAACATTTCCTAAGTCTTTTTTATCATAACTTTTATGATATTCATATCCTTTTTCATAATAAATTTTTCCTGTAAGAATAGATGATGGATTGTGAGATAAAGATTTTATCGCGTTCTCAACAAAGTCTTGTTTTAAATTAACATCATTATTGATAACAATAAATTTTTCAAACCCTTGACTAATCGCTTCTCTTATCCCTAAGTTTATTCCATATGCATATCCTTTATTTTTACCAAAAATAACTTGTACAAATTCATTTTTAGAAATATCTTTTGGATTTTCTGTTAAATCAGATATAAAAACTTTAAAATTTGAATCACTTTGAGTTTTAAAACATTGAATAAATTCTTCAGTAACTTTATAGTTTTTATAATTAACCGTAATAACAGCAATTTTCTCTTTAATCATTTTTTTTGAAAAAATTAATTAAATTCATATAAAAATCTTTTCCTATTGTCTTATATAAAACTAAAAAATAAATTATGCCTGCTCCTATTATTGAAGCGATCACATGTAAATATAAATTAGTATATAAAGCTACAAATAAATATCTAATAATTGATAAATAGATAACCATAAATAAACAAGCTATTATTGGATACTTAATAGTATTAGCTTCTGAAAAATTAATCATTTTTTTACCTTTAAAATAAACCATAACAGAAGTTAATGATAATAAAAAGAATGATACTCCAATGCCATTGTAGTTCATAAACTTTACAAAAATTGGAATCAAAATCCAAGTTAGACAAGTCCAAAAAACCATAAAAGCAACGCTTAGTTTTAATTTGCCTAATGCATTAAAAAGATTTATAAAAGGAGTACTTAAGGTAATAAAAAAAGATGATAATGAGAAGAAATAAAATGAAAATAAAGATATGCGCCATTTTTCATAATAGCCAGGAACTAATTTTAAAAGTGAATCGAAAATAAAAATTGATCCAAAAATTAATGGAAAAATTAAAATTGAATTATAAAATAAAACTTTTTCTACACTTTTCTTTAACATCTCACTATTTGATTGAAATCTTGAATAAACTGGAAAAGCAACTCTATTAACCGAATCCATAATCATTTTTAAGGTAAATTCTCCGTATTTTTTTGCAAAAGAAACATAACCTAAATTAGTCATGCCAATAACGCTTCCTAAATATAAAATAAGCATATCGTCTTTAATCAAAGCTAAAAATGAATTACTTTGAAACATTAAACCAAACTTAAGTAAAGACTTTGCAGAACTAATTGAAAAACGAAATTTTGGAAACCAAGGGTTGAAAGAATATATCAATATAACTCCAATTATCGATCTTAATAAGACTGCTACTATTAAACTTAGCATTTCCATTCCCATTAACGATAGGATAATTACTGATAAATAAAAAACAGTATTTTCAACTGCCTGAACTAAAACAACTCTATATATTTTAATTTTTTTCTCTAAAAGCACAGATGGTACTGTTTTTAATGAAAGTAAAAAAAAGGAAAATAAAATTGCCCAATATAAATAAACAGCATCGTGAGGTAAATCTTTATATACTTTAAATAAACTATCAGTAAACATAAACCCTAAAATAACCGCTATTATTGACAGAGCAAATTGAATGAAAAATGCAGTATCAAGATCTTTCTCTTCAATATCTTTTTTTTGTACTATCGCAGCAGCTAGTCCTAAATTAGTAAAATAATTAAAAAAAGCCATCATTGCAAGTACTGTGTTATAGATGCCAAGCAAATAAATATTTGACTTAAGAGTTAAAATAAAGAAGGCTGTAAAGCCTAAAACTGCAGAATAAGAGCTATTTAGAAATAAGCTTCCAACACTCAAATAACTTCTTGATTTAATTTTTTTTACATCTTTCGTATTCATAAGTTTATCTTTCAGTATAATATATTATTGTATAAGCACTATGTATAAAAAAATAGGTATATTTTTACTACTGTTAATTATAACAATTCCTACATTTTATAGCCTAATAATAAATAATTATTACTTTAACATGCATGATGATAATCATATCGTTAGGCTTTACTTACTTCATGAAGCCATTAGTCAAGGAAATTTTTATCCAAGATGGGTTGATGGACTTGGGTTTGGATACGGATATCCATTATTCAACTTTTATCCCCCTCTCATATATTACATTGCAGAAGGATTTCATATTTTAGGCATGTCTCTTATTTGGTCAACTAAATTAATGCTTGTTGTTGGATATTTGCTCGCTGCCTTTGGAATGTATTTTTTTGCAAATAAAATTTTTAAATCAAAAATAACCGCTGTAGTTTCAAGTACGTTTTACAGTTATTTTTTTTATCATGCAACAACAACTTACGTAAGAGGAGCATTTGCAGAATTTTTTACATTATCAATTTTGCCATTTCTCTTTTATGCAATTTTTAAACTTGAAGAAAAACTAAATTTTAATAGTTCAATAGTTATTGGAATATTCTTTTCACTTATAGTTTTAAACCACCCTTTAATTGCCTTTCCTCTTTTACTTTTTTTATTTTTAATTTTTGGATATTTGCTTATAAAAACTAAAAATAAAAAAACATTTACTAAATTTTGGCTTATTGGTTTTATATCAGGACTTTGTATATCTGCCTTTTTTTGGATACCATCTATTGTTGAAAAAAAACTCACTTTTGTAGATGATGTTTTGACAAAAGATTTATATAACTATAAATTGCATTTTACCTATCTTCAACAACTTTGGTATTCGCCTTGGGGATTTGGCGCATCAGTTGAAGGTCCATACGACGGAATAAGCTTTCAATTAGGAAAAATTTATATTTTATTTTTTATAATTTCAACATTGCTTGCTTTACTTACAAAAAATTCATTAGTTTTATTTTTTAGCTTTTTAACTACTCTAAGTATATTTATGACAACTGATTACTCAAAAATGATTTGGGACAATATTAAATACTTTTGGTATATTCAGTTTCCATGGAGATTTTTTACATTCACTGCAGTTTTTATCTCAATAGTAAACTCTTACATAGTTGCTTACTTATTTAAAAAAATAAATAAAAAAGTTGCAATAGTTGTGGCTTTTTTAATAATATTTGGAATTATTTATAAAAATTATTCTTTTTTTAAACCTCAAAAATATTTAAAAAATAATGATAATTATTTTACATCTGAAGAAGAAATAAAATGGCATGTAAGTAGAAGCTCTTTTGAATTTTCACTTAAAGAAATTGCAACTCGAAAAACCGACCTTAATGTAATAACTTTAGATATATTACAAAACGAACTACCTAAAAAAACATTTGCAATAATATCAGGAAAAATAAACATAAATCAAAAAACAAATAAATTTACTGAAAAAAAATTTGATATTGTAAGTGATACATCTTCAGTTTTTCAATTAAATACCTATAATTTTCCTGGCTGGAAGGCATATATTGATAATAAGGAGATCAATATATCTACTAGTAAAAAATTAAGACTAATTACAGTTAAGCTACCAAAAGGAAAATATGAATTATCTTTTAAATTTGAAAACACTCCTATTAGAATATTGGCAAATGTTATTTCTATATCTAGTATACTTGCTATATTGTTTTATATAATTAAAAAACATGTTAAATTTTAAATATAAAAACGAAATATATCTTTTACCTTTTCTTGTTTTTGTTTTTTTATTTAACCTTCATTATTACAATTTCTATCAGCAAGATTTTAAAACAGTTCAAGGAATTATTTCTCCAAATTTTAAAATAAACCAATACGAACAGATTCAGGAATACCATCCCTATTACATGGTCTATAAATTAGCTAATGAATATAAAAACAACACAGAAAATAGAGTTTTTAATATTTTTTTAAAGATAAGTGATCAAAAACTTGATTATACCTCTACGGTATACGCAAAAAAGAAAGATCCTAAAACTACGACTAAAATATATTTAAATGAACTACAGATGATGATTAATTATTACTTTTATCCAAAAATTGTCACTCCTATTCAAAATTTAAGCATTAGAGAATTTGGCCTTTTAAATACAAAAAAAGGAGATTTATTCTTCTCAGATTCTGAACTTGGAAAAGACTATATTATTAAATACAAATTAAAACGTATCTTTTTTGTCAGTAAAGACTTAATTAGAATTAATCGATGGAAAGAAGATATATATTATATTTATAAAGTCGAATAACTATGCCAAATTCAGAAATAACAAATCTACTAAAATACATTTTATTTATATATTTATTTGGTTTTGCTATTTATTTAACTTTTTTTAAAAATATCTTTAGTAAAAATAATTTATTTTTTAATACTGGAATATCTTGGATATTAGGAAATTTAGGATTAATTATTGGGCTATACGTTCTTACATTTACCCAAAGATTAAATCTAATAAGTCAAACTCTACTTGAAAAAGGAATTTTATTTACAATAGTTTTAATATTAATTAATTGGTTTTTTTTCTCAAAAAAAATATTTCACAAACTAAATGTAGTCAATTTATTAACATTTATTTTTTTAATATTTTTTTTCAAAAATTTAATTATTGATTCGTTAATTTCTTATTTGATAAGCTGGGATGCAATGGCAATGTGGTTTTTAAAAGCAAAAACTTTTTTTTATTCTAATGGAATTTGGGATAATAATTTTTATCTTAATGCTGGTTTTGAATACTCAAACAAACCATATCCTATTGGATTTCCATTAATTATTGCTGCTTTTTTTAGAATTATAAACTTTATTAATGATCAAATAATTCAACTTTACTTTTTAGTATTTTTCATTAATTTAGTATTAATATTCTTTGGTTTTATAAAAAAAACACTTAATAAATTAACAATTTTTTCTCAAATTTTAATAACACTTTCATTGTTTGCATTACCAAATTTTATGATTTATGCTCATAGCGGTTACGGAGATATGCTTGTAAGTTTAGGAATTGCTTTATCAATTATTATTTTTATTTATTTTCTAAATGAAAGTGATAAGAAAAATAAGTTTAATTATCTTACGCTTCTTCTTTGCTCTACCTTTATGCCAGTATTTATTAAAAATGAAGGAATACCTATATGTATAGTTCTAAACACCATATCAATTTTAATTTATGCAAAAACATTAAAAAAGGAAAAGTTGAAGAACATTTTTTTACAAATAATCAATTATTTATTGTTAGCCTTTATCTTAATATTTCCACTAGTTATGTGGGAACTATTTAAAAAACAAACTAATATGGTATTTTATCTCGACAATGCAACGATAATTGCACCACTATCTAAAATTAAAATGATTTCTTTTCATTTTATGGATGAGTTTTTAAGAACCTCTTATTACTCTGTTATCTCAATATCACTACTGCTTATTTTAGTTGCCCAAAATTGCTTTTTAATTGTTAATAGAAAATTTCAAGAAATCCTACCTTTTTTTGTAGTATTACTTCAACTATTTGCTTATATGTATGTATACCTTATAACAACAGTGCCATTAAAACTACAACTAGACTCTTCATATGAAAGATTATTCTTACAAATTTTACCTGCTCTATATATTATTGCAGTGTACAATTTTAAAAATATTGATAATAAACTAGGAGAATAAATTAAATTTAAATATTTGCAAAATTGTTTTTATTCCATCTATCCAAGTAATTTTCTTTCCATCACTATAAGTTCTTCCATAATAAGAAATTCCAACTTCAAATATTTTTACTTTATTAACTTTTGAAACTAAAGAAGTTATTTCCGGCTCAAAGCCAAATCCATTTGACTTTAATTTTAAAGCTAATTTTCTTATTAAATCTCCATTAAAGACTTTATATCCTGTCTCAATGTCTGATAAATTCAATCCAGTTAGTATGTTTGATAAAAAAGTTATTAGATTATTAGCTACAAAATGCCAAAAATACAAGACTCTTCTAGGTTTGTTTGTTATAAATCTAGAACCATATACAACGTCAGCATTTTTACTTACAAATGGCTCAATCAAATCGTGATAATTTTCTGGATCGTATTCTAAATCAGCATCCTGTATTATTAGAAGTTCTCCTTTTGATTTTAAAATCCCTTGCCTTACAGCATATCCCTTTCCCATATTATTTTTATAGGAAATAATTTCAATTTTGGAATTTAATTTTTTTCTATTTTTTATTTTCTCGATTTTTTGTAAAGTTTTATCTGTTGATCCATCATTAATCAATATTATTTGTTTTCTAAAACCAGGAACATTGACTCTCGATACCTTATTAAATAAATCAGTTATTGTTTTTTCTTCATTGAAAGCTGGAATAACAATTGTTAGAGTTTTCATTATTTTACGCAACCCAATAGCCCCTTAGAAATAAAGCTTCAAAATAAATCAATAAAATTAACAAAATAAAAAATAAAGAATAAAATTGCCAATTCTTCTTTAATTCTTTTGTTAAAAATAGAAATATTGGAAATAAAACCAAAATATATCTTGGCATTGAAGCTAGTGAGCCGGTCATCGTAGGGAGCAAAAATGAAATCAAAACATAAAACCAATAGTAAAAGTTTTCTTTTTTGTAAGATTTAAATAAATAAAATACTACAAACAAACCACAAACAAATTCTAATAGAATAACTGAATACGTATAAAAAGCCAATCCCTGAGCTGGGTTAACAAGTAATTTATTAATCCATGAAATAAAAGCAACTATTGGACCAAAAATGTTTAAATGTCTTCCCCAATTTGATTGAGCCATTACCATAGCCAATGGGCTTTTAAAATAAATGAATAAATATAAAGAATAAAAAACAAACCCTAAAGCAGAAATTAATAATTGATAAATATTAATTTTTCTTTTCTTGAAATACTCAATTAACAAAATTAAAGGAAAAATTAATCCTACTAGTCTTGTAGCGCCCGCAAAAAAAGAAACTATACTTGCTTTTGTATACTGTTTTTTCCTAAAAAAATAAAAAAATAAAACTGATTCTAAAAAGAATATTCCTTCGGTGTAGTATGAAAAAAAATAAAAAGATGTTGGAAAAAATAACAATAACAATAATGTATTATCAGTAACTTTATCATTTTCATCCATTATTAATAGTTTTTTTAAATAAATAAATCCTATTGCTGATGACATCCAAGATATTAATATTCCTGCAAAAACTAAATCTATTTTAAAAATTAATTTAGCTAAATAAATTAATCCTGGATAAATTGGAAAAAATGCTTTTAAAGTTCCATTGTCTTTATGTAAATAACCACGTTGTGCTAAATCAAAATAGTTTCTTCCATCAAAATTTAGAAGTGGCAAAAACATTGTTCTTTCTTTTTGTGATATAACTTCTCTTACTTCATAACTAGTTTTATTTATTAAAAAATTAACAGAAATTTTATTATTAATAAATAAAATTATTAAAAAAATAAAAATCAATGTAAATATTTTTTTCATTATTAATAAAGTAATTTATGACTATCAATTATAAAATAATTTTGTTTTTTTATAGGATCCTCGAATTCAAAAATAGCCTTAACATTTTTATTTATTTCAAAATGATCCAGAAACTTTTGTTCATGAAGTGTATTTTTAATTCTCCTACTATCTCCTCCTTTAAAATAAATAACACCGCTTGATTCAATTTTTGACTTATTATTATTAACAATATTTTTCATATTTTTATAAACATTACTTTCAGATAAAAATAAACTTGAAGACTCATGCACTCTTATTCCAAAATAATTCAAAATAACATAAATCACCATTAATAATATGGCAGAATACTTAAAAAAAATATTTTTCTTAAAAAATAGTGAAGTCAAATATGCTTGAAAAACTGATAGAAAAATTAAAGGCATAGTTAACCTAATCATCCATTTATGCTGGAAAAATAATATTGGACCTAAAAAACTATAAAAACCTATAAGTGATAAAAAGCCATATTTTAGTATTTTTTTAAATAAATCTTTATTAATTATTAAAAAAAACACTAAAAAAGAAAAAAACAAAATAAAATAAACCATTAAAAATCTAAAGTAAATATTTACATCAAACTCCATAAAAATCTTCCAAAATTCATCCACAGGAGGTAAAAAAATGCTTTTCATATAATCTGGCATAAAATTCGGAACACCTAATGACCACAAGAAATACCACATTATATTGTTTAACAATAATTTTATATTTGTTATATGTATTTGATAATTTGGGTGGCTTGTGACAAATTTTAAGCTATAACTATAAAAATAGTAAAAAATACCTGCAAAAAGATAATAAGGAAAAAGTCTTAAAAATATTTTTTTAAAAGACTTTTTTTGTCTATAAATTTCCCAAATTGTTAAAAAAACAACATATAAAACTGCCGTTTCCTTACAAAGTAAGGATAAAATAAAAGTAAAAATAGATATTTTATTTTTATTGTTTAAGTAAAAATAAAATGAAGCACTAATTAAAGTAAATGCTAAAATTTCCTGATAAGTGGCAAACCAATACAATTGAAAAATATGAATAAAGTGAATTCCATAAAAAAAACAACTTAAAGAAGCGATAAAAAAGCTTTTAGTTACTTTCTTTATTATTAAAAAAAGAAAAATTAAACCAATAAAAAATGTTAAATAAACTAAAACATGACCTAAAACTACATTATAATTTAGTAAACGTAAAATAAAATAAAAAGTCTCAGAAGCTAATGGTTTATATGAATAACTTCTAAATGGATTATAAAACGATAATAATTCTGCAATACTATTTATTTTTGATAATTTTAGAAATAAAAAATCATCCTGAAAAAAATTAATTTTAAAACCATTAGAAAATAAAATGCTTATTAAAGTAAACAATCCAAAAAAATAAAAATTAATATTTTTTTTCATTTTCTAAGACAGAAAAATTAACTGATTTTTAATGTCACGTTTAGATAATAAAGCTTGTGAAATAAAATTCAAGAAGCATCTGTTGATTTTCATTTACTTAAGTTCAAATAAATATAGAGAATTCTTTTTATTTGGTTTTTCAAATTTTTGTAATTCTTTCATTGGCCAATCAAAAGGAAATTCGTTTCTATGAGAAAAAACTATATAAACAAAACTTTTTTCAAGCTCTTTTTGATTTTCAATCAAATTTTCTTTATTCAATGGCCAGTAAGATTTAATGTGAATTCTTGTATCTGATGTTTTAAGTAAGCTGTCTAACACATCTCCTGCCATACCAAAATTCCCCTCAGCAATTAATACAACATCTTTAATTTTTGACTTTTCCCTTGCAAAATCAATAATTTCCTGAGCTCCATAACCAGCTGGCCAATCCTCAATATATTGCCCCCTGTCATCTTTTACAAAAGGAATGTTTTTCCAATCATACATAACTGTATATGAATAATAAAAAGAAAATAAATAAGCTAATAATAAAAATAAAATAAGAAAAAATTTATTTTTTATTTTTAACAAATACAAATCAAAAAAATAAGCAGCCGCAATAATCAATAGAGGTAAAAGGAAAATTATATATCTGGTATATAAAACTCTATTAAAAAATGTAATTATTCCATAGGGAATGGCTAACCACAAAATCACATATAAACCAATTTTCCAATTTTTTTTGCACAAATAAAATAAACCTAAAATACCAAAAATAAAAGTTGCATAACCTAAATTATGCGCAGTAAATAAAGGAACATTTACTATGTTGATAGCAACTAGCTGAAAAGGATTTTTCAAAAACTCTGCAAATGTTAATACAAAAGTATTATTTTTCTGACCAATAAAATGCATGTATGGAGACAATCTTTGAATATTGTAAATCAAAAATGCAATTAAAGTTGATAGTACATATAAAATAGAAAAATTAACAGCTTTCTTTATTTCTATTTTTTTATCAAAAAGAAATAATATTGAGAAAAAAGACAAACCTAAAAATAAACTTATAGTTGATTTAGCAAGTAAAAACAATCCAGTTATCATTCCAAAAATAACAGACATTCCAATGCTTAAATTTCTGACAAATATTATTGATAATAAAAACATCCAAATAAAAGCTGCAGATACAAAAGTATCAATCATTGCTATTCTGTCAAAAAAAATATAAAAAGGAGTCGATATATAAAGTAGCGAAGAAAAATAAGCAATCCTTTTATTAAACAAATAAAAAGCAGTAAAGAATATTCCTAATAAGCCAAATAAACCACTGAATACACCAAACAGTCTTGCCCCATAAAGCAAATTCTCAGGAAATAGCTTTAAAAATGGAATAGTCGCCCAAGTTTGTAAAGGTTGCCTTCCATCTGTTAATGAAATAAATCTCCAGGATGCATCATGCCAAGCAACTTTTGCCCAATGAATATAAATTCCTTCATCTGTAAATATTGGGTAATTAGTTGTTAAATTAATTAATCGAGTAAAAAAAAATAAACAAAGTAAAAAAACAATAATTAGAAAATCTATTTTTGTGAAATTTTTTTTTAACCAATCTTTTATTTTAAATACATCAAACATAAGATTTATTTTATCATTTTTGAACTAAAACATAATCAGCATTTCTGTAAATAACTGAAATACTTAAATTTTCAAAATTCTTAAAATCATCTTTATAGATAACATAATATCCAGATGAGTTTTTTATCTTTTTTGAAAAATTGTCAAAATTATAAAAATAATTTACTTTTTTATTACTATAAAAAACTGCACATGGATTACCTCCAAACATAAAGGTTGTTGAAGTCCTCATATTTTTTGGTAATATCGCCTCAGCGATTCTTTCACTTTCCCAAACTAAGTAATTTATTTCGTTATTTTTTAATTGACTTGCTTTTACAAAAACATCATCTCTTAAAGAAATATTTTGCTTCTCATCAAAAAATCTTACTTTACTATTTATAGAAAAAATTATTTGTAAAACTACAATTATATATATAGCAAATTTAAATTTGTTTAATTTAAAACTGATTAAAATCTCATTGATTAAATAAGCGATAATTACAGAAATAAAAGGATATAGTGGTAACGCATACCAAGCAATTCTCGTTTGAACTGTAGAGATTGAAAATGTTGTTAGTATAACTATTAAAAATAGCAATGAAACAATTTCTGTTTTTTGATTTTTATTAATTATTATTTTTTTCTTTATTAAGCTAATTGGAATTATTAGTAAAGAAACTAACCAAAAGTTAAATTCCTTAAGAAAAAGTTTTACATAAAATAATCTACCTGTATTAAAATGAAAATCTAATGCAATATTTGCTCTTCTGAATAAATGCTCAACAAAATAAATTTGCAAAAAAGTATTTCCATTTTTAATATACTCAAATATGTGCCAAGGAACTATTACTAATAAAAAAATAAATACTAATTTGCAAAAATTAGTAAATTTATCTTTTGAATAAAAAACAAGCAAACCAATAAATATTGCCCCAATATATGGAAAAATACTTAGCCCTTTAGTCAATACTGCAAGTCCAAAGCTTAATCCAGAAAAATAAGAGAAACTATTTTTTTTAAAAGATTTTATCCAAAAATAAAATCCTAAAAATGTAAAAAAAGTAAAACCAATATCAGTATTAACCTTTGTTGAAAAATCAACAAAAAGAGAAGTTGTTAATAAAACAAAAATTGAAATATAGCCTATAAAACCTGAAAAATATTCTAAACAAAAAATAAAAATTAAAATTAAAGTAAGTAGTGAAAATAAAACCATCATAAAGCGATAACTAAAAAAGCTTTCTGAAAAAAATAAAGGAAATTGGATCCACCAATTATTTGCAGGAGGCTTTTCTAAAAGCAATTGTTGATTAAATTGATTTGTAAAAAAATTTCCAGAAGCTTTCATTTCCTTAGCTTGCTGAGCAATTACACACTCATCCCAATCTCCAAGATAATCTCTATTAAGTCTAAATGAGAAAGAAAAAGTAATTAATAGAATAATAATTAAAAATATGAAGTTTTTTTTGAAAAATAAAATCATAATCTTATCCAAATTTTATCCTTATCATGTCAATCAAAGTTTCAAATGAATCTTTTACAAAATTAACTCTTTTTGTCTCTGCGTGATGCCATGTCACTGGAGCTTCTTTTATTTTAAATTTAAGTTTTTTTGCAGTATATAAAAATTCTAAATCAAAACCTGCTGAAACTGATGGGCCAGATACTTCTCTACCAATCTTAAAAATTTTTAGGTTATCAATTATCTTTAATGCCGCAGCTTTTTTAAAAACTTTAAATCCACATTGTGTATCAACAATTCCATCAAGATTGATTAACAAATCACGAATAATGATAAAACCTTTTGCCATGATTTTTCTAATAAGTGGAGCGCCTTCTCTAGAAGTCGATCTTGAGCCAATAACAATATCTGCTTCTTTTATATAATTTAATAACTTATCCATATCTTCAATTGGAGTAGCTAAATCAAAATCTGAAAAAGCAACCAAGTCATATTTCGCATTCTTAATACCAGCGATTACTGAAAAAGCTTTACCTTGATGGTTTTTTTTAAGAATTCTCAAATTTTTTTCATTTCTATATTTTTTCTCAATAAGTTTTACAGTATTATCTGTTGAGCCATCATCAACTACAACAACTTCAAAAACTATTTTCTTTTTTTTAAAATAATTTAGTACTTTATCAATCGTTCCTTTTTTGATATTTTCCTCTTCGTTAAAAGCAGGAATTATTAATGATAAATTCATATTAGTGGCTTAATTTATATATTGTAACACCATCAACCTTCCATGTGGCGTCTACTTTTTTAGGAGCAAAATATGCAATATCCCATTGAGGGTCCCCTATTGGTTTACATTCGTGCTCGCAAACAATAAACAGTTCATCAACTTTTTCAAGACTATCTCTTTCCATCACTCTTTTACCCCATAAATCAACAAAATATCTATATGTACTTTCTGAATACTCAGATGGTAAGGTTGATATTTGAATCACTGAAGCTTTTGAATTATCAAAAATAACTTTTGCCACTCTTTTAGAAAAATCAATTTGACTATAATCTTTTTCTTTAAAATAAATTAAATGTTGATAGTTATTAAATATGAACCAAATTAAAAAGATTACTGTTAATAACTTGCCTAAAATATTTCTTGACAAAATAGCAAAAAAATATCCAATAATAATAAAATAAAAAGGATAAACAGCAACAAAATAATGCATGTTTTTTGGCCCACTATACATACCCACACCAACAAGCGTTAGTATAAAAAAAATAAAAATTATTATCGAATCACGTTTTTTATAAAAAGAATAAACTGCAATACTTAAAATAATAAATATTATTAAATACAAAACCAACCTATTAAACTCAAAGTCTAAAACGTATTTATTTAGATGTAAAAAAGCATCCCAAAAACCTTCAAGCTTTGATGACGCAACAGAATTGGTTCCTTTAAATAAGTTTAAAAAACTTTTTGTATTTATAAACTCATGTCTTAAATCAAACACAAAAAGAGGTGATAAAAAAGTTAAAAAAGCAATTATTGAATATAGTAAATGATAGAATCTATCCACCAAAGGGACCTCTTCAATTAAATAATATGATTTCGCAATAAAAAAAACTGCATAACCAAGTACTAAAAATAATGCTAAATAATGAAGCTGAACACAAAATGATAAAAAAGAACCAGATAAAATAAAATATAGACTATTATTGTTTTTAAAACCCTTAAATAAAAAATAAGCTGATAATAATCCAAAAAGAGGCATTAAATTTGGATTCCAAGAAAATCTCGAATAATAAATCATTACATGAGAAAAAGAGAGTAAGATTGTTGATATAAACGCGGTTTTTTTTCCAATTATCTCTTTTACAACAAGATAATTAACAATTAAATAAATAACTGAAAAAAAAGCTACCCCGATTGCAAGACCTGCAGGATTATAATTAAAAAACAAAAGCCATGGAGCAATAAAGTAGTAATAAAATGGGCCTAAAAAAACCATTCCAACTGAAGTAGAAGCTCCAATTGCAGTAAGATGTTCTAGTTTTAAAATTCTTTTTATTATAATTGCATCTCTTCCTTGATCTCCCAAAAACATAGCAAGAATATCAAGATGATAAAATCTTATATAAGCAGCAATTGAAACAATAATTAATATAAATAAAAATACTTTATCTTTAAAAAGCACATTTAAAAGCTTTTTCATTTTATATATAATATCAGAAATTCTATGTTTATTAAAGCTAAACCCTATCTAATAATTGCATTATTAACTATATTTTCAACTTTAATTATCTGGATTCCTTTCATATTACATTTAAAAGAATTTAATGGTTTTAAAATTGAACATCCTGGTTTTTATACAGTACTAAGTCACTGGGATGGTCCACTATATATAATACCCGCAAAAACTTTTTATAATACAAATAGTCCTATTTTTAAAGAAAACCTTCTTGGTCTTTCAAAAGAATATTTTGCAGCCCACATGCCTCTTTATCCCTTAACATTTTTTTTATTTTCTCCATTTATTGGTTTTGTTAAAGCGCCAGTTTTTTCGACATTACTTTTTTCAATATTTTTATTTTGGTTTTTCTATTATTTTGTAAAAAATTTTAATCTTTCGAAAAATCCACTTTTTTTAACTTTCATATTTATGTTTTTAACGCCTAGATTTTTGGTTGTAAGAAGTGTCGGATCACCTGAACCATTATTTATGCTTTTAATTTTAATGTCAGTTTATTTTGGAATTAAAGAAAAATATTTTTTTTCAGGACTACTTGGTGGATTGGCTGCAACATGCAAAAGCCCAGCAATTTTATTATTTGGCAGTTATGTTATTTATTATTTTTATTTATTTTTAAAAATTAAAAAAATTAAAATTGAATGGTTTTGGTCTCTTCTAATTCCACTTGGGCTTTTATCCGTATTTACTTTATATTATTTTCAATATGGAGATTTTTTTGCTTATTTTACTGCAGAAACAAAAAATAATTTAAAACTTATCGAATATCCATTTTCAGTTTTCAATTTTCAAAAAATGTGGGTTGGAACAGCCTGGGTTGAGGAAATTGTTTTTGTATATTTCTTTTATTTAATGGCAATATTTGAAATTAAAGGAAAAGAATATTTAAAAAGCATTTTTTTCTTTATGATTGTCTTTTTTATCGCAATAATATCTGTTGGACACAGAGATATAAGTAGATATTCTCTTCCTATGCTTCCATTTGCAGCTATTGCCTTTGAAAAGTACTTAACATCAAAAAAATTTTTAACTATTTTAGTTTTGCTACTTCCTGCTTTATTTTTTTATGCAATTAATTTTACAGCTGCAAACGTTGCTCCAATAGTTGATTGGAAACCATTCCTTTAATAGTAAGTTTTTTAAAAAGACTGATATAATCTATATTACTGGCACGTTGGCGAAGTGGAAACGCGGGAGTCTGCAAAACTTCTACGCGTCGGTTCGATTCCGACACGTGCCTCAACATTCTTTCTTCCAACTTTTCTTAATAATCAATCACTTTATTGACAATAAAAAATATTTTGATATACTAATAGTTAGTTAGGCTAATTAATATGAAAATAGATCAAAAAATTATCGAAACAATTTTTGAATTTTCAAGAATATTTCGAGAAATAATGATGAATTCGTGTAAATCTCATTCACTAACAATGTTGCAATTACATGTATTGTTAATGATGAAAAAGGGACAAGACATAAA
>CAZWRH010000004.1:0-2888 GCA_964636045.1 uncultured Gammaproteobacteria bacterium | reverse complement strand
ATATTAAATAAATTAAAATCAACTTATGAAAAATAAAATATTATATTTATTAATACTTATACTTATTGGATTTGGTGTATATGTTTTTTTAGAACCTTACATTCAAGAAAAACCTGAAAAACTAGAAACAATTACTGTTAAATCCGCAGGTCAAGAAATTATGGCTGATGGAACTGTCGAATCGGAAAATCAAGCTATCTTAAGATTTCAAACATCTGGAAAGCTTAATTTTCTTCCATTTAAAAAAGGAGACAAAATAAATCAAGGACAATTAATTGCGGCTCTAGATTCATATGATATTCAAAAAAAACTAGAAGCCTCATTAAATTCCTACAGAGCAACTAGAGATTCTTTTGATCAAGCAAAAGACAATGACACAAATTCCTTAACATATGGATCACAAAGATTTAATCTAGAAACATATAATAAGACAACCCTTGGAACAGGACAAAAAATAGATGTGCTTAATGATATGGTTAAAAGAATTGCTGATCAAAATCAAGCAACTCTTGATAATGCTGTAATCAATGTTGAGCTTGCACAAAATGCTTTTAAACTCGCAAACTTATACTCTCCTATTTCAGGAATATTAACCCATGCTGACACAGAAACAAATTTTGTAAATATTACTCCATCAACAACCTTTATTATTTCTGATCCAAATAAAATAATATTTAAAACTCAAGTTTTAGAACAAGATATTAATTTTGTTGAAATAGGATCATCTGCTGATATTAAAATCAATGGACAAACTAATAAAACCATTCCTGGAATTGTTAGTAAAATATCTCCAGAAAAAATCAAAAATTCAAAAGGAGAAAGTATTTATGAAGTTGATGTTCGATCTACAGAACTTCAAAAAAACTATAAATTTGGCCAAACAGGAGTTGTTTTTATAAAATCAAAATATAAAAAAGAAACTACCATTATTCCAAGTTGGTTAGTTTTGGATAATCAATTTGTTTGGATTAAAAGAAATAATAAGGTCATGCTACAAAAAGTTACTTTAGGAAATATCTATAATAATAAAACTATTATTTTGGATGGATTAAATTTAAATGATGAAATAATCACTGATCCAAAATTTGTTATTAAAAAATTCTATAGAAATATTTAATATGAAATTAATCAATATATTTAAAGATAAACAATTTAGAAAAAAATTTCTTATTCTTAGCCTACTATTAATATTGTTAATAACTATGTATTACTTTATTAAAACTGAAAAAAGAGTATTTATAGAAAACTCTTTAGTATCTGCACCAATAACTTCAATTTCATCAGAAGTTCCTGGAAAATTAATGAAAAATTTAGTATTCGAAGGAGATTTTGTAAAAAAAGGAGATTTGCTTGCAATAGTTGGAACAGAAAATTTAAAAGCATATTCTGATGGCTTGGTCGTAAAAGTAAATAGACAAATTGGAAGTATTATTAATGCCCAAATTCCTGTTGTTCAAACAATTAACTTAAATGATATTAAAATTGTTGGAACGATTGATGAAAACAAAGGTTTAAATCAAATTAAAATTGGTCAACCTGTTTCATTTACTGTTGATGCTTATCCAAATAAAACATATTTTGGGTATGTTGATGAAATCGCACCATCTGCTAAACAAACTAGCTTAGCATTTTCAATTTCATCCGAAAGACCAACTCAACAATTTGAAGTATTTGTTAGATATAACCCATACAAATATCCAGAAATAAAAAATGGAATGTCTGCCAAGATCAATGTCTTTACAAAAATAAACTAATCTCATGAAAGAAAATAAAGGGTTTACTACTGAGCAATGGATGATTTTACTTACATTAATGATTGCTTCTTTTTTAGGAAGACTTGATGGAACTATAACTTCACTTGCAACTCCAAAAATGATGAAAGATTTTGGAATTTCCGTTAGTCAAGCTGGTTGGATATCTACTGCTTACATTATATCTAATGCAGTTTTTGTTCCGGTTTTTGGAAAACTTGGGGACATGATTGGAAGAAGAGGTTTATATCTTTTTGGAATTGTTGGTTTTACCATAACATCAGTTTTTGCCGGATTTGCCTGGAATTTTCAATCAATGGTTTTTTTTAGACTTCTTCAAGGACTTACCGTATCAATAGATTATCCTCTAGCTCTATCTATTATTGCTTTCACTTTTACAGATAAAGATAAAAGAGCCCAAGCAATGGGTACATGGTCAGCCATATTTGGAGTTGCTGCAGTTTTTGGACCACTTCTTGGAGGGCCACTTATTGATAATTTTAATTGGAGATCTGTTTTTTTTGTAAATATCCCTTTTGGAATAATAGCAACAATATTGGCTTTCTTATACATTCATGAGCCAGTTAAAAAATTTAAAAGCCTTAAAGATTTTGACGTTTTGGGAAGTGTATATTTAGGAATATTCTTATCGGCTATGATATTGGTTCTTGATAAAGGCCAAGAATGGAAATGGATGTCAACAAACAGTATAGTTTGCTATTTAATTACGTTAATAGGATTTGCTTTATTTATACGTGAAGAAAAAAATGCAAAGCATCCAATCGTTAACTTAAACTTTTTTAAAATTCCTACATTTTCAGCATCAATACTAACCTCATTTATTTCATTTATAGGAATGATAGGTGCAATGTTTACTCTTCCAGTTTTTTTACAAAACTTTTTAGGATATTCTGTTACAAAAACTGGATTAATCTTTATTCCTATGGCTTTTGGAATGGTATCTGGAGCACAACTCGGTGCTCGTCTTTCTCGAAAAGTACCAGGAAAATATCTAACTGCCTGTGGTATGTTTTGGGCAGCATTAATAATGTTTTCATTTTCAGGAATTGATATTAAATGGACAATATCAGATGTTTCTGTTCGTTTATTCTTTTTAGCACTTGGACTTGGTATAGG
>CAZWRH010000003.1:0-41984 GCA_964636045.1 uncultured Gammaproteobacteria bacterium | reverse complement strand
GTAAAAATAATATCAGCAAAAATAAAAAAACTAATTCCATAGGTTAAATAATATAAATTTGGTGGATATTTGTTATTCTGATAGACCAAATTCATATTATTTGTATTTAATAAAAACCAAAGCAAAATATGAATAGTTATAAATACTAAAAATAATCTAATTTTAAATTGTAAATTTTTATAATTTTCTTGAATATAAAAAGATAATAAAAAAGGGACAAACCACAAAAAAACCATAATTAATTTATAGTCTACTTTTGGATTAATAAAAATTTTTAAAAATGAAGCAAAAATTATTGCCCCAAAAATCCAATTAAATATTTTTCTTTCTTTTGTAAATAAAAATGAAAATATTGGGAAAAAAATAGTTAATTGTAAAAATAAATTAACTAACCAGCTAATATCTGGTTCTCTTATAACAAGAATTGCTTGTTGTAAATCAATAAAATCTATTTTTTTAACTTGAATATAAACCATCAAATAATAAAAAAATACAAAAATATAATAAGGTAAGAGTAGTCTTAAAAATCTCTTTTTTATAAATGACAAGTAATTTTTGTAGTCTAATTTTTCAAATTTATATTTACTAATAAGCACAAAACCTGAACAAAAAACAAAAGTTGCAACTGCAAAATGTAAATAATTCCAAACAAAAGACGACCATTTATCCCAAAAATAAGCATTAGTATGAGTTAAGATCATAACCACAATAGATATTCCTCTTAACAAATCAATGTTTTTAAATCTTTCAGCTTTTTGCATTTTTCAATTATAAAACAATAATTGCATTTTTAAAATTTTTTTATTAGTATAAATAGGCTTTATCAATTTAAATATAAAAATATGGCAGCACAACACATTGATGCAAATAATTTTGAGACAGAAGTAATTAAAAACACAGGAATTGTAGTTGTTGATTTTTATGCTACTTGGTGTGGCCCATGTAAAATACTTGGTCCAATAATTGATAAACTCTCAGAAGACAAAAATCTTAGTGCTAAATTTGTTAAGGTTGATGTTGATCAAAATCAAGATCTTGCTGGTAGTTACAATATTTTTTCAATCCCAACAATTATTTTCTTCAAAAACGGCCAAGTAATAAATCAATTAACTGGTGTTGTTTCAGAAGAATCAATTGTAAATATTATTCAAGGGAATTAATAGGAACTCTTTGGATTTTTCCTTTTATTTTTTTAAATGTTATTTTTGTTTTTTCTGCTAAATATTTATAAAAATTAACAAGCCAAGTTTGTGAAGAATCTGTTGGGCCTTTTAAATTATTAAATATTTCTTCATCAGAAACATTAAAAACAATTCCTGGCATATCATTTGGATGATTCTCTACTCCATGATTATTTAAATGTTTTAAATCTGGTTTTGCTGGATGAATAGTTATAACTTCATCAATTTTTTTAAAAAACTTATCTTCATTTTTCAACTCTTTATCACTTAAAATATTAATTTTTTCCTCAGGTTTTTGAAATGAAATGGTTGGTTTTTTTTCTTTTTCAATCGAAGAATTTAATAGACCACTTATATCGCTAAAATTTTTATCCATAAATTTATGATATCAGAAAAACTAAGCAGCTTTTTTAAAATAAGTATTTAATTCATCTTTATTAAATTTTTTCTCACATTTTTTACATACTTTACATGGTCCAACTTCAGTATTTTTAGCACCACAACAAACACAATTACCGGTGTGGTATTCCCATTTTTTATTACTTTCTTCAATTTTTCCTGTTATTAAACTGGCGGTTTGATAATTTATTCCACTTGCAAACATATTTAACGATTCATTTGATGATGTTGGACAACTTCCTCCTCCAAAAACATATGCATGTTTTTTTGAATATTCATTCAATAATAAATGTTCGTTTAAATAGGTTAATTTATTTTTTTGATTAATATTTATTTCCTGTTTTGTAAAAATATAATTTTCAATATTGTTGTTTATTTCAACAGCCCTATTATAAATAGCAGTTAATATCTTTTTTGCACTGAATATGTCTTTTTTGTTAATTGCTTTTGAGTATAAATCAATCCATGAAGAGAGCTCTTGATTAATCACTTCCTCAAAAACTTTAGATTTATAAATCAGTTCACTACTAAAATTTAATTTTTTATTTAATAACCATTGAAAACTTTGATTAGCATCTTCTTCAAAAGAAAAAAAAGGGTTTTTTAAAAAATCAAGCGCTGATTGCATTGTTTTTCCTTCAATTAATTTGTTGCTCTCATCAAGACTCCCTCTTTTTTCATCATATCTAACGATATATTCATCAATTTTTTTATTATTTTTTATTAAGATAAAAGCAAATCCATAATCTCCAAAACCTTCTTCATTTGATGGAGGAGATATCCAGTATGCAAAATTTGACCCATTTATAAAAGCTTTTTCAATTTTACTGAATCCAATATAGTCTGCTTCTTCTCTTGAATTTTTGCCTTGTTTTTCTGCGTTTTCTTTATATATCTCAGAAGCTGATTTTTTTAACCCTTTTGAATATAATTTCTGATCATTCTCTTGAAAATACGAAATTTTCGTATAAGGAATTTTGCCAGCAAATTCACCTAAAAATCTTAAAACACTTTCTTTTAAATAATAATTTTTATCCTCAAAAGATAAGGACCCGTTTTTTTCTATGAAACTTATCTCATTTTCTATTGAATAGAAATCAAAAATAGAATTTTTTTGATTTTCTGATTTTAGAGAAGGTAATTGTTCTTTCATATATTTTCCTTAGCTCGAGGACATTATTAAATAATTGGCATCCGGACTTTTCTACCGTTGCGGCACAGTTGCTGAATCTCACAGCATTCCCCAATTATTGATTTTCTTCAAAAAATAATTATTTAAAAATCTAAAACTATAATAAAACAAGTAATTATAAATCAAGTCTCCAATTAAAGTATTTTTAAAAAATGGAATTGCCATATAATAGCAACTTACAAGTCCTGACAAATTATGAGGATACATATTAAATAACATCCAAACTCCAAAATTGGTTATTAAAAAGAAGATTATTGAGGAAACAAAGCTAAATAAAAACAAATTATATTGATTAATTATTTTTTTAAAATAAAAACCAATTAAATAAATAATTATTAAGCTTAAATAAACAAAAATCATTGTTAAATGGAGTCCTAAGACAAGATCAGAAATAAACATTATTACTAAAGGAATAAAGATTGTTATTTTCTTAGAAAATTTACTTGAAGAAAATAAGGTAATTGAATTTATTGGAGTAAAGTTAGGCGGATGAGGAATAAATCTTGAAAAAATACCTGTCAATATTAATACTAAAGTAGAAATAAAAGCTGCTCTATTTTTAATATTTTGTTTAAACATAAGACATAGTAAAAAACAAATCGGACAACCTATTAAAATAGCTAATTAATTTTTTATCTTTTTTAAAACTTAAAATTACTCTTCTTTCCACTCTTCTTGTAATAGTTCTTAATAAATTAAAATAAACACTTAAATTGTTATTTTTAACTAGAATAAAACGATTTGGTTTATCTTTTTTAGAAGATAATAAATCAATCATTTGTTCAAATTTATTTATCTTTTTATCAAAATCAATACTACTGTCTTTTTTGCCAGCAATATAACTCATTATTTGTATAAAGTCAGTTTGAATATCTTTTAATAAATCAATATTGCTTTTGTTTTTAATGTTTAAAATAGTAAGACTAATGAAAGCGCTTAACTCATCAATATTTCCATTCAGTTCAATAATAGAATTAGTTTTTAAAACTCGTCTACCAATCAAAGAAGTTGATCCTGTATCACCAGTCTTTGTATATATTTTCATAAAGCTAATTAACACTCAGAATTTCCACAGTTATAGCATTTTTTACAACCTTCTTCATAAACTAAAGTTGCTTCACCACATTTTGGACAAATATCAAAATTTTTTCCTGTTTTTTTTGGACTTTCAATGTTTTGTTGTATTGGCAAAGTTTCTTGAGTTGTTGTTGATACTTGATTAATCTCTGTTTTTATTTCTTTTTCTGCCTCAAGCATCTTTGGTGCCATTTGACCATTTATACTATAGTGAGTAGATAAAACTTTAGCAATTGCATCAGGAAGACTTCTAATTCTGTCTTTTCCAAAACCCATAACCCTTGCTCCTCCAATATCAGATAATTGATTGGCTACTTCTTTTATTCTTTCTGTTGGAGAAAGATGAGATGAGAACCTAAGAGCTAAAGAAATCATTCTTCCAAGTCCCTCTGCCATAGCGTAAACATCACTTCCTGCTTTACCAACATTAATAAATACTTCTAAAGGCTCCATGCCCCCATTAGTATTAATTGTGATAAATGCTGCTCCAACTGGAGTATTAATTCTATATGTTGAACCATGAACTACCATTGGTCGTGGTTTAATAGCAAATGTTGGCTTTACTTCTTGCTTTGTTGTTGCTATAGCATCTTTTTTTACAGTAGTTTCCTTTTCTAAAACTCCACTTCTTGAGCCGTCTCTAAAATAAGTTAAACCTTTACATCCAAGTTTATAAGCTAAAGTATAGATATTTTTTACATCATCAACTTTATGATCGTTTGGAGCATTAACTGTTTTTGAAATAGAAGAGTCAGTATATTTTTGAATCATTCCTTGAACTCTAACATGTTCTTCAGGTGTAAGTTCTGACGCAGACACAAAATAATCAGGCTTCTTAATTAAGTTACTATTTTTTAAATTTTTAGTTTTTTTAATCCATTCTTCATAAAGAGGATGATAAATTTTATGTTCTCCAAGTCTATCATGTCTTATAAAAACAAATTCAAATACTGGTTCAATACCTGAAGACACTCCTGTTAATAAAGAAGTTGATCCTGTTGGTGCTTGAGTCAATAAAACAGAGTTTCTAATTCCATGTTTACTAATTCTTTCTTTAATTTTTTCAGGTAAATCTTTAACAAATTCACTTTTTAAAAACTTTTCTTTATCGAGTTTTTCAAAAGTTCCTTTTTCTTTTGCAAGGTCTATTGAAGCCTCATAAGCTGCATCTCTAATTGTTTTATAAATTTTTTCAATTACTTTTAAAGAATTTGGACTTCCATATCTAATTTTCATTTTTATTAAAGCATCAGCGAGTCCCATTGTTCCAAGTCCAGTTCTTCGTCTATCAAGTTGAGTTTCTTTAATTGAATCGTAAAAATAATAACTTGCATCAATTACATTATCCAAAAATCTAATAGCAATTTTTGATGCATCATAGAGCTTTTTAAAATCCATATTTCCAGACTTAACAAAAGCGGCTAAATTAAGAGATCCTAAATTACAAACACCCCAATCAGGAAGACCTTGTTCTCCACATGGATTAACACAATTTAATCTTTCAAAATACCAATTATTAGAATATTTATTGTATCTTTCTAAAAACACAACCCCTGGCTCAGCGCTTTTCCATGCTGCTTCAGCAATTAAATCCCAAATCTTTCTGGCTTTTACAGTTTTGTAAACAACTACTTTTTTGCCATGACTTTTCCATTCATTAATATCTCCTGTCCAAAGTTTGTCATAATCCTCATCTGTAACATCTGGAAAAACCAATTCCCAATCCAAATCTTTCTCAACAGCGTTCATAAAAGCATCAGATATTGCAACAGATAAATTTGCACCATTTATTTTGCTATGATCTTGTTTTACTGTAATAAATTCTTCAATATCTGGATGCCAATCATGAAGCATTAACATTAAAGCTCCTCTTCTTGTACCGCCTTGTTGAATAATATCTTTTGTTGCAACTGAAAAAAGTTCTGCCCAATTAATTGGACCCGAAGATGATCCATTTACTTTTTTAACTCTTGCACCACGTGGTCTTAAAGTTGAGATATTAAATCCAACACCACCACCACGAGCCATAATTTCAACCATGTGTTTTAAAGTATCTAAAATACCACCTCTTGAATCTTTAGGGGATGGAATAACAAAACAATTGTAATAAGTAACTTCGTATCCTGTTCCAGCGCCAGATAAAATTCTTCCACCCGCTATAAATTTAAAATCTTTTTGAAGTTCATAGAATTCTTTTTCATATTTTCGTTGAAGATCTCTTTTCTCAACCATAGCTATTCCTTTTGCTACTCTTCTCCACATTTTTTCAGGATTCTTCTCAATTGGATTTCCTTTTTTATCTTTTAATGAGTATCTATCCAAAAAAACCTTTTCTCTGATTCCTGTTAATTTCATAGGATTTTAATTTTATAATAATTTTTTAAGTTCCTGTTCAAAATCTTCAAGATCTACAAACTTTTTAAAAACTGATGCAAACCTAATGTAGGCAATTTTATCAATTTTTTTTAGTTTTTTGGCAACTAAATTTCCAATCATTTTACTTTCTATTTCCATCTTATCTTCCTGCTTAAGTTCTGTCTCAACTTCTGAAACTATTTTTTCAACTTGATCAAGTGTAATGCTTGTTTTTCCAGTTGATATAAATATTCCTTTTTTTAATTTATCTCTATCAAATCTTTCCCTTCTTCCATCATTTTTTATAACTATTATTGGTAACTGTTCAACTCTTTCATATGTTGTAAATCTTTTTTGACATTTTCCACACTCTCTTCTTCTTCTTATGGTTGATCCATCATCAGAAACTCTTGTCTCAACTACATCTGTATTAGAATCTGAACAAAATATACATTTCATATTTTTAATATATTTAGTGTCAATAAAAAATGTAATACACCACTTATACGATGTCAAGCGGTCTAAATGATATTAAAATATATCAAGTTATTTTTTTATGCTTAAAAAAAAGAATAGTTTCAAAAAAAATAAAAACACTAAAAAAAAGTTGAACAAATATTGATTAAAAGATATATATAAGAGAGATAACCACAACTCCCCAAAGCAAAATAGCAGTTAAAAGAGGTTTGTCTTGTGTGATTATTTTTTCAGGCGCTTCTCCTTGTTTATTATCATAAAGAAGCTGTGCATACCTTGAAATTCCATAAACAACGATTGGAATAGTTATCATAAACCATTTTCTTGCTTCAAAATCAGGAAAAATACCAGAAAAATATTCAGAAATTGGAGTAAGGATCAAAGGTGGTTTTTCTAAAAAAGTATAAAGTGAATATGAAACAATAGTTAAGGTAGCAAATGTGTTTGTTAAAAAATCAAGCAAATGCTCTTTATAAAAATAAAGTGAAGATCTTGTTTCTTTACCATGAGAAACTAACTCTGCATGACGCTTTACTGTTGCTATAAAAAGAGAAATAAAAAATATAGCAAGCAATAACCATATTTGAATATGATATCCCGTTATTATCTGGCCTGCAAAAGCCCTAATCATAAAAGAAAAAGATATTGTAAAAATATCTAAAACTGGCTGTTTTTTAAAAAACAAAGAATAAAAAAAATGTAAAAGCAAAAACCCAAAAGACAAAATAAAAAATGGAATAGAAAAAAACAAAGCAATTGTTAAAGAAGTTAAAGACAATATGAAAACAACAAAAGTTGCATCAGGAATTGTAATTTTTCCTGAAGCTAATGGTCTATTTTTTTTAACTGGATGTTTTTTGTCATATTGAAAATCAATTATGTCATTTAATATATATGAGGTTGATGAAAGAAGACAGAATATTATAAAACCATAAATTGTACTAGTTAATAAATTTGCATCAAATAATTTTCCAGAAAATACAATTGAAGTAAAAATAATAAGATTTTTAACCCATTGATTTGGTCGAGCAGCAATAATTATATACTTTAGCTTTTCCTTCATTATTTATATTATATAAAATTTAAATTCAAATAATATTGAAACTAATTTAGTTATATAGTATACTATAGGACATAATTAAAAATTATATTGATTTTTAATATATTAGTTTATAATAGAATATGGAAAGACGACCCATACCTCAAACTACTGAACAATCAGGAAATGTAATTTATAAGTCTGAAAAAAAACCTCAAGCAACCAATATTACCCAAAACAAAGTAACACAACTCTTTAATGTTAGAACTGCTATTTGGGGAGCTGAAGACATTGATTCTCTTATAGATATTTGTGATCAATTTAACATTTCATCTCCAAATGAACCAGAAATAAATCAAAAAATAAAAAAACAAATTTTCAATAGTTATTTTGAACAAAATTTTCCAACCTCTCAAGACATTAAGGAACATGAAACTAAATTAAATAACTCTCTAAATGAGTTAATAAAACATTTTACATTTAACCAATCAAACTCAATCTTTATAACTTTTGGATCTTTTGCAAATGGAAAAATTAGCAGCCCTCATTCTGATATCGATTTTATTGTCATATTACCAAAAATGAAAACTGATGATGAAGTAAATGAAGAAATTTATAAAATTGAGTCTTTAAAAGAAAGAGGGTTTGTTTTTTCTGAAGAACTTGGTCCTTTTGAAAACTTAAAACCAATATTAAAAACTGGAAAAGGCTTGACAAGGTTATATTCTATGACTGAAGAAGGTTTAGAAACTGAATACCATTTAATTGGCATAGATGACGCACACTCCCTAAATTTAAGAAGAAAATCTATAGAAAGAGTTGCTCCAACATCTCCAAAAGTAGAGATTAGAATTTCATTCACTGGAGAAAGAAAAGGATTAATCAAACCAACTAATTGTGTTCAAAATTTTGTTGAAGAAGATGGAGAGATGTATAAAGGTTTTTTTACAGATAATGTTGCAACTGGAGATATAATTTACGATAAAAATCTTGTTGGTGAAAAAATTAGAGAAAAATTATGGATGACTATTTTAAAAAGATTTATTTATTTTAATTGTGCATATGATAAGAGAAATAGAATTATTAATTTTGAAAAAATTAATTTTGAAAAATTTTTAAATACTTTATATCATTTCAAAAAAGAAGATTATTCTCCTCAAAGATTAGCTGAGCTTGAAAGACATTATTACCTTCATCTAAGTAGACTTGCATCAAGCCATAATCTAAAAATAGAATAATATCTTGTATTTTTATATTGTTGATATAATTTCTAACATATATGATTAACCAAATCTCTATTCAAGAAATAAATAAAAACAAATTCTCTAAATATTTTTTAAAACCATCAAATAAATATTCTTTTACAAAAATATTAAATACCGCTGAGCACCTTTTAACTAATAAAAAAAATAAAGATATCTTTTCAGAAGACGTTTTTAACAAAAAAAAAGACATTAAAAATGTTGTTCTATTTGTAATTGATGGATTTGGTTGGTCTTTTTTTGAAAAAATGAAAAATGAACATCCTATTTTTAAAAAAATTGAAAAACAAGGAATAATTTCAAAACTAACTTCTCAATTTCCATCAACCACCACAAATGAAATCACCACAATAACAACAAATCTAACCACCCCAGAGCATTGTCTTTATGAATGGAATTATTTTGAATCAAAAGTTAATAAAGTAATTTCTCCTATTCTCATGACAATAACAGGTGAAAAAATGAATAGAGATGAATTATTAAAAATAAATAGAAAATTCGCAAATATTATTCCAAAAAATAAATTTTATTTAAATTTAAAAAAACAAAACATTGATTCTTTTGCATTTCAAAGTAGCAAAATTTGCAATAATGCATATTCTAATAGAATATTATTTGGTAGTAAACAAATGCCTTTTGAAACTTTAACTCAAGGATTATTAAAATTGACCAACATTTTAAATGATTCTTCTAGTAAAAAATTTTGTTATTTTTATTTTGATAGCATCGATGCTATGTCTCATGAATATGGACCTGATTCTGAATTTGTAAAACAAGAGATTCTAAATTTTTTTAATAATTTTGAAACTAATTTTTTAGATAAAATAGACTTAAAAAATACAACAATAATGATTACAGCCGATCATGGTCAAGTTGCACTTAATAAAAAATCTGGAATTTATTTAAATAAAAAATATCCGAGCATATTAAAATACTTAAAAACAGATAAGGATGGAAAATATATTGTTCCAGTTGGCTCACCACGTGATTTTTTTCTACATATTAAAAATGAATATTTAAATAAAGTCCTGTACTTTTTAAGAAAAAAATTAGTCGGTAAAGCAGAGGTTTATAAAACTCGCGAACTAATTAAGGAAGGAATATTTGGAGATCCAAAAAAAATCACAAAAAAGTTTTTAAAAAGAGTTGGAAACTTAGTTATCCTACCCTATAAAAATGAATCTGTTTGGTGGTATAAAAAAGGAGTATTTGAATTTAAATTCAACGGTCATCACGGTGGATTAACTCCTGAGGAAATGGAAATTCCTCTTATTTATTTTTAAATAAAACCCCTTGCAAATATTATGACACTATCATAATATATACAGTTGGGCTATGACCAATATAGAACATAATCAAAGAAGACAAGAGCTCCCTTTTTCAACCGATCCTATTAAACCCGAAGACATTACTCAACTTTTTAATTTAAGATCAAGACTTGCGGTTTCTAATATATCTGAAATAGGAAATATATGTAGTGAAATACAAATACCATCTCCTATGATAGAAAGTGAATCTTTAGACAAGATTAGAAAAGATGTTTTTAAAACTTATTTTAATAAGAAATTTAGTAAATCAGAGTCTATAGAAGAACATGCAAATAACCTTGATCAAAAACTTAATCAATTAGTTGAACATTTGGCTATGAATGGGTCTGAATCAATTTTGTTTACTTTTGGTTCTTATGCAAATGGAAAAATTAATGGAACACATTCTGATATTGACCTTATATCTATTCTTCCACAAAAAAATAATATTAAAGATATTGATAGAGAAATTAATATTATAAAAGGATTAAAAGATAAAGGATTTATTTTTTCTGAAGAACTTGGTCCTTTTGACAATCTAAAACCAATAATAAAAAATGGAAAAGGGTTGTCTAGATTATATTCCATGACCACCAACGCTATTGAGGTAGAATTTCATTTATTTGGTTTACAAGATGGGTTTAATATTCATAAAAAAAATGAACATATAAAAAGAATTTCTCCAATAAGTCCAAAAAGTGAAATTAGAACGTCTTTTACTGGTGAAAAAAAACCAACGCCAAAACCAGGAGATAAAGTTTTAAATTTTTTTACTGATCAAAATATACATTTCAAAGGTTTTTTTCCTGAGGCGTTAATTGGAGGTAAATTAATTTATGATCCAAATCATGTTGGAGAAAAAATAGTAAATAAATTATGGGATTATTATATTGTTAGATTTATTTACTACAACCAATCCTACTGTATTAAAGATGGATCAATTTTAATAGACCAATCTCAAATAAGTTTTCCAAAATTTTTAAATACTTTTTATTATGGAAATAGAAACAACTACTCACCTGAAAGACTTGCAGAGTTTGAAAGATCATATTTAAATGCACTTGGAAGATTAAAAACAAAAAGAAAGAGTGTTACCCTATTTGACTCCTCTTATTAAAAAGGTAAAGTTAAGGCAATTTCTTTTTTTTGATTATTGGTGTTTAAATGTTTTTTCCAACTAACCTCAATGGTTCTTTTACCTGTATAGTCCATATAATATATTTCATTCTTTTTTAAGCCAAAATCAAACAATTCTTTGGTTAAAATAACATCGTCAAAACAATAGTTTTTTAATTCTTCAAATTTGCCTTCTTTATAAAGTTCAATAGCATGAAGACCGTGACCGGATTTTTTCTTTCCAAGCGTTGCCGATACTAAATCGTTTAAAGAAAGCCTTCTTCCGATAATTTCTCTTATATCTTCTAAAATATCAAAAGTTTTAAATTGAGTCATTTTCCCTGGATAATATCCTTGGAGAACTTGTAAATCAAAACTTACAACATTAAATCCAATTATTAATGATGAGTTTTCTAAAATAGAAAATAGTTGCGACAACTCTGATTCAAGAAAACTTTTTAATTTATTGTCTTTAAAATCATAAATACATGCCACAGAAATTCCTAATTTTTTAGTATCAGAAAACTCTTTAAAAGTATGTTTTGTTTCAACATCGAGAACTACTGGGTAATTCATATTAATAATTTAATTAATTATTTTCTTCTCAAATAAATTATCTTGGAATATTTCAATAATATCTTTAGAAGAAGCTGTTTCTAACTTATTACCATTATTTATTTTTAAATAATTATTAAAATAATCAAGTAACTTGCTTTTTTCTTTTTTTGTCATTCCTTTTGATTCTTTTAAAATCATTTTTTCAAAAATAGCAACCTTCCAAATAGTTTTAATTATATTTTGTTTTTCTTTTAAGAGCTTATTAATGTCTAGATTGTTCGTTTTTATTTTTAAATTCATTACTTTTAACTCCCTTAACATTTCTAATTCACTTGGAGTATGGGTATTGATTTTTTGATTAAATTTTTCAATTGTTTGTAACAAATCTCTTTTTTTCATAAATAAAAATGAATCTTAAAGTAAAAGTAATGTATAATATTACAATGTTAAAACAACAAATACAAGAAAAATTAATAACAGCTTTAAAAGAAAAAGATACAAAAAAAACTAATGTGTTTAGATTTTTAATGTCATCTATTAAAAATAAAGAGATTGATAAAAAAACTGAATTAACAGACGAAGAAATTGTTCAAGTAATAAGAAAACAAATTAAAGAATTAAATGATGCAAACGAAATGTTTAAAAAAGGAAACAGACATGATTTGATTGAAGAAAACAATTATCAAATAAATATTTTAAACGAATATTTACCACAAGAAATATCTGATGAAGAATTAAAAAAGGAAATTGAATTAATAAAACAAGAAAATAAAGAATTAATTGAAAAAAATCCAAAAACAATCTTTGGAATATGTATTGGAAAACTAAAAAGTAAAGCAGATCCTAAAAGGATTATGAATATGCTCTCTCTATGAAATTCTATTTAAAAACTTTCGGTTGTCAGCAAAACTATGCAGATTCTAACAAAATAGAATCATCTTTTAAAAAATCTGGTTTTAAAAAAACTTCTTTTTATAAAAATGCCGATGTTGTCATCTTAAATACTTGCATGATTAGAGAGTCTGCTGAAAATAGGGTCTATGGACTTATTAATAACCTAAAGAAACTTAAAGAAAAAGGTTTAAAAAAACAAAAAATAATTATTACTGGTTGTATGGCTGGGATGGCAATCAATAATCCTAAACTAGACAAATTATTTAAAAAAAAATTAAAAATAATTGATGAGTTTGTACATATTTCAAAATTAATTAAAAAAGAACCTGGGAATTCTGATTTAAAAAATAAGACAGCTTACGTCTCCATATCTAATGGTTGTAATAATTTCTGTAGTTATTGTGTTGTTCCTTATGCAAGAGGAAAGGAAATTAGTAAGCCGTTTGAAAAAATCATTAAAGAATGTCAAGAAATTTATAAAAAAGGTTTTAAAGAAATAATGCTTCTTGGTCAAAATGTTAATTCTTATGGAGCTGATTTAAAAAAACATGATAAAAAAGTAACCTATGTTAAACATTTAGGAAAAAATAGAATTCCCACCTTATTTCCTCACTTACTTGAAGAAATATCAAAAATTGGTTTTAAAAAAATAAGCTTTATGTCAAGTAATCCGTGGGATTTTTCTAATGAATTAATCAAAGTAATTAAAAAAAATAAAAACATTGATAGAACAATTCATTTACCTTTACAATCAGGTGATGACCGGGTTTTAAAATTAATGAACAGGTGGTACACATCAAGACAATATTTATCACTTATCAATAAGATAAAAAAAAATATTCCTGAAGTAAAATTTACAACCGACATTATTGTTGGTTTTTGTACAGAAACGGATAAAGAGTTTAAAAATACTTATTCTTTATGTAAAAAAATTAACTTTGAAAAAGCTTATGTTTCAATATACTCAACTAGACCCGGAACATATGCTACTAAAAACTTAATAGACAATGTTTCATTCCAAATTAAAAAACAAAGATGGCAAAAGCTTGAAGAATTAATAAACAAACCATACTTAGTAAAGCTCAAAAACCAATTAAAAGCTCTTTAGCTTTTTTAATAGCATAGTTAACCCCTCTGTCGTTTGGGTACGTAGAATCTAAATTAGAAATATAAATATTTTTAAGTAAGGTATTAAACCTAGAAATTTTATTTTTTATAAAAATTTTATCAAAAATTGGTTGAGAATCTTCCTCTCTAAAAAGATAAGTTTTTTTAATGTTTTTTTTATCAAAGTCGGGGAAAATTTCTTGCAAATATTTTAAATAATAACTAACCAATTCTTTTTTTGATAATTTAAACAATTTGTTTGTTTTTTCTAGGTAATTTCCTATATATAATATTTCCGAGTTATTATATTTTTTTGAATCAATAAAGTTGGTGTGAAGCACTGAAACCATAATTGGATTATTTTTATCTAAAACATTAATCCAATAAGCTTTGGTTTTAATTTTTTTATTTAAAATAAAAATTAACACTTGAGAATTTAGATAATTTATCTCGCCAAGATTTCTAATATCTTTCGATTTGTTTTTTACTATTTTAGAAATAATTTTACTCGACACTGTTAAAATACATTTATCATACAAGATACCATTAACCTCTACCCCATTTTTTTTATTTAAAACACTATAAATATTTGTTTTTTTAACTATCCTAACTTTATTTTTTAAACATTTTTTTTCTAAAAAATTAACGAAATTCTGAAAACCACCTTTTACGTACCATAGTTTATTTGACCTAACCTTAATTCTGGCCCAAAAAAATGAAGCTAAAATATTTTCCGCATATTTACCGAACTTTTTCCGAAAAAGCTCTTCCCACAACACAAACCAGCTATTTTTCCCTAAAAATGATTTACTAATTTTTTTAGATGTTTTTTTTTCAAAAAAAGATATGAATGGACTAATTTTTAAAACCAAAACAAACACTCCAAATCTTATCTTCTCAATAAAATTAATTTTTGGGAAAAAAAATAAATCTTGAGGTGAATCAAATTTATACATTTTTTTATCTGAAAAAAAAGAATATGACTCAGGTTTTTTAAAAAAAATATCATTAAAACCTATTTCCTTACAAAAAGTAAAAAAATCTTTGTCGGAGTTAAATATGTGGTGATATTGTTTATCTAAATACCACAACCATTTTTTTTCTTTAAAACCAGAAGCAAGCCCACCTAAATATTTATTTTTTTCTATTAATGTTACTTTATATTTTTTTAAAGATAGTAAATATGAGATTACCAATCCTCCTACTCCACCACCAACAACAACTATTTTTTTCATTTTGTAAAGTATTATACAAAAAAAACAATAATAATTACCGCATATTTACCGAAGATTAACCGAATAAAGCTTTATATAAATAAAAAGAGACTATTGTTGATGCATCAAAAATCTCTTTATTTAAAATTTTTTTCTCAATTTCATCTTGAGAAACTGTGATTATTTCTATAGCTTCAAACTGTTCTGGGGTAGGTTCTCCTTCTATTAAGTTGGTTGCTAAATATACATTTCCTTTTTGATTAGACCACCCAGGAGAAACAGAAAAATCACCAATTTTTTTCATATTTTTAGCTATATAACCTGTTTCTTCTTTAAGTTCAATATGTGACATTTCATCTGGATTCTTTCCAAAAACAGATCCCATTGGAAATTCTAAAGATATCTTATCTACTCCTACCCTATGTTGCTTCACCATAACAAACATGTCTGTTTCTAATTTTGGAATAATAATGGCAAATTCACCAGATTCTCTCATAATAAAAGTTGTTTCATCACCGTTAGGCATTCTAACTCTCGATTCATTAATAACAAATCCATTTCTAGAATATACGTTTTTTTTATCAAGAATTTTTATAGTAAGAGACATAAGTTTTTATTTTAACATAAAAATTACCGCATAATAACCTCATTTAAAACGCATAGACTATTATGACAATCTTTTTTTCAATTAAAAAATAATCATAAATATAATATAATTATTTATCATAAGAAGGGCCCGTAGTTCAGTTGGTTAGAATGTCTGGCTGGCAGTCAGAAGATCAGGGGTTCGAGTCCCCTCGGGTCCACATATTTTTTTATATAAACCTTTCTCTAAAAAAACACATCTTCGTCTCTCCATAATAATCTAAAGAAAAATTAATACACATTAATTCTTATACTTATAGTAAAAATGTGGTTGACATGTGGATAAGTATTAATTAATATTTGTGGATAATTTATCCACAAATATTATGGAAGGATTTACTTGGAAAAACTTTATCTCATATTTTGAAGAAAGTAAAAATTCTCCTGTTCTTATTCCACTACTTAAAAAAACTTCTTTAATAGAAATAAAAGACAATGTTTTGTTTGTTTCATGTGAAAACTTAGGAATGCAGATATTTTTAAACTCAAAAAAGGGTGAAATGGAAAATTTATTAAGAAAATTCTCTAATAAAGAAGATTTAAAGATTTTATTCTTAATAAAAGAAAAGGAGAGAAAGAAAGAAAATCATAATGGATTTGAGGAATTATCAATATTAACTTTTCAAGACAATAAGAACGATATTATTAAAAAATCTGGAATACAGGCAAAATATACTTATGATAATTTTGCAGTATCAAAAAATAATGAAATAGCATATGCTGCATCTTTATCTGTTTCTGACAATCCAGGATCTTCATATAATCCTCTTTATATATATGGTGGGGTAGGTGTAGGAAAAACCCATTTAACACATGCTATAGCGCATAAAATATTTGAAAAAGATATTACAAAAAAAATACTTTATTGTTCAAGTGAAGAGTTTACTAACGATCTAATCGACTCGATTAGGGCAAAAAACACTTTAGTATTTAGAAAAAAATATCGCAATCTCGACGTTTTAATAATTGACGACATTCAATTCATTGCTGGAAAAAATACAATTCAAGAAGAATTTTTTCATACATTCAACTCTATTATTAATGGAGGAGGGCAAATAATAATGACCTCTGATGTTCATCCAAAAGATATTAACAAGCTTGAGGATAGACTTAAATCGAGATTTTCAGGTGGTTTAACTATAGATATTCAACCACCAGATTTTGAGTTAAGAACTGCTATTATTTTAATAAAAGCAAAGCAAAGAAATATTGAAATTGACTTTGAATCAGCAAGTCTTCTTGCTGAAAAAATAGGAGATACTAGAGAACTTGAGGGAAGACTACTTGAAATATATAGTAAAACTATAAAAAATGGAGGAGCAATAACAATAGATTATGTAAAAAATGAATTTTCAAAAAAAGAAGAAAAAATAAAAAAAACCATTAGTTCTCAAGATGTTATTAAGTATGTTTGCTCCTACTATAATATAAAACCATCTCAAATAAAAGATTCAACAAGAAAAGAGGAGATAGCACTGCCTAGACAAGTAATAATGTTTATTTTAAGAAATATTTTAAAAATGAAGCTTGAGGAAATTGCATTTACTTTAAAAAGAAAAGATCATACTACCATTATCCATGGAGTAGATAAAATAACAAACCTTTCAATTAAAAACCCGTCTTTTAAGGATGAAATTGATAGAATTGTAAATTCAATTCCACAATCAACATAAAATACACAAATAATCCACATTTAAAAATGTGGCAAAAATATTGTTATAAAAAGCTATTGAAATAAAAAAAACACTGTTATAAACTTATACACGACACCTACTTAATACTATTTATATATATTATGAAGATAAAACTTAATAAAGAAATATTTTTGGAAAAATTAATAACAGCTTCTCATTTTTGTTTATCAAGAATCTCTTCCAATTCTTCACTTCAGGGAGCATTGCTTAAAATAGAAAATAAAAAAATAAAAATAATTACAACAAATCTATCAGAATTTTTTTATACAGAGATAGATATTGAAAATGATGGTAGTAAAAAAATAGTTATTGATATAAAGAAGATAATTGAATTTTTAAACTTTATAACTTCTTCTTTTATTGAATTAGATATAGAAGATAAAAAAATAACTATTATTAGTGATAAAACGAAAGGTTCTTTTAATTTAATCTCTTCTGAAGATTTTCCCGAACCATCAGAAATAAAAGGAGAAGAATTTTCAATTGAGAAGAACTTTTTAAAAGAGAAACTGCCTTTAGTTTTGTTTTCTGTAGCTAAAGATGAATCAAGACCAGTTTTAACATCAATTAATTTTTCAATTAAAAATGATACTAAATATTTAGTATCAACAGATGGATTTAGATTATCTCTTTTAAAAGCTGACAAATCAATAAATTTAGAAGGCAACATTTCTGCTGATGTATTAAACGAAACTTTACTAATGCTTGAGAAACAAAAAGAAGTGAAAGTTGTATTTGATTTAGAAAAGAAAATAGTTTTATTTAAAATTGGAGATAATTTTATTTATTCCTCACTGATTGAAGGAGATTTTCCTCCATTTGAAAGAGTTATTCCTGATGGTTTTAAAACAAAAATAGTTATCGATAGAGATGAATTTTTAAGAAATATTAAATTAAATTCTATTTTTGCTAGAGATTTTTCCAATATTGTTATTTTTGATATTAAAAAAGAGGGATTATATATAAGGCCAAAGGTTAAGGAAGAAGGGAATATGGTAACTCACCAAGAAATAGATTTTGAAGGAGAGGAGCAAAAAATTTCTTTTAACTATAAATTTATATTAGATTTTCTATCAAATATTAAAGAAAAGAAGATTGTATTTGAAATGATGAATAAGAATGCTCCTGGAATATTCAAATCAGATAAAAATGACTCCTATATTCACATAATAATGCCTGTAAGGATAGATGATGAGGAAGTTTAGGAATTAGTTATTGTTTTATATTCTTCTTCACACGCAATTATTTTAATTGCAACATGCGATTGTCCAGCAAAAAACAAACCTTCACCAACTTCACCTGATAATAAAAAATGTTTTTCACCACCAGTCAAATTAAATACTTCAGAAATTTTTTCTATTGCTGCGGTTGATTGTTTAAGAAGGATTTGTAAACTAGAATTTGTAATTATAGATTTTCCTTCTTCGGTGTTTAAGAAATCTTCAACGTCTTGTGTTATTGTTGTTAATCCAAGCATATATTTTCTTGCTCTTTTTGCAAAAGAATATAAATAAGAAGCAGAGTCTTTGTTTTTAATTAAATACCATGCCTCATCAACAATTAAAACTCTCTTTTTTTTATCTTTTCTAACCCTATTCCAGATATAATCTAAAATTATATACATAGCTATTGGTCTTAGATTGTCTTCAATATCTCTAACACCAAAAACAGTAAAACTATTTTTAATATCAAAATTTGATTGTTGATTAAATATTCCAGAAGCTGATCCTTTAATAAATTTCTCAAGTCTTGCGGCAAGTTCTGCAGCTTCAGGACTTTCTATTCCAAGAAGTATCTTATATAAATCTTCAAGAAGAGGAGGTTCATTATTAAAAGTTTTTGGATCTTGATTTATACCTTTTTGTTTATAAGTCATAACTAACGATCTATCAAGTAATGCATCTTGAGTTGGTGTAAGATCTCCCATAATTATTTTCATCAAAGAATGAAGGCCTAATACTTTATTAGAAAATTCATCTGGTTCGTTGTTATATGAATTTAAAGCAAAAGGGTTGATTTTATAATCTGATGTTATAGAAAAAGAAACAAATTCTCCACCAACAGTTTCTGCAATTTTTTTATACTCATTTTCTGGATCAATAATAATAACCTCAGTATCCATCATTAAAAGCCTAAGAGCCTCAAGTTTTACAAAGAAACTTTTTCCTCCTCCAGATTTACCTAAAATAACACTGTTTGAATTTTCAAGAGTAAATCTGTCAAAAATAACCAAACTCCCATCATGTTGATTTAATCCATATAAAATCCCTTCATTTGCAGTTAAAGATGCTGTTGAAAAAGGAAAGGTCATGGCGAGTGATGAAGTGTCCATATTTCTCCAAACGCCCATTCTGTCATAAAACATTGGAAGAGTTGATTTAAAACCTTCTTCCATTTCTAAAGTTGCTGTTTTTGCAATAATAAGTAAGGATGAAAGTGTTGAATCAACTTCTTTAGTAATTTGGTTTAGTTCTTCTAAAGAATCTGCAGGAATTGTTACATATAAACCAAATTGAAAAAACTTTTCCGCTCCTTGTGCAAGTTCCGATTGAAGAGTTAGCGCATCATCAAGCGCGACCTGAACAGATGGATCAACAACTTTACCAGACTTCATATCGTTTTCTATAGTTGCTTGCATTTCAGCAATTTTTCTTTTCAAATCGTGAAGTATTTCTTTAGATTCATTTGGATAAATAAACATAGAAATGTATAAGGGGTGATCAAAAGTAATTAAAGAATATAGCCAATTAGATGACACAAATCTTGGATAACCAACCACAAATAAAGTTCTATAAAATTTATCATCGATTTTTAAATGATTAAAATCAACTTCAATATAAGAAGGTGCTATTAAATCTTTTACAGAAGTCATTCCTTTTGCTAGTATTTCACCAGCATTACTTTTAACATTTATTTCTTCATTTTTTTGATTTGGTTTTTTTGGACTAAATAAATTAGATAACATATTATTGGGTTGATATTATATTTGTATAACTATTCACAGGTGCTAGTTTTCTTCCAGACTGTGAAGGGTTATAAAGGTTATAAAAAAGCTCTCCAAGTTCTTGTTCATATAAAACCCTACCATCAAGACCAGCTTTTTTTAAAAGTCTAAGTAAATGATCTTTTTTTGGATAAAGTGAGGTTTTAGCTCTTGTAAAAACATAATCTTTGTTTAGTTTTTCATTTTTAGTCATATCAATTCCCATTTCAAGAGCTGAAAAAGGAACTACAAAATAAAATTTTTTTTCAAGAACTGTATTTTTTTTAGTTATGTTTTTTATAAATTCTGTATATGCTATTAATCTTTGTGATATTCTTTCACTTGTTTGTTTTTTAACTTTATTTTCTAAAAAATCTAAATAAGAAGAAATATCCATTCTTTTTGAAAGTATTAGTATTTGAATAGGAAAAGATAATGAATTTAATAAAGAAGCATAAGAATATATCATGGCATTCTGTTCTTCTTGAGAAAGTAATCCAAAATTAGTTGTTCCAGCAGAAATTACAATAGAAGCAGAGTAATCTTTTAAAATTACAATATCATCTTTTATATATTCTATCTCAACAAAGTTTTGAGTTGATGATTTTATTGGTGATGTTGGTTTTAAATTAGTACTCATAATAATTCCTTTGAAACAAAATTTAGTGGTTGATTGTTTGAATCTGTTAGATTAATTTTTATTGTATCAAAAAAATAACTGTTGTTTGGATCCTTAATTTCAAAAATATAGTCACCTTTTGGTATTGGATGGAATGTTGCAAAAACCCCACTTGTGTTGGTTTTTAATATTCGTATTGGTTTTTCTTGTGAGTTTTTTATATAAACTAGAATATTTGTTAAATTGTTGCCTTTACTATTTTTTATAATACCCCAAACAAAAGGTTGATTTGAATTTATTTTTGTTTCCGATTCAGGTTTTCCTACATTATTAATAATGTTTTGTTTTGTTTCTTCATTTTTTAAATCTTCAGTTTTTATATTTATATTTTGATTAATATTTACTTCTTTATTTGTACTTATGTTGTTATTTTCTAAGTATTTATTTAATTTGTTTTGGGCATCGAGATGGTTAATTGCTGTTTTTTGACTTGTTATATAAACACCTTTTAAAAAATCTGGCGCTGAATTTTTTTTCATATAGAAATATTGAGAAGCTGAAAAAAGCTTTTTAACAAAATTTCTAATCCAAACATCAAGAGGTCTTTCGTTATAAGGAATAAAAGCAAGTGCAATTCCTGAAAAAACAACAATTCCTGCAAATAAGAAATTAAAAATTGGAATTGGAGTAGCGTAATAAACTATTAAAGCAATTCCCGTTGCAAAAACTAGATATAAAAATTGCTTTAAAGTCAAAAAACCAATCAGTTTAAACTCAAAAGTAGTTATTTGTCTTGGGACTGCATGTGGTTCCATATTTTTAGTATGCATAAAAATAATAAAAAATTCAAAATTTTATATAATATACCTATGGAAAAATATATTATTGATACAAATTTTTTTGTTAATTTAGAAATTAAGTCCGGTTTTGGAAAAAACCCAATTGAAATAATAAACAATTTTATTGAAGTGGTTAAAAAGCTAAAAAACAATAAAAAAGCAGAGTTTTATATGGTTCCTGAAATTGTTGATGAATTAAAAACTTTTTTTGATAAGCCTGAAATTGTTGATGAGTTATTGAACGTAGTAACAATTAAAACACCTGATCTTAACAGTATCTCTTTTTCAGCTAATGTTTTTTACAAACTTATAAATGAAATTAGAGAAAGATCTTATAAGGGTTTAAAAGTTGCCGAAGAGCTTGTTTTTTTAGGGGCACAAAGATCTTTAGGAAAGTCTGAGGTAAATAAAATAGAATTTCAAAAAATGATCGGTGAGACTGTAAAGAATTTAAGAGATAGATATAGACAAGCGACACGTGTAAATTTCTTAGATAGTACAGCCGATTTTGAATTGATAGCGCTTGCTAAAGAAATTGATGGTTTTTTAATTACTGCAGACGAAGGTCTTTTAAGATGGGGAAGAACTTTTGGTATTAAAGAAATTGAACCTCAACTTTTTAAAAAGAGACTAGAAACTTTATGATTTGTAATCTGGCATAAGTTTGGTTAATGATTCTGTCATTTTATCAACGAAATTTTTTTTTGGCTTTTCTTGATAAATTAAATGTTCTGATAAAATTTTTATCAAATCCGAAATTGATTCTTTTTCATCAACTATTAAATATAGATGTTGATTTAGTGGTTCTTTTCCAACAATTACCAAAACATGGTAATCAAATTTTTTTAAAAAATAAAAATAAGATAAATATTCCCATCTATATGTTGTATGGTCTGTTTCAACTCCAAATCTTGTAATTCTATTTTCTATATAACTTGGAGGAGTAATTGTTAATGAATAAAAAAGAAACATAATTGCCCAAATTGGTAAAACAAGTATTTTTTCACCAAAAAAATAAACAATCAAAGAGAGAAGTAGTGAAACTGCGATATAAAATCTTAATATTCCACCCTTTGTTTTTTTATATGCTCTAACTGGTGCAACCCATGAATAAATAATTTGGGGATTTTCTTGATTATTCATACAGTTTATTGTGTCTTATTTTAAAAAAGAAGTCAATTTATTAGTCAAAATTTCAAGTTCTTCTTTTTTTACCTGAATTATTTCAGGTAAAAATTCTTTTTCATTTTTTCTTGGAAGAATGTGTATGTGAGCATGTTCAATCTCAAGACCATGAGTTCCATAGGTAATAAATTTTGTTTCTAAAATATTTTCTAAAGCTTTTGTAACTTTATAAACAACATCCCAACATTTTATAAATTCTTCTTGTGATAGGTCGTTTATCCATCGATAGTGTTTTTTTGGAATGACTAAAGTGTGTCCAAAAGTTCTTGGGTAAATATCTAAAAAAGCCATAAACTCATCATTTTCAAAAATTTTAAAACATGGAGTTTTTTTGTTTACTATATTACAAAAAATACAATTATTCATAAATATTAATAATTATAACTAAATTGTTGATTTTTTCTTTTTGTTTTCATAGACTAAATTTAATGGACATTACAATTGTTTTAAATTTAATATTGAATTTTGGTGTTTTTTTAGGAGTTTTTGGAGTTTTGGCTTTTCAATATGGATTGATAACAAAAAAGAAACATCATTTTTTTGAAGTTGTTACAACTTTAATATTGGTTGGAATATTTTTATCTTTAATATCAGATTTTTATTACATAGCATATTGGAAAACCATAGGATATCCTTATATCTTTAAAGAGACAGTTCTTTTAATAAGGGTTTTACTATTGTTTGTGATAATGTTTTCTTATGTATTTCATGCTTTTTTATTTTTTAAAGAAAAGTTGTTTAATAGTCTTGTTTTTTCAACTTGGATTTTTATTTTTTTTATCTCAATTTTAAAAAATCTTCAATTTAGGTTAACTGACTTAGTTTTTCAATATTTAATATTTAATTTATTAGGCATATTGATAATTGGTTATTTTTATAAAATATTTAAAATAAAAGAATGATAGCAACTCAAAAGATTTCAATTATTATTCATATATTATTTAACGCAAGCATTATTTTTTTATATTTTTTGACATTACTTGAATTGTCTAAAAAAAACACTTCTTCTCGAACTTTAAAAATTCAAACATTTTACTGCTTCTTTTTTATTTTAATTTCTTTTTTATTTGGAGGGTATTATTTTACTTCTCTTATTAATAAATTGGATGGTTTTAATTTTTTATTAAAAACAAAAATTAATACATTTTTTATGATGCCTTTTTTATCTTTTATTGCATTTTTATTAAGTATTTCCTTAGAAAAAGAAATACAAACAAAAAGTAATTTAAAAAAATCATATTCTATTTTTGTATTTATTTTATTTAGTTTTTCTGTGATTATTAGTTTTATTGAATTATTTGGATGAACAATAAATTTGGTGGGTTAAAATTAAATAGAGGAATTTTAGTGGGTGCAATTTTTACAATATTTTTTATAACAATATTAATCATTTCATCAGAGATAAATCTTTATTTTAAAAAAATACTTAGTGAATATTTTTTTAATTATTGGATAGCAAAAGGAGTTTTGTCAGCAAGTGTTTTTGTAGTTTCTGCTATTGTTTTTAAAAACACAAATTATTTTAGAAAAAATGAAGATGAAACATATTTTTTAAATTATCTTTCATTTTTTTCTACTCTTTGTTTTTTAATAGTATTTGTTTTTTTCTTCTTTTCAAAATAATTTTTAATTTGTAATTCTTTTTAAATTTGATATTATTTTACTGATTTAAAAATTAAACATATTTATATATGAAAAGTGATGAAAAAAGTCCAAAAGCACAAGCGGTTTCTTTAGCCATTGATCAAATTCAAAAACAATTTGGTAAAGGTGCAATAATGAAACTTGGAGATAAAACCAATGAACAATTAGATGTTTTAAAATCTGGAATAATGCCTCTTGATTTTGCACTTGGTGTTGGAGGAATTCCAAAAGGAAGAATTATTGAAATATATGGACCTGAAGCTTCTGGAAAAACCACTTTATGTTTAAATTTAATTGCTCAAGCACAAAAAGAAGGAGGAATTGCTGCTTTTATTGACGCCGAACATGCGCTTGATCCTTCTTGGGCAAAGACTTTAGGAATAGATCTTGATAATCTATTAATTTCTCAACCAGATACTGGAGAACAAGCCTTGGAAATTACCGAAAGCCTAATTAGATCAGGAGGAGTAGATATTTTAGTAGTTGATTCTGTAGCGGCTCTTGTACCAAAATCAGAAATAGAAGGTGAAATGGGTGATGCTCAAATGGGGGTTCAGGCAAGACTTATGTCTCAAGCCTTAAGAAAACTTACCAGCGTTGTTTCTAGATCAAATACTATTGTTATATTTACAAACCAACTTAGAATGAAAATTGGAATAATGTTTGGAAATCCTGAAACTACTCCAGGAGGAATGGCAATGAAATTTTATGCATCTATTAGAATGGATGTTAGAAAAATAGAAACAATTAAAAAAGGAGATGAAGTTGTTGGAACAAGAGTAAAGGTGAAGATTGTAAAAAACAAAGTTTCTCCACCATTTAAAGAAGCTCAATTTGTTATTAATAAAGATGGGATTGATAAAGAAGAAGCCTTGGTTGACACAGCTTTATTAGTAGGAATATTGTCAAAAAGTGGATCTTTTATTAAAATGGGCGATAAAGTTATGGGTCAAGGAAAAGAACAGATAAAAGAATTGATAAAAACTGATGCAAAATTTAAACAAGAATTAACTAAATCAGTTTATTCAAAAGCGTTTAATAAATAATGGATTTCAAGAAAACTAAAAAATATTTTTTTGAAAAAAGTATTAAATATATATCTTTTAGACCAAGAAGTGAAAAAGAGGTTATTGATTATTTAAATAGAAAAATAAAGCCAACCGATTTTAAAATTAATTTAATTAATGAAATTGTTTTTGATTTAAAAAAAGATTTTTTTCTCAATGATGTAGAGTTTGTGTCTTGGTGGATTGATCAGAGAAATTATTTTAAACCAAGAGGTATTAATTTATTAAAAATAGAGCTTCAAAAAAAAGGAATTTCAAAAGAAATTATAGATGATTATTTTTCTTTAAAAAAACAAGACGATTTTGAAATTGCAAAAAAACTCTTAAGTAGTAAAAAAAGCGTTTTAAAAAAAGAAAAGGTAAAAATAATAGAATTTCTTATTAGAAAAGGATTTTCATATTCTGTTGCTAAAAATGCGTTTGAAGATTTGGTTTAAAAAGGTTAAAATTGGAAAGATATTTAAAAATATTATTTTAAAAGTTTTTAACCTAGGTATTATTATTTAATTTTCAAAAAATGAAGCAAATCAATTTATTTATGTTCTATTTTGCCCATTTGTTTTAATAATAATTCCTTTAGTTAATTCATATTTATATTCCTATGTTCAATAAAATTTTAGATTTCATTCCTATTTTTAAACAAAAAAAACAAAATCTTGAAAAAAAGATCCAACAAGCTGAGATAGAGGCAAAAGAAATTCTTATTAAAGCAAAAGAAGAAGCTCTTCGAATTGAAAAAACAGCTGAAGAAGAGATAAAAAGAACCACACAAGATACTATTAACTTACAAAAAAATTTACAGCAAAAAGAAAATGAAATCAACAATTTAAAAAAAGACTTAGAAAAAACAAAAAAACAACTCGAAGATGAAAAAAAAATAGTTTCAGAAAAAAGAGATGAGATTTTAACAAAACTTGAAAAAGTTGCTAAATTAAGTCAAGCTGATGCTAAAGATTTAATAATGAGAGGTTGGGAAGACAAAATGAAAGGAGAAATTGCTAAAAAAATAAGATCGGCTGAAGAAGAGATAAAAAATACAGTTGATGAAAAAGCAAAAGAAATATTAGTTGATTCAATGAGATATGGTGCAGTTGATTATACAGCTGAATATACCTTATCAGTTGTAAATTTACCAAATGATGATTTTAAAGGAAGGATTATTGGAAAAGAAGGAAGAAATATTAGGGCTTTTGAAATTGCGACTGGAGTCGACGTTGACCTTGATGAAGAAGGGGTTATTAAATTTTCATCGTTTGATGCAGTAAGAAGAGAGATTGCAAAAACATCGCTTGAGAGACTTATGAAGGATGGAAGAATTCAACCAGAAAGAATTGAAGAAATAGTTAAAAAAACAAAAGAAGAAATTGAAAAAATTATTGTAAAAGCTGGTGAAGATTTATGCCATAGGGTTGGTATTTATAATATTCCTTTTGAAATTATTAAACTTTTAGGAAGATTCAAATATAGATATTCATATGGTCAAAATATGATTTTACATACACTTGAAGAAACTAAAATTGGAACAGCCTTGGCTCATGAATTAAAAGCTGATGTAAATACAGTAAAACTTGGGTGTTTGCTTCATGATATTGGAAAAGTTATTAATGATAAGGAAGGATCTCATGTTGATTTAGGTGTTGATTTATTAAAAAAATATAAATTTTCACAAAAAATCATAGATACAGTTGCCACGCATCATGAAGATACAGCCTTTACAAGTATAGAAGGAATAATTGTATACATAGCTGATGCAGTTTCAGGTGGAAGACCTGGTGCCAGACACGAAGATTTTGAAGAATATTTAAAAAGAATTAAAACAATTGAAGATGCAGCAAAAACTAAAAAAGGAGTTCAAGAAGCATATGCTTTACAAGCAGGTAGAGAATTGAGAGTTATTGTAAAACCTCAAGAAATATCTGATGATGAAGCCTTAGTTTTAGCAGAAAAAATTAAAGAAGAAATTGAAGAGAAGTTCCCAACGTTCCCTGGTCAAGTTAAGATTACGGTTATAAGGGAAGTTCGTACTTTTGCAACAAGCCATTCTTGATGTAGATTGTTATAAAAAGATGTTTTAAATATAGATTGACAAGAGGCCTAAATTTCACTATCCTGTTACTGACTAAAAGTCTTTGGAAGGAGGTGAAAAATCATGACAAAAGCAGACGTTGTTGCACAAGTTGCAAAAAAAGCTGACCTTACCGCAAAAGCTGCAAAAGAAGCAGTTGATGCAGTATTTAGTACTCTTTCAGATGCTCTTAAAAGAGGTGAAAAAGTTGTTATTACAGGCTTTGGAACCTTTATGGTTAGAAAAAGAGCAGCAAGAAAAGGTAGAAATCCACAAACTGGAGCTGAAATTAAAATTCCAGCTACAAAAACACCTGGATTTACAGCAGGAAAATCTTTAAAAAGATTAGTTAAATAAATTTCTTTATAACAAATCCACTTTACCTAAAAAATAAGTGGATTTGTTTTTTTTAATTTAATAATAAGAGTTAAATATTTGGTATAATTAATAAATGTTAAAAAACATAGTTTTAGGCTTTGTGTTTTTCTTTTTTGTTTTTTGCTTTTCACATATTATTGTTAAATCACAAGAATTAAAAATAGAATCAAAGCAAGTTGCTTATACCTTACCTTATCCCGGCATTCTTCCAGATAATCAGCTTTACCCAATTAAATTATTAAGAGATAATTTTTTATGCTTTTTTACAAGAGACAGTTTAAAAAAAGCAGAGCTTGAACTTGGTTTTGCTGATAAAAAAGTTTCTATGGCACTTGAACTTGCAAATAAAAATAAATGGGTAGCCACAAGAAAAATTTTACAAGAGGCAGAAAATCATTATTATCAAATAATAAAAAATATTAATCTTTCAGAAAAGCAAGGTGGAGGAGTTGGGGGAGAATTTATTTCTAAAGTTGAATTGAGTAATGCAAAACATAAAAGTGTAATTGAAGGATTCTTAAAAAATATTCCTGAAGGAGAGATTAAAAACTTTGAATCTATATTGAAAACAAACAAAGATATTAAAGAAAAGCTAAATAAAATAAAACACTAATGTTTTATAACTATATAATAATTCTTTTTATTAAATTCATATTTTTCTTCATTAGATTTTTTTCGTTTGGTAGTGGATCAACTTGGCCTGGACATATAGCATTGTTTCTTAATAGAAGAATAATTAGAGATATTTTGAATAAAAATATTCATTTAAAAATAATATTAATTGCAGGAACAAATGGAAAAACCACAACATCAAAAATGCTTAGTTATGCTCTTTCAAAAAAAGGACTAAGTATATTAAAAAATGATACTGGAGCAAATTTACTAAATGGAATTGCTTCAAGTATTATAGATAATACTTCTTTTTTTGGAAAGATTGATAATCAGGTTGCAATTTTTGAGGTTGATGAAAATACTTTACCTCAAATTATTAAATATCTAAACCCAACAGCCGTTATAATTCTAAATTTATTTAGAGATCAACTTGATAGGTATGGAGAAGTAAATACTATCTCGAATAAATGGCTAGAATCATTTAAAAAAATAAACTCTAAAACCAAATTTATACTAAATGGAGATGATCCTTTATTATATTTTTTAGGAAAAAAACTTAAAAATGAAATTTATTATTTTGGAGTTAGTAAAGAAAATATGACTTCCAAAAACCTATCCCATGATATTGATTCAAATTATTGCCCAGAATGTAAAAATAGATTAACTTATAATGCTATTTCATATTCCCACTTAGGTGATTTTTTTTGTGATAAATGTGGTTTTAAAAGAGATGGGGTTGAAAGTGATTTTAGTAATCTAAAATATCCTTTAGAAGGAGTTTATAACTCTTACAATACTAATGCTGTTTTATTAACTTTAAAAAAAATATTTCTATTTTTAGACATTGATAAAGATTTGTTTGTTGGTTTTAAACCCGCTTTTGGAAGACTTGAAGAAATTGTTTATAAAAATAAAAAAATAACAATATTACTTTCAAAAAACCCTACAGGATTTAATCAATCAATTAATTTAATAAACCAAAATCTTGATAAAAAAAATATTTTAATTTTATTAAATGATAGGATTCCTGATGGTACTGATGTTTCATGGATATGGGATGTTGATTTTGACCAACTATTTAAAACAAAATGCAAAGTGTTTATATCAGGAGATAGATGTTATGAAATGGCAATTAGACTAAAAGACAAAAAAGAATATATATATCTTTATAAAGACTATAAAAAAGCAGTTAATGAAATGTGTAATAGTTTAAAAAATGAAAAAAATTATATTTTACCGACATACTCAGCAATGCTTGAGGTTAGAAATTATTTAATTGGGAAAAAAATGTTATGAATTTAAAAATCGCTTGGCTTTATCCAGAATTAATGAGTACATATGGAGATAGAGGAAACATTATTGCCTTAACTCAACTTGGTCGAGAGTCTGGAGTAAATATAAAAATTGAAAGAATTAATTTAGATACAAAAAATGAAGTATTGGAAAAATGTGATTTAATATTCATGGGAGGTGCTCAAGATTTACAACAAGAAATAGTCAATAAAGATTTACTTAAAAACAAAGGAGAGGTATTAAAAAAAATGATTGATTCTAATATCCCAGGTTTATTTATTTGTGGAGCATATCAGTTTTTAGGAAAGTATTACAAATCAGCTGATAATAAAATTATTGAAGGGTTATCTATTTTTGATTTGTACACAGTTAATCCAGGAAATGAATTTAAAAGATTAATTGGAAATGTAATTATTAATCCAATAAATATTAAGTCAGATAAATATTTTGTTGGTTTTGAAAATCATGGTGGAAGAACTTATCTAGGTAAAAATATAGAGCCATTTGCTACATTAATTCATGGATTTGGAAATAATGGAGAAGATAAATATGAAGGAGCTGTTTATAAAAATGCGATTGGAACTTATCTTCATGGCCCTATTTTGCCAAAAAATTATGAACTTAGTTATTTACTTTTAGAAAAATCACTTGAGATAAAATATAAAAAGAAAATTCATCTAAAAAAACAAAATTTTGAATTTGAAAATAAAGCAAGAGAAGTAATTATTAATAGATATCTATAATTTCTTCTCTTTTAATTAATCCAAAAATAATTCCAATAAGTAGCCAATTTTGTTGAAGAGTTATCCAATAATGATCAAATGTACCTGTAAAGATTATTGCTCCAAATATTAAAACAAAAGAAATTTTTTTATATTCATTTTTTAAAATCCTTATTAAAAAGCCAATAATAAAAAAACTTAAAAGTATACCTAGTTGTGAAAAAAATAATAAAAAGATATTATGAACAGGTTGTAAGAAAAAAAATGAATATTTAATAGGAAAATTTGCCTGATATATTAAATAATGGCCAAGACCAACTCCAAAAATAAAATTATTTGTAATAATAGATAAACTATTTTGTAAAACCAACATTCGTTTTTCAAGACTTAATGGATCTGTTTTTGCCGAAAAAACCAAAAATGATAAAGAAATTATTAATATAATTAAAATTTTTTGATAGTTTTTAAAAATGTTTTTCTTATAAAAAGCTACATATAGGATATTAAATATAAAATAACTAATGATCGCTGTTTTTGAAAAAGAAATAAAAATAAGAATAGTAAACATTATTAAAGCTAATTGCTTATATCTTATAGGAAATTTTTCTAAATTTTTACTTGATAAAAAATAGAAATATAAAATCAAATAAAAACCAGCCATGCTATTTGGATGTGAAAAAGTTCCATAAGGACGGAGCATTTCAACCCCATTAATTGATGCTTTAGCAATATTTGCTTGAGAAAGAACAATGTGTCTTTCTCCAAAAAAATAAAAAAAACCATTAATTGATGCTTTATTAATGAATTGTAAAATTGCAAGAAAAAATTGGAATAATCCTCCAAAAAAAAATGCTTTATTTATTAAATTGAGTTCATTTTCTTTTTTAAATAATATATATATTAAGATTATTTCAACAATTTTAACTAGATAATAAAAAGAGAGAATATAATATTTAGAAAATGCAATGTTTAATAAAAAAAGAAACCACAAAACCCAATATTTTTTTTTAGCAAAGTCTAATAAATATTTTTTGAAAAAATTGATATTTTTAAAAAATATTAGTAAAAATAAAACATCAGTTAGGTAAAAAACCAAAGATAGATAGTCTATTTTAACTCCATTTACATAAGAAAAATTTAAGAAGAAATGTTTTCCAAATTGGGTTGGTAATAAAAAGACAAATAAAAAAAGAAGTATATTTCCTATATTTTTTTTAAAAAAGAGGGTTTTGTTTTTTTTCTTTTTTTCTTTCTGCATTTGTTTCCTCCGTAAAAACTTTTATTTTTCCAAATTCACCGTCATATCCAGGATCAATAAAACTATTTCTTGACCTAACTATTTTTATTGCTTTAGCTAACTTTTCGTCAATTTTATTTATTTCATCAATTGGCTTTCGCAGTAATATATCAAATTCAGAGCCATAATTGTTAACAAGATACTCATATTGATCTAGTGCTTTTTTTGGTGAATTATTATTAGTTTCTAGAAGTATTTCAGAAAGAGGAATAATTGAGGTAAATGGTCTTTTTTGTTTTTTTAAATCATAAATAAAATTTACCCCAACTTTATTTTCAATTTTTAAATATTCATTTTCAAAGTTTGGATTATTAGAAAGTTCAACAACTCTATCAGCAACACCTATTGTTAATGGTTTCTTGCATATAGGACAAATAATTCCATTTTTTTTAGAATCTATTGGATTTAATTTAATATTACAATTTCTATGTCCAGTCCAATGATATTTTCCTTCTTCAGGAAAAAATTCGATTGTATATCCAATTTTATAAACTGAATCTTTTTTTTGCTTAATACAATCGGTAATGTCAGAAAAATTAAACATTTTATTAACTTCATTTTTTGCAACTAAAACCGTAGCTTCACGACCAAGCTTAGGACCAGAATGTGCGTCAGAGAATGACAAAATAGATCTATTTTCAAGTTCATTAATTTGCCAATTCATAAGAGGGTCAGATGAAAGTCCTGTTTCTATTGCATAGATATATTTTGAATATTTTCCAAAAGCTTCTTCTATAGAATTAAATCCCGATCTTGATCCAAACATTGAAAACCAAGGAGTCCAGATATGTGCTGGAATAAGAATTGATTTATCATCTATTTCCATAACTATTTCTAATATTTCAATAGCTGAGAGTCCGGTTATTGGTCTTCCATCAGAAACGACTTTGCATCCATGTTTAATTAAATTGTTTGTAATTTTTTTTGAAGTTTCAATATTTGATGCAAATATTAGATTATGCATTCTGTGGCATTTTCCACCTTGAGAATAAATACTTGATATTTCAGTTGATAATAAAAAATTAACATTTCTTTTTTGATTTAAAGGTTTATCTTTTAATTGATAAATTCCTTCAGAAACCTCAATTAATTTGCTTTCAATTTCTTTTATCCAAATAGGGTGGGTCCAATCAGCAGTTGCAACTAAATCAATTCCCTTTTTAGACGCCCATAAAGAAATTTCTTCCAAATTCATCTTGTTTGAAACTGCTTGGGAATATTTTGAATGAATATGTAAATCAGAAGTGATTTGCTGATATTTCATGATGAAATTATTTTACTATTTTTAGTAAAAATAAAATCATCATTTTTTTGGTGGAGATGTCCGGAATTGAACCGGAGTCCATAAAGGCTACTTAAAAAAATCTTTAGCTAGAAATAAATGGTTTAAATACATAATTTTTTAAAACCAATAAATAAAAAATTATGGCAATGATTTTTTCACTTACTAAAGTGTATTTTGAAATAAAAAAAGAAATCAGCTTGTAACTTTTTTTATCTCTATCTCATGTTGGTTGTCGCCTTAATAAATTTAACATGAGAAAAAATTTAATAAGACGTTTCCTAAAAGGAAATAGCTCTTTATGCTGTTAAAAATGCATAGTTTGCATTTCTTGCATAGAAAGCTGCTTCTGCTTGTTCAGCATCTGCATTTATATTTTACTGTTTGCGCACAGTTGCGATCTAGCGATTTTTAAAAGAGCAATTCTTTACGTCGAAACCGTTCATCCCCAATTTTAAGATTTGTAATATTCTTTAAATTCTTTTTCTTCTCTTCGTTTTTCATCTCTATTTTGTTCTACTTTTTTTACTTCCCAATTCTTTTTTCCTCTTGCAAGTCCTATTTCAATTTTTATTATGTTCTTCTTATTATAACAAGCTAAAGGAATGATTGTCAAATTACCCTTAGCGTTCATTTTAGTTCTTAATTTTAATATTTCTTTTTTATTTAAAAGTAGTTTACGAATTCTTTTTGAATCAAAATTTTTATCATTACTAAACTTATATGGAGCAATATCTGCATTAATTAAAATAATATCATTCTCTGTTATTTTGACATATGCATCCTCTAATCTTATTCTTCCTTCTCTAATAGATTTAACCTCAGGTCCTGTTAAGATAATTCCAGCCTCAATTTTATCAATAATTTCATAATCTCTATAACTTTTTTTATTTAATATCTTTTCCATAAATATTTACATATTATAAAACAAAGAGAAGGATATTTAAGAAGAGTCTTTTAGGGGCAAGGAGCAAATTCACAATTTGGGCCTGATCTACCAACTGACGATCCATCAGGACAAATTTTTGCCTCCATAGTGCAGGCTTTTATACCAGGAGATACAACTTCATTAATATTGTTATTTTTAGTATTAGATATTTTTCCAAGATAAAAACAAATAACTCCGAAAACAGCAATTGTTAAAAATATTAAGATTTTATTTTTCATTTATTATTTATTTTATATAATAAATATAGGTATAAAAAAGGAGGTGAGAATATATGAAAAAAACATGTGAATGTTGTCCGAAATGTATGGGTATTATGGGTATTTTGATTGTATTGGTTTTAATAGGTCAATATTTAATATATAGAAATCAAATGAAACTAAATACTATGATGTCAGAAGGATTTATGCAAATTAAAGAGAATAATAAATTAGAAAAACCAATAGTTCCTAATCAAAATATTAATGAAGAGGGAAGAGAAGTCATGCCTAAATAAAAACTAATTAATCCGACCAAATCCAATTCGGTTGATAATTTTTTTATTTATATCTTTTATTGAACAAGGAAAAACAGTAAGTTCTCCATATTTATTATTAATAGAATCAACAATATCTGTAATATTTTTTTGTTTAGATAGGTCGTTAAAAAGATCCATTTGAAAATTTTTAATATTTTGCAATCCAAAACAAGAAACTGATATTTTAATAATTGGTTTTTGAGGAGATTTATTATAAAGATATATCAATTCTTTAAAAATATCTAAAGTATTATAAATAGCTTTGTTTGTTAAGTGGTTTTTTTGAAAAGAAGAGTAATCTTTATATAAAAATGAGACAGAAATTCCTTTTGTATAAAATCCAGCATTTCTTAGACGATGACTCATTTTTTCTGTTAATTTTAATATGATATTTTCAACTTCAAATTTATCGCTAGTAGCTTTAGGAAGGGCATATTGTTGACCAAAACTTTTTCTATCGGATTTTACATTGTCTATTTCCCAACCACGTAGTCTTTTATACCAATAAAAACCATTAATGCTTTTAAATACTTTTTTTTGTAAGCAAAAAATATTGGAAGCTAAAAAATCTAAGGGAGTTTTTATCTTATTCATTTGTAATCTACAAGCTAGTTGTTTATTAATACCATACAAATCTAATAATTTAAGTTGAGAATATATTGTTTTTACATTATTACTATCAATAATAGTTAATCCATTTGGTTTTTTAAAAGAAGCTGCTGTTTTTGCTAAAAAACGATTTGTTCCTATTCCAACACTACAAGAGATCCATTCTCCAATATTATTTTTAATATCTAGTTTTATTTTTTTAGCTATTTCAACCATATTTATTTTTTCATTGTCTGCTAGATTAGAAAAATCTAAGATCGCCTCATCTATCGATTTAGGAATTACTTCACAGCAATGTTTTTGCAATATCTTTATAAATTGAGAATGAAAGTTATTAATAAGTTCAACTTCTGTAGTTTTTATTATTATATTTTTATAAATACTTTGTGCTTCATAGACTTTCATTCCAGTTTTAATTCCTAATTTCTTAGCTTCAATTGAAGAGGCTAAAATACACCCTCCGGGAGAAGTATATGCTGCAATGACTAATGGTTTATTTCTTAAGTTTTGATAAGCTTGCTGTAAAACAGTAGCAAAGCAAGAATTGATATCTATATGCATTATTAAAGGTTTATTTGAATTAATTGGAAGATCCATCATAAATATGTTGAAGTGTCCAATTTAGACTATCAGAATTAAATTTTAGATAGAAATCTAACTGTCCATCGTTTACATAGAAGTTATGAATAATGATGCCATTCTCTCTTTGTTTAAAATAATAATTTAATTTTTTAATAAAATATTCTCTTTTTTGCCAAGTAATTTTATATGGAATAACGGTTTGTTTTTCCCAATTAAAAATTGTTATAACGTTAATTTTATCTCCTATAGCATCTTCCATATTTACATATTTATAAGTTCCTAATAACTTTTATTACAACTCCTCCTGAAGATAAAGTTTCTTTTGGATAAAGCGGTGGATACTTGCTATTTCCAGATATAAGAACTACTTGATTGTCATTTTTATAGAAGTATTTTAATGTCCATTCATTATCTATACAGGCTGCAATTATATCTCCATTTTTTGGCTCTTTATTTTTATCTAGGATAACCATATCTCCATCAAAAATTCCAGCGCTGAGCATGGAATCTCCAGAAACCTTGAGGAGGAACGTTCTATCAGGCTCAAAAATAAAATTGAGCTCATTAGCAGGATAAAGATCATTCTGCTGCTCTGTGCTATGGGGTATTCCTGCCTTAATAGTTCCGAGTATTGGGAGGCTAAAAAACTTATAAGTTGGGGTAATTTTTTTATCATTTTTTTGTAAATAGCCTTCTTTGACAAATTTATTGATCTGATTTGCTACAGAATCTTTGGATTTTAAATTAAAAATAGATAACATTTCTGAATATGAAGGAAGTCTTTGATTTTTTTTATAAAACCTTTTTAAACTGATTAGTCTTTCTTTATTTTCCATAGCTTTTTTAATAATAAACGAACAGTTGTTCGATTGTCAATATGATTGTGTTATAATTTAAAACCTATGGTTGAAAAAGATTTTTATTTAATGAGTCCACATGAAAAAATTAAATCAGATTTGATAAATAAAGCTCCCCATGAAAAGCTTGGAATTCATAAAGCAAAAGAAGTTGGTAAAAAACTTGGAGTAGGTAATGGTTTATTTGCTTCTCCATTTGAATTAATGAGGCAATTTCATGAAAAAGGAATTGAGCGAAAATAATTATTTTAAAGGATCAACTCCTCCTTTAAATAAAGGATTACATCTCAAAACTCTAATTATTCCTAAAAAAAATCCTTTTAAAATTCCGTATTTTTTTATTGCTTCGATGGTATAGTTGGAACAAGTAGGGATAAATCTACAATTGCCTTCACCAAAAAAATGATACTTTTGGTATGTTTTTATTAAGTTAATAATCCAGTTTTTAATCATTGTTATAGTAAAATATTATATATGAAAATTACTGTTGTAACGCTTTTTCCAAAAATGATTGAAGCTTTTATATCAGAAAGCATAATAAAAAGAGCTATTGATAAAAAAATAATTGAAATAAAAATTATTAATTTAAGAGAATTTACTACTGATAAATATAGAACTGTTGATGATAAGCCATATGGAGGAGGAACTGGTATGGTTTTAAAAATAGAGCCGGTATTTAAAGCTATAACTGAAATTAAAAAAAACATTATCGGTAAAAAAAATCACTATATTTTAACTTCTCCAAGAGGCATAAAATATGATCAAAAAAAAGCAGAAGAATTATCTAGGTTAGATAATATTGTTATTTTTTGTGGTCATTATGAAGGTTTTGATGAAAGAATTAGTGCTTATTTTAATGAGGAAGTTTCTATTGGTGATTATGTTTTAACTGGAGGAGAAATCGCTGCTTCTGTAATTATTGATTCTATTACTAGACTTATTCCAAATGTATTAAAAAAAGAAGAAGCAACGCAAAATGAAAGCTTTCTAGAGATTGAAATAAATAAACTAGAAAAAATCGTTGGAGAAAATGAAACAATTAAACTCTTAAAAGAAAAAAAGAAAACTGTTGTTAAATTACTTGAGTATCCTCAATTTACAAGACCAGAGACTTTTAATGGAAAAAAAATCCCTGAAATTCTTTTGTCTGGAAATCATAAAGAAATAGATAAATGGAGAATAAAAGAGGCATTTTTAACCACTTTAAAAAGAAGAATTGATTTGCTTAAGTAATTGATATTTTAGATTTTTTTTAGTATAAATTTAAAATTCTTATGATTAATTTTTCTAAAGTTAATAAATTTTTTGATAAAAAACAGGTTTTAAAAAATATCAATATTCAAGTTAAAACTGGTGAAATTGTTGGTTTTTTAGGTCCAAACGGAGCAGGAAAAACTACAACAATGAGAATAATTGTTGGTTTTTTAAAACAAACTTCAGGTGATGTAAAAGTATTTGGTATTAATCCAATAATAAATAGATTAAATAATTTAAAAAAAATCGGATATTTGCCAGAAAATAACCCTTTATATCCAGAAATGAAAGTTGAAGAATATTTACATTTTGTTAATGATATTAAAAAAGGAGATATTGACGATCTATTTAATATAGTAAAAAGCGTTGGTGTAGAAGATGTATTAAAAACAAAAATAGAAGAGTTGTCTAGAGGTTTTAAACAAAGAGTTGGTCTTGCTGCAGCATTAATTGGCAATCCAGAATTATTGATTTTAGATGAACCAACTTCTGGACTTGACCCATTAGAACAAGAAAAAATAAAAAAATTAATTTTATCTTTAGGGAAGAAAAGAACTGTTATTTTATCAAGCCATATATTAACCGAGATTGAAGCGGTTGCTTCAAAGCTTATTATTATAAATAAAGGAGAGATTGTTTATTGTGGAAGCAAACCAAAGAAAAAAGGAGATACAGAAAAATTATTTAGAAAACTTGTTAAATAAAAATATGAAAACTGTAATAAAAAAAGAATTATTATTTTATTTTAGTAATCCAACAGGATATATTGTTGCTTTTTTATTTGCTGTTTTTGCAAATTTTTTATTTATTAAAGATTTGTTTTTGAGAGGAGATTCAACAATGAGACCTTTCTTTGATTCTTTACCTTGGCTTTTTTTATTTTTTATTCCAGCTCTTTCAATGAGAATATTTTCTGAAGAAAAAAGATTAAATACAATAGAGACTTTAATTTCACTACCAATAAAAGAGTCAATAATAGTTATTTCTAAATTATATAGCCTTGCAATATTTTTAGTAGTTACTATGTCTTTGACATTTTCAATTCCAATTACATTGACGTTTATTTCAAGAATATATATACCAGAAGTAATTGTGGGATATTTTGGATCATTGTTACTTGGATTTTCTTTTATATCTTTGGGTATTTATTTTTCTTCATTAACAAAAAATCAAATAATTTCATATTTATTATCGACAATTATTTGCTTCTTTTTATTAATTATTGGAAGTGATTTTTTTGTTGGAATTTTTCCAAGAATAATTCAAGAAATTTTAAGTTATTTATCTCCAACCTATCATTTTAATAATTTTATTAAAGGTATAGTTGATTTAAGATCTGTGGTTTATTTTTTAAGCTTCATATTTTTATTTACTTTTTTAACGGTTATCAATTTGAAAAAAAGAGATTAATTTTTTTATGAAAATTGATTTTATTAAGTTAAAAAAAACAGTTGGTTTTTTAGTTTTGTTTGGAATTTTTGTTTTTATTAATTTAATAGTTTATTTTTTTGTTTTGCGTTTTGATTTTTCAAAGGATAAATCAAATACGCTATCATCTTCGTCAAAAAAAATAATAAAAAATTTAGATAAGAAAATTGAAATCAAATTATTTATTTCTGCTGATTTACCAACAAGACTTATTCCGTTAAAGACTGATTTGTTAGATTTAATAAACGAATATCAAAAAGAAAGTAAAAGTAAAATTGTTGTTAAAATAGTTGACCCAAAAAAAAGTACTGAGGCAAAAGAAGAAGCGTCTAGTGTTGGTATCCCAGAACTACAGTTTTCTCAGGTTGATAAGGACAAGTATGCAGTTTCAACAACATATTTTGGATTATTAATATCAAATAGTGATAAAAAAGAAGTTATTCCTCAAGCTACTAATCTTGAAACTTTAGAATATGATATTACATCAGCTATTTATAAAATTACTAAAAAAGAATTATCAAAAATTGGATTAGTAGGTAGTGCAATAAATTATAATTCAGGTGAAGATGAAATTTTAACTTTAAAAAAAGTTCTTGAAAAACAATTTGAATTATCACCAATGGGTGATATTAATAGCAATAATTTAAATAATCAAATAAAAACATTGCTTTTATTTACAAGTGAACAAAAGAAGTATTCGACTCCAGAAGTTGATTTAATAGAAGGTTATATTAAAAATGGAGGAAAAGTAGTTGCTATGGTTGATGGAGTGAGTATTGATGAAAATAACTTAACTACATCTTCTGCAGATGAAAATTTATTAAATTTATTTAGTAAATTTGGAATTAATTTAAATAAAAATTTAATTTTGTCATTATCTTCTCAAATAATTAATTTGTTAATTCCTTATCCATTTTGGATAAATACAACAAATTTTGATATAAAATCCCCAGAATTTTCAAGTATTAATAATTTAATTTTTCCATGGGTAAGCTCGATTTCTATTGATTCAAAAAATCCAAATTATAAAACAAAAATATTAGTTAAATCAGAGAGTAGTTCTTGGGAACAGAAAGAAAATTTTACCTTATCTCCAAACTCAATCTTAATGCCACAAAAAAAAGATTTGAAAGAATTTGGTGTTATTGGAATGTCTGAGGTTGGAAGTGGGTCTTTAATAGTTATTCCTTCATCAAGATTTATTAAAGAGCAATTTTTATCAAGAAATTCAAATAATTTAAGTTTTATTTTAAATGTTGTAAATAGTCTTGCATCAAACGGTGCTTTATCAGGTATTAGATCAAGAATGATAAGTAATTACCCAATAAAAGATATGCCTGATCAAACTAAAGATTTAATAAAATATTTAAATATTTTATTACTTCCTTCAATTTTACTTTTAATTGGAGTCTCTAAAACCCTAAAAAGAAAATAAATGTTTTTAGATTTTTTCAAAAAAATTCTTTTTCCAAAATACTGTTTTATATGTAAAAAACCTGGTAGATATTTGTGTGCAAATTGTTTTTCAAAATTAAAAATAATAAAAACTGATGTATGTTTTTATTGTAAAAAGCCAAATATATACGGAGTTACTCATTTTAGATGTAGGCAAAAAAATGGAGTAGATGGGTGTAAATCATATTTCTATTATGATTTTGTTTTTCAAAAAATAATAAAAAAAATCAAATATAAATTAGTTAAAGAAGCAATCGATGATTTTTTTAGTTTAATTCCAAATAATTTTTTTCAATTAAATTTGTTACCAAAAGATTTATCTAAAATAATAGTTATTCCAGTTCCATTACATATTGATAGGCTAAGAACTCGTGGGTTTAATCAATCATTTGAAATTGCTAAACATCTTTTTAAAGACATTAAAATAGAAGATAATTTAATTATTAGAAATAAAAATACTTCTCCACAAGCAAATGAGTCTGATTTAAAAAAAAGGATAGAAAACGTTAAAGGGGTTTTTTCAATATCTAAAAAAATAGATGCAAAATTATTAGAAAAAACATTCATCATTTTTGATGATGTATTAACTAGTGGTTCAACAATAAAAGAAATTGTTAAAATACTTAAAAGAAATGGCGTTAAGAAAGTTTATGCTATTACTTTAGCTATGGCAAAATGAAAAAAATATTAATAATCTCTGGTCAAACAGCAACAGGAAAAACAAGTTTTGCAGTTGAGATGGCTAAAAAATATAATGGTGAGTTAGTTTCTTTTGACTCAAGACAAGTTTACAAAAAATTAAATATTATTGCTGGTAAGGAATATACTAATCC
>CAZWRH010000002.1:14739-44691 GCA_964636045.1 uncultured Gammaproteobacteria bacterium | reverse complement strand
CTATTTTTTTCAATTCATCAACATATCCAAATCTATTTTCAAAAATCGTTTCATGAATTGTTGAAATTCCGTTTGCTTGAGTCATTAAAACTGCCCATGGAGCCTGCCAGTCAGTCATAAATCCAGGATGTGGAATAGTTGTAATATTTGTTGGATTAAATGTTTTTTTATAAAAAAATCTTATTTTTTGATCATCTAAAATTTGAAAACCTGCATCAATTTCTGATAATTTTTTTAGAAAATATACTAAATCTTTTTCATAACTACCATGAACTATTACATCTCCTTTTGTGGAGATACCAAAAATTGCATATGTAACGGCTTCGTTTCTGTCATATGAAATTTTAAATGGCTTTTTTTGAACTAATTCAGTAACTCCATCAATAATTATTGATTGATTTATTCTTTTTATTTTTGCTCCCGAATCGTTTAAAAAATTTATTAATTCATCTATCTCTGGTTCAAGTGAAGCATTTTCAATAATAGTTTCACCTGTTGCAAAAACTGACATTAAAATTGCAAATTCACAACCTGTATGAGATGGTTTAATAAATTTATATTTTGTACCTTTTAAAGAAGAATTTAATTTAGCTTTATAATAACCTGTTTCTTCCTCATAAATGACATCTGTTCCTAAAGCCTTCATAAAATCTATAGATCTATCAATTGATCTAGCACCAATCCTACATCCACCTGGATTTGGAATTTCAGCTAAATTAAGTTTATATAAAAGAGGGGCAAAAAGCATAAAAGATACTCTAATTTTTGACCCATAAAGTAAATCTATTTTATGATTCTTGAGATTTGTTCCATCTATCAATATTCTGTTACTATCTAAAAACTGAGCTTTCCCTCCTAAAATATTAATTAAATTAATTAGTTCTTCAATATCTTTAATATGAGGAATATTCTCAAGAACCACTTCTCCTTTAAATAAAAGAGATGCGATAATTACTTTTAAGGCGACGTTTTTTGATCCAGATAAAACTACCTCTCCCTTAAGAGGTATTCCACCATTTACGATATATGAGTTTTCCATAAATATTATTTAAAAATAATTTCTTCCTCTAAATTAATTGAAAATTTATTAAAAACCGTTTCTTTGATGTGCTTTATTAGCTTTTTCAAATCTTCTATTTTACCATTCCCTTTATTTAAAACAAAATTTGCATGAATACCAGATACATAAAAATCGCCTTGAACATAACCTTTAAGTCCAGCCTCATCAATTAATTTTCCACTTGAATAACCTGGCGGATTTTTAAAAATACAACCAGCAGAAAATCCTTTTGGTTGAGTATTTTTTCTATATTCAAAAATTTCTTTTGATTTTTTTACTAGCTCGTCAATATTTCTTTTAGATAATTTAAAGTAAACATTAAGAATAATTTCGTTTTTTTCTAAAATTTCAGAAAACCCATATCTAAAATTAAAATAACTATTTTCAACCTGTTTTAAATCTCCATCAAAAAGATCAGCTTTAACAACAAGATCTCCTATAGATTTATTTTCTTTTGGCCATTTCGCATTTGTTGCTACTGCTCCACCAATACTTCCTGGCATTCCTGAGAATGACTCAAAGCCTGAATAACCATTTTTAATTGTATTATTTACAACATTTTGAACAAGTGAACCTGATGATATTTTTATAATAACTTCTTTTTCAGTTTCACTAATTATTGATTGTTCATCATATTTATTCAAAACAACTAAACCACTTACAATATTTGAGTTAAAAACTATATTTGAACCATTTCCTATTAAGTGAAGTTTTTTGTTGTTTTTACGACAATACATAAATGCATTAACTAAGTCCTCATAAGTTTTTGCAATAAAAAACTCCTTTGCAACTGCATCTACCCTAAATGTTAAATAGTTTTTTAAAGAAACATTTTTTTTAATATCCAGGTCTGTTGAGAATGATCTAATAAGTTCTTTAATATCTTTGTGATACTTATAAAGCTCACCTGCGCCGAGCGTCAAAATAAGATCATTTTTTCTAATAATGTTTTTTAAACTTAGAAGAATATCATTTTGACTTACATAAACGAAATTATTAAATCCCATTTTTTTAGCTTCAATTACTAAGTCTTTTGCTTTTATTGGAAAATCATTTGGATTTTCTCTAGCAGACGGAAAAATATCAGTAATAAAAACAATATCAGCTTCTTTTAAACTTCTTATAAAATCATTTTTTAATGAATAAGTTCTTGAATACGTATGAGATTGAAAAATAACTACTAGTCTTTTATTTGAAAAAAAATTTTTTGCTGATTTCAAAGTATTTTCAATTTCGCAAGGATGATGTCCATAGTCATCAAATAAACTAATTTCATTTTTGCTATATATATTTTCAAATCTACGTCTTGCTCCTTTAAATTTCTTTAAATAAGGTTTAATTTTGTTAATATCAAAACCTAAGATATTAAAAAGTAGAATTGCGGCTGTGGAATTTAATACGTTATGCTTACCAAAAATAGAAATATCAAAATCGTCAAAATGTTTTCCATTAAACTCTAATGAAAAAATGGTTTTTTCATCTTTTGAAAACATTTTTGTTATTTTCATATCAGCTTCATCAGAAAATCCATAAGTCAAATATCTTGTTTTATCAACATATTTTAAAATTTCTTTAATATTTGGATCATCAATACAAGTAATTAATTTTGCATTTGGATTTTTATTAATAAATTTCAAAAAGGTTTGTTTTATCATTTCTATATTTACATATATATCTGGATGATCAAAATCAATATTTGTACATAAAATATAGTCAGGAGATAAATACATAAATCGCGCTATAAAACTCTGAGAAGGCGACGCTGCATACTCATCTGCTTCAACCACAAAATAATCAAGTCCTCCAAAATCTCCACCAGATAAATCACCAAAATTTGAAGTACCAGTTATATAGGATAAATTTAAGTTTAAACTATGTAAGATATACGAAACTAAAGTTGATGTTGTTGTTTTACCATGAGATCCACATACAGCAATTTTAGTTTTAAAAAGACTCATTAAATAACCTGCAAATTCTGCTTGTGTCATTACGGGAATATTCAATTCTTTTGCTCGCTTTGCTTCAATGTTATCAAACCCATTATGTGCCCCAGTAATAACCATCAAATCAATATTAGATGTAACATTATCTTCCTTAAATCCGGATAATATTTGAATATTATTTTTTTCAAGATAATCTTCTGTCTGAAAATAATCTTCTACATCAGATCCCCAAACATTTTTTCCCATTTTAGAGAGTAAAATTGCGGTTGCACTCATTGCAACTCCTTTTATCCCCATCAAATATATATTCTTTATTTTTGACAAATCCATAATTTAGTTAGTTTTATATTTAAGTGCTTTCTTAACCGCTTCAAACTCATCCCAAGGACATTCTTTATCGCCACGACATAAACTTTTTTCGTGTGATTTACCTGTTAAGACAACAACATCATTTTTTTTAGCAATATCAATTGCAAGCATTATTGCTTTTTGCCTATCTTTAATTACAGAATACACCTTTTTTTCTTTTGAAGTTTTCAACATGTGTGGCATAACAAATTTAAATCCAGATTTAAAAAGTCCAGCCGATATTTGTTCAAAGATCAAATCTAGACTTTCAGTTCTATAATCTTCTTCAGTTAAAATAACAATGTCGCTATTACTTCCAGATGCCTTTCCCATTAAAGGTCTTTTTAAATTATCACGAAGTCCAGCAGATCCAAACACATGAATAAGTCTTCCATAGTCTTTTTTTTCTAAAACTTCTTTTTTTATTGTTGATAATGCCTTATCAATCGCATTAGGAGTATGGGCAAAATCAATAATAACTTTAAAATATTTATCATAAACCAACTCCATCCTTCCTGATGGATTTTTAAAATTAAAAATTGTCGATATTATTTCGCGATCATTTAGTCCTAATTCCTTACACACTGCAAATCCTAATAATGAATTATATTTATTAAAATCACCTAATAATTGCGTTTTAATTTTATTGGAATAAACATAATCAGCATTTTTATTATTTAAGGAGTATGTTTTGAGATTTTTATATAAAGAACTAATTATTTTAAATGAATTATCATCAAGATTTATTAGAGCTTTTTTTGACTTTGAAATAATCTTTGCTTTTGTTTTAACCAAGTTGTCATAGGTTTTGTGATAATCAAGATGCTCATGGGTAATATTAGTAATCGCAGAAATTTCGTAATTTACACCAAATACTCTATTTTGATCTAATGCATGAGATGTTGTTTCAAGTACAAAATATTCATCTTTATTTTTTACAGCCAAGCTTAAATATTTTTGAATATCAATTGGATCGGGAGTTGTCGTATGAAGACCAGTTTCATATATTTTTCCACCAATATTTGCATAAATAGTTGATATCATAGAAACTTTTTTACCGCAATCTTTCAAGATATGATAAATAAGCGATGTTGTTGTGGTTTTACCATCAGTACCAGTTATTCCAATAACTTTAAGTTTTTTTGCTGGAAACCCATACCAAACGCAGGCAAGATAAGCCTTAATCAAATGGTAAATGTTTTTTATTTTTTGCATATTATTTAAAACAATTCTTAAGTTAACTAGTGATTAGTGATTGGTAGTTAGTGGTTAGCAATATGAAACAAATTACCATTCGCTAATCACCAATCACTAACATCTAGTCACCTGGTGCTATATTATAATAAACCAATAACTCTTTAGCTACTTCGAAGAATATTGGTGCAGCTGTCTCTGATCCCCAAATTGATGCCGATGGTTCTTTTAATGTAACTAAAATTAGAAACTTTGGTTTTTCATAAGGTGCAAATCCAATAAATGACGCTGTAGTTTTTGACGCATCGTATTTTCCAGAGACCGCAACTTGAGCAGTACCAGTTTTACCACCAATTTTATATCCATCAGGCTTTGCCCATTTAACCTCACCATTTTCAACAACATTTAAAAGCATTTTTTTTATTGTCTTTGATGTTTCTTCTGTAATAACTCTTCTGATTATTTTTTTATCAACCTTTTCAATACCATTCGAATTATTTATTGATAATACAATATGTGGTTTTAGCAAATATCCACCATTAATTAAAGAAGCAAACGCAGTAATCATTCTAATTTGAGTAGTTGAAATTCCTTGTCCAAAGGTAGCTGTTTTATAATCCACATCGTACCAATTATTCTTTTGTTTTAATGTTCCAGTTGCCTCTCCTTGAAGATCAATTTCTGTTGGCTCAGATAATCCATATTTTTCTAAATAATTGTAGATTTTGTCTTTACCTAATTTTTCACCAACATAAACCATTCCAATATTTGACGATTTTTCTAAAATTTTACTCATGCTTATTTTACCTTCATACTTATTATTCCAATTTCTTATTGTAAATTGACCGTCAATTATTGGCCCTGATTCGTCAAAGGTATCATTTTCTTTAATTACTTTTTCATTCAGTCCTGCTGCCATAATTAAAGGTTTAAAAATACTTCCAGGTTCATATAGTGAAGTTATTGAAGTGTTTGTATAAAATTCTGAAGGAAAAACGTTAAAAGTTGATGAATCAAAATCGGGTAGACATGACATTGCAAGTATCTCTAAATTATTTGGATCGACTATTGTGATACATCCTTCTTTTGCGCTATATTTTTCTACTCCTGATTTAAGTTTTGATTTAGCAATCATTTGAACAGTTTTATCTATTGTTAATACCAGGTTTCTACCATTTTCACCTGTTAATTTTTCTTGAACTCCACCAAGCATTGGATTATTAGACAAATCTCTTTCTGTTTTAAAAACTCCAGGAAGCCCCGCTAAATCTTTATCATAAAATCCTTCAATTCCATAAGAACCTCTATCTTCTATACCATCAGGTTTACTAACAAAACCTAAAACATGAGCAGAAAGAGATCCTTCAGGATAAAATCTTCTTTGCTCTTCATCAAAACCAACACCAAGTAGCTTAAAACTGTCAATTTGATCTTTTTCTGATTTTGACAAATTTGATTTGATTGCAATCCAGCTTAAATTTGGATTAATTTTTGCTTCAATGGTTGCAATTCCAATATGCAACACATCATCAATTTTTTTAACTAGTTCGTCTTTATTTTTGATATTTTTTGGCTCAATAAACAACTTATATGTTGTTTGATTTAAGGCAAGAGGGCTATTGTTTCTATCCAAAATCTGACCTCTGTCAGGAATAATTTTTTTAATTTTTAAATATTCGTTTGAAGCGTTACTATAAATTCCTACAACCTGAATATAAAAAAGCTTAATAATAATTGCTAAACTAAAAAGCAAAAAAAAACCTAAAAGAAGAAAAAGTTTTTTCATTTTGCCTGAGCAACTTTTAAACCTTCAAGAAAAATAGGCTCGGCTTTTTTTGTAAAGCCCATTACTTTGGCCATTTCTTCAAGAGAGGCTAATGAGTTTATAGAATAAATTTGCTTTGTTAGGTCTTGATTTATATTTTTAATTACTTTAATTTCTTTTTCTGTTTTATTAACTTGATCACCTATCACAACACTTTGAGCATAAAGATAAATATTAATTGCAAATAAAATTGTTAAAAGTCCACAAAATACCTGATTTAATTTAATTAACATAGTTTAATTAATCGCAACTTAGCTGTCTTTTCAAAACTATTATTGTTTCTAGCAATAATTGGTTTTTTTGTTTCTGACCTAAGATTGTTATTTAAAATAAAATTTTTAACTATTCTGTCTTCAACGCTATGGAATGTAATCACAGCAATAACTCCATCTTTTTTTATAATCTTTAAGCTGTCATATAAGCCTTTTTTTAAATTATTAAACTCATTATTTACTTCAATTCTTAAAGCTTGGAAAATTCTTTTTATAGTACTTTCATTTTTTGGTAAAATTTCTTTCAAGTCGGCAACTGTTTTAATCTTTTTTACTAAACGGGTTCTGTAAATAGCATCAGAAATTGCCATAGAATTGATTTCTTCACTATTTTTTGCAAATATTTCATAGAGTTCGGTTTTACTTAAACTATTAATTAAATCTGCAGCTGTTTTATCAATATTTTCATTAATTCTCATGTCTAAAACTTCAGTATCATTTTTAAAACTAAAACCTCTTTTACCATTTTTAATTTGTTCCATAGACAAACCTAAATCAAACAAAACTCCATCTACAGGTAAAAAATTATTGATTTTTGCAATATTTTCTATATTTGCAAAATTATCAAAAACAACTGTAAGATTTTTATTTTTTAAAGCAATTTTTTTTGTATTGTCCCATTCTATTGCAAGTACAATTCCACCATTATTTAATATCTCTCCAGTGTGCCCACCTTCTCCATAAGTACAATCAATATATTTTCCATTTGGCTTTATATTTAATCCTGCAATTGTTTGTTTTAATAAAACAGGTGTATGCATACAATTAAGCTAAATTTATTTTTTCTAAATAATTGTTCCAATTTTCGATTCCCCATATTTCAAAATGATCTCCTGCACCAATAATTACTACTTTTTCATTTTTTAACTTCATAAAATCGACAAGTGCTTTTGGTAAAACGATTCTTCCTTGCTCATCAATGTTTATTTGATTAGCTCCTGAAAAAATAAATCTTTTTTTATCAATATTCTCTGTATCAAGAAGTGAAGTTTGATTCATTAGGCTATTAGTTTTATTGTTCCATTGCTCGCTGTCATACCCTGATAAACATTTACTAAATCCTTTTGTCAAAATAAATGAATCTCCTTTAAGAAGTTCTCGAATTTTTTTGGGAATAACTAATCTCCCACCGTCTGTAATATTGATTGTATATTCACCATAAAACACCATATACTACCATTTTCCACCATTTTAAAACAAATGTCAATAACATTTTATATATAAATTAAGCACGAAAATATATAAGAATAATAAACTTAATAAAACTGAATTTTATGTAGAAATATGAATTAATTTAAGCTAAATTCTTTTTCAAATATCTTTGAACCAGAATCATTGTTAAACTTAAGAGATACTTTTACTGTATCAACACCTTCATCGTAAACACAAGTACCGCTGGAACAAGTTCCTAAAGTAATAGTTTTTTCAATATTTGTCTTACCTGCAACATCAACTGTACCAAGAACGCCTTTTGGAAGTGTTTTTTTTGCTAAATATGAAAGTTCATATTCTATATCAATTGTTCCTGATGGAATATCTTTTATAGTTAATAAAACTTCTTTATTAGATTTTTGAGATACTAAATCTACCTTTACACTACTATCAATTGTTGGAATAACTTCAGAAACTGGTAATACATCTTTTTTTGAAGTTTCCTCTGTTGTCTTCTTTGAACCAGACATCATAAAAAAGCCAACTATTAATAAAAATGCAAAAAAAACTACCCCACCAATAATATATTTTTTATTTTGAATATTTTTTATTTCCATATTTTTTAAATTTTAATTATTTTAACTTCTCACTAATAAATTTATTTAAATCAGAGATTTTAATTCTTTCTTGTTTCATTGTATCACGATCTCTAATCGTCACACAATTGTCAGTTAAACTTTCAAAGTCGACCGTAACACAATATGGTGTTCCAATCTCATCTTGTCTTCTATACATTTTTCCAATATTACCACTATTATCAAATTCACAAACAAAGTTTGATTTTAAGTCGTCAAAAACTGTTTTTGCGAGTAATGTAAGCTTTTCATCCTTTTGAAGTGAAAAAACAGCAATTTTTATTGGTGCAATTTTTGGATTAAGTTTTAAAAAAGTTCTAGTTGCGCCATTTACTTCTTCTTCACGATATGCATCAAACAAAATTATTCCAGCAAGTCTTGATAATCCAAATGTTGGCTCAACTACATGTGGAATAAATTTTTCATTTGTTTTTGGATCTAAATACGTCAAATCTTTTCCACTATTTTTTGAATGATTAGAAAGATCAAAGTCAGTTCTATAAGCAAGACCAAACATTTCCTTAAAACCAAAAGGATATTCATACTCTATGTCTGCAGTTCTTTTTGAATAATGAGATCTTTCAAATTCTTCATGTTCTCTCCATCGCAAATTTTTTTCATCAATTCCAATTTCTTTAGCAAAATCCCACATTTTTTTTTGCCAATATTCAAAAGTTTTTTCCCATTCTTCAGGTTTTATAAAATATTCAAATTCCATCAAATCAAATTCAATACTTCTGTGAACAAATTGACCAAGTGTAATTTCATTTCTAAATGCTTTTCCTTGTTGTGCAATTCCAAATGGCAATTTTACCCTCATCGTATTTAAAACATTTTTAAAGTTCAAAAATATTCCTTGTGCAATTTCACCTCTTAGATAAACTGTTGATTTATCTCCTTCAATAATTCCCATTTTAGTTTCAAAAAGTAAATTAAATTTACGAACATCAGTCCAATCTGACAATCCACATTTTGGACATTTTATTTTATGTTCTTGAATTATTTTATTTAACTCATTATCAGACAATCCTTCAACTTTTAAATCTTTAACATTATCTTCAATTAAATGATCAGCACGAGTTCTGTTTTTACAATTTTTACAGTCTATTAAAGCATCTGTGAAAGATGAAGTATGTCCTGAAGCTTCCCACACTTTTGAATTAAGAATTGTACTTGCTTCAAGTCCAACCATATCGGTACGATCTAATACAAATCTTTTCCACCAAAAATCACGTAAATTATTTTTAAGTAACGTACCATAATGCCCAAAATCCCAAGTATTTGCAAGTCCTCCATAAATATCAGATGATGGAAAAACAAATCCCCTACGCTTTGCAAGAGCTGTGATTTTTTCAAGTGAAGCAGATTTATTCATAATTCAATAATTATATAATATACTTTTAATTATGGATCTTTCAATTGTTATTGTTAACTTCAACACAAAAAATATTACAAAAAAATGTTTAGATACGGTATTTGAATCTTTCAAAAATAATTCAAATATAAAATTTGAAGTAATAGTTTTTGACAATGGATCAAATGATGGATCAAAGACTTTGCTAAAAAAATACCCAGAAATAAAGTTTATTGATAATCACAAAAATATTGGATTTGGGAAGGGAAATAACGAAGCTGTTAAATATGCAAAAGGAAAAATTCTATTACTTTTAAATTCTGATACCGAAGTAATAGATGATGCAATATCAAAAATGTATAAATACTATACCGAAAACTTTACTGGAAACGAATTTTTAGGTGCTAAACTCTTAAATAGCGATATGACAGACCAACCATCTGCTGCTCCTTTTTATTCACTACCAATTGTATTTGGAGCGTTATTTTTACGAGGAGACTACTGGGGATTAACAAGATATAGTCCTAACAAAATAAAAAATGTTGATTGGGTATCAGGAGCATGTATCATGACAAAAAAAGATTTTTTTAACGAATTAGGTGGATTTGATAGTAATATTTTTATGTATATGGAAGAAGTAGACTTACTATACCGTGCAAAAGAAAAAGGTTATAAAACAACTTTTTTTCCTGCGGCAAAATTTATACATCATGGTGCTATTTCATCAGGTGGTAGAAGCGCTCCTATACTAAATGTTTATAAAGGATTTTTATTTTTTTACAGGAAACACTATTCCAACAGCGAAATTTATATTTTAAAAGTTATGTTAAAATTAAAAGCAATGTTTGCCCTTTACATCGGCAAAATTATAAATAATAATTATTTAATAAACACATATGGAGAAGCTCTTAAAATTGTGGAAAAATATTGATGATAATTTTTTAAAATTTTTATCTGCACTTTTTATTTTTTTAATTCCTCTTTATCCAAAATTTCCACTTAGACCTGTTCCATATTCTAATATTTACATTAGATTGGACGATTTATTTTTAGGAATTTTTATTTTAACTTTTGCAATTCAGCTATTAAGAAAAAAAGTAACAATAAATTTTTCTTTTCTTAAAACTTTTTTAATTTTTTGGGTAATAATTTTTTTAGCTTACCTTTCAGGAATATTTATTACCAAAACAATGGAGTTTCCACACCTTGGATTTTTACACACTATAAGAAGATTTGAGTACATGATTGTATTTTTTATTGCTGGTGCAACCATAAAGTCTTTTAAAGATTTTAAATTAATGTTTTGGAGCTTGATTTGGTCTGTATTTTTAATAAATATTTATGGACTTGGGCAAAAATTTTTAGGTTTTCCAGCTGTTCAAACAATGAATCCAGAATTTGCAAGAGGTCATTTATTGTTTTTAACACCTGAAGCTAGATTATCTTCTACCTTTGCTGGACACTATGACTTAGCTGCTTTTTTAGTACTACTTATTCCAATAATAGTTGGGGCAATTTTATCTAAAAAAGATGACCTTAAAAAAGGAAATATTTTTTTATTTATAAATCTTTGCTTATCAGTCTTGGTTTTAGTATTAACTGCATCAAGAATTTCTTTTATTGCATACCTTCTTGCTATAGCAATTTTCTTAGTATTCCTAAAAAAGCCAAAAATGCTGGTTTTTTTAGTTGCTCTTACTATTGGTTTTATGCTTTTAGACAAAGAAATGTTTAAAAGATTTAATAGAACATTTCAAGTTAAGCAAATTTTTATTAATGAAAAAACTGGACAAGCTTTTATACCACAAAAACCTGGCAGTACCGATCTTCCACCGGGAAGCGTTTTTGTAAAACTTGATGGCGAAAATCAAGAAGATCAAAAAGCACTTCAGGCAAAAATTGCTGCTATCAAATATCAAATCCAGCAAGATGCCACTCACAGTGGTAGAATCCTAACTGCAACTGAAGAAGCAGCTATGATTGCTTCTTTATCTGCATCTGCAAAACCAGTTTCATCTGTTGTGTATGATATTTCTTTTACAACAAGGCTTCAGGTTGAATGGCCAAGAGCAATTAAAGCCTTTTTGAAAAATCCTCTTCTTGGAACAGGCCCTTCCTCAATCACAGAAAGTACTGATAACGATTTTTTAAGATGGATTGGAGAATTTGGACTTCTTGGATTTTTAAGCTTTATGAATATAATTTTTGTTATTGCTAAGTTTATTTTTGACAAAATTATTCTTATTGAAAAAGAAAAACAACCTCTTTTTTATGGGGTTTTATTTGGAATATTTGGACTTTTAGTTAATGCAAGTTACATCGATGTTTTTGAAGCATCAAAAGTTGCATATACATTCTGGTGGGTAATGGGAATCTTTGTTGCCTACTTATCAATTCCAAATCTTTTTAAGAACAAATGAAAAATAAAGTAAAATCCGAAACAACTTTTTTTTCAAAACTTGATTTTTTCTTATTGGGTTTTCTAATTATTTTAGCTCTTATTTTTAGACTATATAATATTGACGCACCTGTTGCTGATCATCATTCATGGAGACAAGCTGATACTGCAGCGGTAGCTAGAAATTATGTAAAATCAGGTAATTTTGATTTGTTATATCCAAAATACGATGATCTATCAAGCATTGGAACTGGATCACTAAATCTTCAAGGATATAGATTTGTAGAGTTTCCTTTTTATAACGCATTATATGGAGCTATTTATAAGTACTTTCCACTATTTTCACTTGAAACAACTGGCAGAATGGTTACAGCAATATTCTCATTATTTATTATTGCGGTTCTTTATTTTTTATTACTTTTCGAGGAAGGAAGAGTTGCTGCTTTTTTTGGTAGTTTAACATTTTCTTTAATGCCTTTTTTTGTTTTTTACTCGCGCGTAATACTACCTGATATGAATGCAACCTCACTTGTTTTTATAGCAATTTTCTTTTTATATTTATTTAAAAAAGCTGATGGAAAAAATTGGTTTTTTTATATAGTTTCTCTTATTTTTGCAGGGCTATCTATTTTAACTAAACCAACAGTTGTTTTTTATTTTCTAAGTTTGGTCTATATTTTTTATTCAATTTACAAATTGAGTTTTTTAAAAAAATTTAGTTTTTATTTTTATTTTATTGTAGCTACTATTCCATTTTTTTTATGGAGGTACTGGATATCACATTTTCCAGAAGGAATACCATCATCCGACTGGCTAATCACATCTGTAAACACATATGAAGGATTAAAAGAAATCTTTTTTAGACCAGCTTTTTTTCGTTGGATATTTTATGAACGAATCGCAAATTTAATCATGGGTTCTTATTTATTAGTTTTTTTACTTTTAGGCATATTCAAAAAACCAAAAAATTCTTTTTTACTTTCGACAATTGGTTTATCAGCAACTTTATATTTATTTACTTTTCAAGGAGGAAATGTTCAACATGATTATTACCAAACCATAATTCTACCTGCGCTAGCTATTTTTACAGGAGTTGGTATTAGTGCAATAACCGGTGATAAAAAAACATTTATATCTCCATTTTTATCATATCCAATTATTTTTGGAATTTTTGTCGCATCATTTTTATTTTCATATTTTCAAGTTAAAGATTTTTATTCATATAGCGATAATCTTGTCAAAATAGGAAAAATCATAAATACTCTAACAGATGTTGATAGTAAAGTAGTAACTGATACTCTCGGTGACACTACTCTTTTGTATTTATCTGATAGAAAAGGATTTCCTGCAAAAATTGGAGATTTTGAAACACTAAAAAAACAAGGAATGCAATATTACGTAACATATAACAAAGACTCTGGAGCAGAAATGAAAAAAGACTTTGAACTAATATTTGAAAACGAGAGTTTTTATTTATTCAAGCTTTAATGAAAAAATATACTGCCTTACTGCTTGCAAAAATTTTATTTTTATTCTTGATTGCTTTTTTTGCTGATAAAATCATTATTTACTCTGGTTTTTTTCCATATATTGAATCATTAAAAATGCTTGATATACCAAAATTTATTTATTCTTTTGGAAATTTTGATGGAATCCAATATATTAAAATTGCCCAAGGAGGATATGGACAATGGCAACAAGCATATTTTCCTCTTTATCCAATCCTAATTCATTTTTTAAAGCCAATTATTAAAAATAATTTATTTGCTGGACTTTTTATTTCTAATATTTGTTTTTTAATAGGAATTTATTATCTAAAAAAACTACTAGAAATCATCTTTAATAAAAAAAATATTTCTTGGGTATTTTATTTTTTATTATGCTTTCCTACTTCATTTTTTTTTAATGTTGCCTATACCGAAGGATTATTTTTTATGTTTTTTACAATAAGCTTATATTTTTTAAAAAAGGAACAATATTTTTTATCTAGCATAGTGGCAGGATTTTCATCATCAACAAGATTAATCGGAATTTTTTTATCTCTTCCTATTCTAATAAAAATTTATTTTGAAGAAAAAAAATATAAAAAACTTTTTTATATTTTTTTACCGTTTGCAGGGCTTTTTTCTTATATGTTATTTTTATATATAAAATACGGAAATGCTTTTTATTTTTTTACATCACAACCAGCATTTGGAGCCAATAGATCAACTCACTTAATACTTCCTTTTCAAGTAGTTTATAGATATTTAAAAATATTTTTTACGGCACAGTTGAACTTTCAATATTTTGTTTCAGTTATAGAATTTTCTTTTTTTATTTTTGTTATTTCTATTCTAATCTTTGATTTAATAAAAATTTTAAAAGAAAAAAAAATGAATTTTTTTCTATTATCTATAAACATATTCTCTTTTTTAAATATTATTCTACCTACCCTAACAGGAACCTTTTCTTCTGTTCCTAGGTATGCTCTTTTTTCGATTTCAGTTTTTTTATTTCTAGCAAACCTTGATAACAAATTTATAAAAAAAACAATAATAATTTTATTTGCAATTCTTCAGTCAATTTTATTTTTATTATTTATTCAAGGTTATTTTATCTCTTAGTTTTTGTAATATAATATATTTATGAAAATTTTGATGCTTACACCTTATCTTCCATATCCTCCATCCTCTGGCGGACAAGTTAGATCCTTTAATTTGATTAAAAATCTAAGCAAAAATAATGAGGTAACTTTAGTGTCACTTGTTAAAACCGAGGAAGAAAAGAATATGGCAAAAGAATTAAAAAGCTTTTGTAAAGAGATATATCCATGTAAACGCTCTAAAAGTCCTTGGACTGTAAAAAATATTTTTAAAGCAGTTTTTGGATACTTTCCTTTTTTAGTAGTCAGAAACTATTCTTTAGAAGCTAAAAATACCGTTGAGAATTTGTTAAAAAATAATAGTTATGATTTAATCCATGCTGAAACTTTTTACATAATGCCTCATATTCCAAAAACAAATATACCTACTCTTTTAGTTGAACAAACAATTGAATACCAAGTCTACCAACACTTTGTTAATTCTTTATCAGGTATAAAAAGAATTTTAATTCCATTTTTACAATTTGATATTTGGAAACTAAAACTATGGGAAAAATATTATTGGAAAAAAGCCGATCTTGTAGCAACTGTCTCTGAATCAGATAGAAAAAAAATGCTTGAAATTATATCTAGTCTTCAAATTGCTGTTGTTCCAAATGGAGCTGGTGAAGACTTAATGAATGCGTATCAAGAAAAAAAAGATATTTCTAAAAAAATATTTTTATATCAAGGAAATTTTTCTTGGTTACAAAATATTGAAGCTGCTCAAATATTAGCCCAAAAAATATTTCCAAAAATAAAATCAGAAATTCCTGATGCTACTTGCTATATAGCTGGTCAAAACGCCGACAAAATTAAGGATTTAGAAAATAAAGGAGTAAAAATAATTGATATAAAAAATCAAGATATTGAATTAGTTAAAAAAATATATCAGGAAGCTACTATTTTTTTAGCACCAATTAAAGGTCCAGGAGGAACTAGACTTAAGGTCTTGGGAGCTATGGCAGCAGGAGTTCCAGTTATATCTTCAAAAGTTGGAATTGAAGGGCTTGCGGCAGAAAACGGCAAAGAAGTTTTGATAGTAAAAGAGGAACACGACTTTGTAACACTTTCAAAAAAATTAATTTCTGATAAAACTTTATATAACTCAATAAGATCAAATGCTAGAAAATTAATTGAGGAAAAATATAGCTATAGTGCTCTAACAAAACTTTTAGAAAACATTTATAATAAAACAATTAATACTAAAAAAAAGTAATATGAAAGAAAAACTTTTACCAATGAATTTAGAACTCCAAAGATTATTACCAAATACGATAATTATGTATCCTTCAAAAGAAAAAATTATTGAAGCAAAAACAAATCCAAATGTTAAGATAATTATGAATGGACAAGCAATTGTTAAGTTAAAATAATTTATAAATTTTTTTAATATAAATATATGGGACTTAAGGAGACAGTCAGAATGATCAGAAATAGTAAAGCAATTAACACTAATCAAGAAGAATATTTTAGAGATTTTAAAGAACCAAATAATGAAAATCAACAAAATAAAACAACAATAGAAGCTACAACTACTTTAAAAAGAAGAGTAATCACCAACGAAGCTTCTCGTAATAATGTTTATGACCCAAATGGGTTTCATGAAAAAATTCAAGAGCAAAACTGCGACTCAACTGAAACGGTAATATTTGAATTACCAAAAGATTTTGACACTAGAAGATAAATGACTTATCGTTCAAAAATTGGTAAAATATATCCATGAAGATTGCTATTGATATTTCTCAAATAGTATATGAGGGAACTGGTGTTTCAAGATATCTAAAAAACCTTAAAAATGCTTTTGATATTTACGATAAAACAAATTCATATACGTATTTTAAAAATATAATTAAATCTCGTCCATATTTATCATCTTATATTCAAGATTTTTTATGGAATAAATTACATATCTTTTCAATCGACTGGTTTATTGGAAAACAAGACATTCTTATTACTTCTGACTGGACAGAGCCACCAAGTAAAGCCAAAAAAGTTACCGTAGTTCATGATTTAATTTTTAAAAAATATTCTGAAACAGTTGATCAAAAAATAATTGATGTTCAAACAAGACGATTAAAATGGGTAAAGAATGAAAGTAGCTTAATTATTGCAGATTCCTACTCAACAAAAAATGATTTAATTGAAATTTTTGAAATAAATGAAGAAAAAATAAAAGTTATATATCCTGCTGTAGAAATTGATAAAAAATATTTTAAAAATAATTTAAAAACAAATAATACTCGACCTTATATTATTACTGTAGGAAAACTTGAACCTAGAAAAAATTTAAATAAACTAATTGAAGCATTTGTTGCTGCAAATATTTCTGATTTAGATTTATATATAGTTGGACCAAATGGTTGGGAAACTAATTCACAAAAACTAAATCTTGATAAATATATAAACAATCCAAACATTAAAATGCTTGGATTTGTTGAAGATGAAAAGTTATATAACCTATATAGCAATGCTGAGTTTTTTATTATGCCATCAATTTATGAAGGCTTTGGATATCCTCTAGTTGAGGCAATGATTATGGGTTGCCCAACTGCTTGTTCAAACAATTCTTCTTTAAAAGAGATTGGTGAAAATACCTCGGAATTATTTGATCCATATGATACTAAATCAATTAAAGATGCAATCATTAGAATGCACTGTGATAAAAGCCTGCGAAATAAAATAAAAGAAAAAGGATTGTCTAGAGCTAAAGATTTTTCTAGCGAAAAATTTTATAAGAATTTTTTACAAGTTTTTAAAGAACTTATATGATAATTGGAATTGACGGAAACGAAGCTAATGTTGAAAAAAAAGTTGGAGTATCCGTATATACGAAAAAGTTGCTTGAATATTTTTCAAAAGTTGCCAATAAAGATAATCAATTTTTGGTTTATTTACAAAAAGAAAAAAGAAATGAGTTGCCAAGTGAAAATGCTTTTTTTAAATATAAAATTATTAAAGGACCAATCCTTTGGAGTCAGTTTTTTTTACCACTTGAACTTTATATAAATAAAAAAATTGATTTATTCTTTTCACCTGCTCATTACTCACCTCGCTTTTGTCCTGTTCCAATAGTTACAACAATTCATGATTTGTCATATTTTTATTTTAAAAATGAATTTTTGAAAAAAGATTTATTTAAATTGGTTAATTGGACAAAAAACAGCATTAACAAATCTAAAAAAATTATTGCAGTTTCAAAAAATACAAAAACAGATATCATAAAGTTCTACAAAATTGATGAAAACAAAATTCAAGTTATTTACAATGGTTTTGAAAAAAAGCATTCTAGCGAAATACTTCCTAATTTTGAAAACTATATTTTGTATGTAGGGACTATTCAACCAAGAAAAAATTTAAATAAGCTAATTGATGCATTTATTTTAATAAAGGATAAATATCCTGGCTTAAAATTATTACTTGCTGGAAAAAGAGGCTGGTTATATTCAAAAGTATTTACAAAAATAATTTCTAATAACCTAAGTAAACGAATTATTCATTTAGATTTTGTATCAAACGAAGAACTTGTTGGATTATATAAAAATGCTAAAGGTTTAGTCTTGCCATCACTATATGAAGGTTTTGGTATACCAGTTTTAGAAGCCATGAGCTATGAGTGCCCAGTTGCAATTTCTAACACCTCGTCACTGCCTGAAATTGGAGGAGACGCAGCTTTATACTTTGACCCAGAAAACGAAAATGAAATAGCTGAAAAAATAGAAATCATATTAGAAGATAAACAGAAAATACAAGAAATTGTTAAAAAAGGTTTAAATCGAGTAAAATTATTTAGTTGGGAAAAATGTGGAAAAGAAACTTTAGAAGTTTTAAATAAAGCAATATGAAAGACAAACATGGAAAAACTCTTACTATTAAGGAAATAATTGTAAAAGTTGTTAATAGATTTAAAACTATAGGGTTAGAATTTAATGTTTTTTTTCTACATTGTATTTTCAAAATTCCTTCACATAATTTTAGACATTTATTTGCAATGTGGTCTGGTATAAAAATAGGTAGTGGCTCTACTATTCACACTAATTGTAGATTCTACAACCCAAGAAATATCTCAATTGGAAAAGATACTATTATTGGCGAATTCTCTATTCTAGATGGACGCGATAAACTAATTATTGGCAATCATGTTGACATTGCTTCTCAGGTTATGATTTATAACAGCGAACACAACATTAATGATAAATACTTCTCTCCAATAATTGCTCCTGTTGAAATAGATGATTATGTATTTATTGGTCCACGAGCAATAATTTTGCCTGGTGTAAAAATAGGTAAAGGTGCTATTATTGCAGCCGCTGCTGTAGTTACAAAAGATGTTCCACCATACGCTATTGTTGGCGGAGTTCCTGCAAAAATAATCGGTGAACGAAGAGAAAAAGATCTACACTATTCTCTAGGACGTGCTGCTTTATTTAGATAACATACCACATTAGATTATTCATGTATTTTTTGATATACTATCGGTTATAAATTTAATATTTATTCTTGACATTTGCTGTCATGTACAAACCTACTAAAAAACTTTAATAGGTTTTCAATATATATTAATTTGTTCGTTAAAATATAGAGAGTAAAGGAGATATTAACCATGATTATTGGAGATGTATTAATTGTAATTATTTTATCAAACAAGGAAGTTTCATCGGTTGACGAAAAAAAACTTGAAGAAAAGGTGGAGATACTAAATAGATTAAAATCCAAAGTTCAAAAGGGACAAATTTGGAAAATCAGAATTGAAGCCAGATACAAAAATACAAATGGAGAAACTGCATATTTAGCAATACCATTAAAAAATGTTTCTAAAAGCTATCAATCAAAATCTATAAGAGAAATAAATTTATAAGGAGGAAATTGTCGTGGAAGAAAAAAGAAAGAGAGAGCTTGCAGAAAAAATGGAAACCGAAATTGAGAAGTTAGTAACTAAATTTCAATCTTGGAATTGGAAAAACCCACCTCCAGAAATTTTTATTACATCCGCAATTCTTAAGGATAAAAAATTCCAAAAATACTTGGCTAGTCAATATTGTCTTGATCTTAAAATATCAATCATAGCCGAAAGAACAGTTTCTGAGCTTGAAGTTGAAAGAAATTTCACAGTCAAAACAGTTCGTTTAGGGAATGGAATAAACGTTGATGCCACTACTCCAGCCGAGATTATCAAAAGTAACCCAGTCGTTATAGCGAATATAGAAAATATATTTTATCTATTAGAACCACAATCAAAAATAGAATTTTCATCCTTAATAAGCGTTATTGATGGAACACTAAAAGATGTTATTATCGGAAATATTAGAAAAGAAAACTAAAAAAATTAAGGAGTGATTATATTGCGACTAATTAGAAAGATGTTTAAAATCAGACCGAGGATTAGTGCTCCGATAAGCTGGCTACTTGATAAGGAAATCGCATATTTACTTTGTGATGAAACTTGCTACTTTTCAGTTGATGAAAACAAAAGATTAACAATAAGAAGTGGATCTTTAAAAAACAAAGATGAAGCTTTGCGAATAATTGTTAATTCAGAACTATTTAAGTATGTATCTCATTATGCATCTAATATCAAATATGGATTTGATATTGTCTTTGATTGTAAAGATGGAATGTTCACGGTTAATCTTGAATAATTTATTCTCTATAAGGGATTGGTGGGATCAATGCAACAGTTTGCATAAAATTATATTTTATTAATTGCTCTTAGCAGTTAATAAAACAATTTGTGCAGATTATTCGCACCCACCTCTCCTAAAACCCAAACCTTATTATCTGAAATAATAAAACTCATTTATACTTTTTGAATATTCAAAAGATTTTTTAAAAACTTCTGCTTGATCAATAAAATAAGTATTTAATTCCTTATATGTTGATATAAAAAAAAGCATTAATAATATTCCTATCAAAATTTTTTTATTTATTTTCTTTAAATTAATAAATAAAATTATTCCTAAAAAAATAAAATAAAATATAGAAGGTAACGCCGTATATGTTCTTAACATGTTAGGATTCTCTCCTGGAATTGTTAGCATTGTTGGAAACATGGCTACAATAAAATAAAAAATAAACATTAAATTAAATTTATTTTTAAAATTGAATATTGCACTACCAAAACCAATCAACATAAATAAAAATAAAATTGGATTTACTGCAGGCTTGTCTGGATAATTATGTCTACCATTTCCATCACCTCTTACAGTAAACAAAAAAATATTATTTAAAATATTTTGAGAAAAATAATCAATTTTTTTATCTAAAGACAACTCATTGTTTGCAAAATATAACTGCTGCCTTACTCTTACGTCATCGCCTTTATTTAAAAATAAATGAATAGTTAAAGGAGTTATTACAACAAAAAATATAATTAAAAATTGAAATATCCTTTTATATTCTTTATTAAGTAGTAAATAAAAAATTGGAACTAGAAAAAAAATTCTACCAGGTTGATAAGAATTAAAAGCTAATCCTGAAAAAATAGCAGACAAAATATATTTTTTATTTAATAAAGAATATAAAGAAATAAGCTCTAAAAATAATAAAAATGGAATTTCAAAACTAAAACGAGCAAAATTAATAAACCAATGAGAACTCAATAAACAAATACTAATAGTAAAAATAATTTCTTCTTTATATTTTTTTAAATCAAAAACTTTATTTAAAATTAAATAAAATAATAAAATATTAAAAAAAGAAGCTAATGCAACTGGCAAGCGCATTGCAAAATTATTAAATCCAAAAAGATTAAATGACCCAATAAGTGTATATAAATATAAAGTTGTATGACCATCAGCTTCTGGAGTAAAAATAGTAAATGGTTTATCAACAAGCGTTAATGCAGCTCTTACAATTTCTGTTTCATCATGGGCGATGTTTTTTGGATAGTTTGGAAAGTTATAAAAAATAACTACTAAAGATATTATTGCCAAAAATATTAAATAAATATTTTTTTTCACCATACATATATTATATAATGATTAATGTTTATGGATCTATCTATAATTATTCTAAATTACAATACAAAAGAACTTACAAAAAAAGTAATTGAATCCCTAAAAAAATGTTTAGAAAATGAGGAAAATAAAAATATTAATTACGAAATTATATTAGTAGATAATGCATCAACTGACGGATCAAAAGATTTTTTTGAAGAGTATGCTACTGAAAACTCAAAAACATCTTATATTTATAATAAGTCAAATCTCGGTTTTGGAAAGGCAAATAATATAGGTATTCAAAAAGCAAAGGGTAAATACATTCTTCTTCTAAATTCTGATGTAATAGTAACAGATGTTAATTTTTCTAAAATAATTAATTATTTTGAAAAAGATGAAAAAATTGGAGTATTAACAGTAAAAGTAATGTTATCAGATAAAAATATTGACCCAGCATCACACAGAGGTTTCCCAACTCCTTGGAGATCTTTTTGTTATTTTTCAAAACTTGAAAAAATTACTCAAAAAATACCAGGAGTTAATAAATATTTTGGAGGATATCACTTAACCTATAAAGATTTAAACCATACCCACGAAATTGACTCTCCTACTGGCGCATTTTACTTTACCAGAAATTCAATAATGGAAGCGATACAAGGATTTGACGAAACATATTTTATGTACGGTGAAGACTTGGATATGTCTTTAAGAATAAAAAAACTAGGATTTAAAATAATTTATTTTCCTTATTATCAGGTTTTACATCTTAAAAATCAAAGCGGTTTAAAAAGTGATTTTGAAAAGACTGCAAAAAAAACAAATATTGCATTTTATGAAGCAATGAAAATTTTTTATAAAAAACATTATTCAAAAGAATATCCAGATTTTTTTAATAAACTAATCTACTTTTTTATTGATTTAAAATCAAAACACTAAGATTATGAAAAAAATTGGTATTGACGCAAGACTTATCAATGAAACAGGAGTTGGTACATATATAAAAAATTTACTTAGCAATCTGCCTTATGATAAAGACGTTAAATATATTATTTATGATTATAAAAAAAGCCCATTTAGATGGCACAGTTTTAGTGAACAAATAAATTTTTTAGATCAAATAAATAAAGATGACTTAGATCTAATGCATTTTACATATTTTTCTTACCCATATTTTTATAACAAGCCATTTATCATAACAATTCACGATCTAACTCCATTTTTTTTCAAAACTGGTAAGGCCAGTACAAAAAATTTATTAATTTACGAAATTAAGCATTTTATTTATAAATTACTTTTAAAAAATGCCATTAAAAAGGCTAAGCAAATAATCACTCCTTCAAATACAGTAAAAATACAAATTGGAGAAGTTTTTGGTAAAAAATATTTAGAAAAAATAACTGTAACCTACGAAGGATTATCGGATGTTTTTTTAAACAACCCAAATACCGATAACCAAATAAAATTAAAAAATATTTTTGGCAATAATTTTTTTATCTATGTAGGAAACTTCTATCCTCATAAAAATATAGAGAAATTAATTGAGGCTTTTAAAAAAATTGATTCAAAATTGATTTTGATTGGAAAAGAGGATTATTTTTCTGCAAAAATAAAAAATCTCGTTTTAAAAAATAAAATGCAAAATAAAATTTTATTTTTTAAAAATGCAACTCCTGATGATTTAATATTTTTTTATAAAAACGCAAAAGCATTAATATTTCCATCAATTTCAGAAGGGTTTGGACTACCTCCAATAGAAGCTATGTACTTTGATTGCCCAGTAATTGCATCAGATATTCCAATCTTTAATGAAATATTAGAAAATAATTTTATTAAATTTGACCCAAATTCTGTTCTAGATATTCAAGAAAAAATTAAAAGCTTTTCTGCAAAAAAAATAAATTTAAACAAAAATACTTTCTTTGAAAAATTTTCCTTTAAGAAAATGGCTATTGAAACAGGAAAAATTTATAAAAAATATTTATGAATAAAAAACCAAGAGTTGCAATAGTATATGATTGGTTTGATAAGTGGGGAGGAGTTGAAAGAATGATCATTCAACTTGCAAAAATTTTTCCTCATGCTGATTTTTTTTCTTCGTATTGCGATATAGAAAAGGCAAAATGGGTTAGAGGCTTAAATATAAAAACCTCTTTTATTCAAAAACTTCCTGATTTTATTAAAAAGAATAGAGTCTTGTCTGTGCCATTTTATCCTTATGCTTTCGAGTCATTTGATTTTTCTGAATATGATTTAGTAATTTCTATTTCATCATCCTTTGCAAAATCAATTATTACTAAGCCAACCACTACCCACATTTCAATTGCTCTTTCACCAACTCGTTTTTTATGGATTGAAAAAAACAAATATTTAAATACATTAATAAGAAAAATTTTATTTTTTTATATAGAAAGTTTAAAAAAATGGGACTTAATCATCTCTAATAGACCAGATTACTATATATCTATTTCTAGTCTAATAAAAAATAAAATAAATAAAATTTATAATAAAGACTCTACAGTTATTCATCCACCCTTTGATTTTAACTACTGGAAAAACATTTGTTCTAAAAAAATAAGCACCTTACCAAATGATTATTTTCTTATTGTCTCAAGACTTGAACCATATAAATCTATTGACATTGCCATAAAAACATTTAATAAAAATAAAAAAAATTTAGTTATTGTAGGCTCTGGAAGTAAAGCAAAATATTTAAAAGAAATATCAAATAGTAATGTATATTTTTATGAGAATATAACCGATAGCGAATTATCCTATTGTTATAGCAATGCTAAAGCATTAATAATGCCTCAAGAAGAAGATTTTGGATATACTGCCCTTGAATCAATTTTTTTTAAAACTCCTGTAATTAGCTATAAAAATAGTGGAACTCAAGATATAATTATTGAAAATAAAACAGGAATATTTTTTGACAAACAAGATGAAAAATCATTAAATGAAGCTATTGAAAAGTATGATTCTATGTCATACACTATAAAGTGTTTTTTAAAAAAAAATAATACTTTAGAAAAATTTTCATTTGAAAAATTTGAGACAAAAATTAAAAATTTTATTAAAAATATAAATACAATATGAAAGCAGTAATATTTGCCGGTGGTGCAGGAACTAGACTTTGGCCATTATCCAGAAAAAAATCTCCAAAACAATTTGAAAAAATGATTGATAATAAATCCACAATAAGACTCACCATCGAAAGATTAATGCCAGAATTTAAACCAGAAGATATTTATATTTCAACTGGAAAAAAATATTGGGACTTAATAAAAAAACAACTTCCAGAAATTCCTGATAAAAACATTATTGGCGAACCAATGAAAAAAGATGTTGGGCCTGCTGTCGCGCTTTTAATGGGAATCCTAAAAAATATTGATGAAAATGAACCAGTGCTTATTTTATGGAGCGATCATTTAGTAAAAAATGTAGAAATGTTTAAAAAACTAATTTTAACTGCTGGAGAAATAGTTAAAAAAGAAGGAGAGAAAATTGTTTTTATTGGACAAAAACCAAGATTTGCAAGCGAAAACTTAGGTTGGATTGAATTTGGAACAGAGATAAAAAAAGAAAATGGCGTTTCTTTATATGAATTTATGGACTTTAAATATAGACCTGATCAAGAAACCGCCAACATTTATTTTACAGATCAGAAACATTGTTGGAATTTGGGATATTTCGTTACAACACCAAACTTTATCTATAAACAATTTGAAAGATTTGCACCTGAAATTTTTGAACCAATAGAAAAAATTGTTAAAAGCTATAACACACCTGACTACGAGAAAGTACTAAATGAGGAATATGTAAAAACCTCCCCTATCAATTTTGACAATGCAGTCTTAGAAAAAATTGATAAACATGCAGCCTATGTTTTAAATGAAGATATTGGCTGGACTGACGTTGGCGCATGGGAAGCCTTAAAAGAAGCATTGGAAAAAAATATTGAAGAAAATGTAACTCACGGAAAAACTCTTATCAAAGATAGTCGCGATAGCTTAATTTACAACTACGACAATGATAAATTAATTGTTGGTATTGATTTGGACGAAATGTTAGTTGTAAACACAAAAGATGTATTGATGGTTGCTAAAAAAACATCAGTCTCAAAAATAAAAAAACTAGTTGAAAGCTTTGAAGGAACTGAATACGAAGAACTGACATAAATAAAATTAAATTTTTATTTTTTGGCCAATAATACTTTCGGTAAATTTAATACTATCAAAATATGGTTTTTGTGATTCGTCCTTACTTAAATATCCAAGCTGAATTAGAATCTCAATTAAAAACGAATCTAGATTATTAAAGTTTTCTAAACTATTATTTAATTTTTTTAAAAAAAGTTGTAGCTTGTCTAGAACTATAATTTCCTTTTCATCCTGCGGAAGTATTTTTTCAAGAATAAATAAAACCGTATAAAGTTTTTCAAGTTTTTCTGGATTACTTTTTATTTTAGAAAAACCCCACATCACTTCAGATTCTTGAAGATAATTAAATTCGCCTCTTTTTGATATGGTAAATTTTATAAAATTACCTGTTTCAAGATGAGACAATCTTTTACTAGTGATTTTTCTAATGCCTTTTGCAAAGCAAGTAATTTTTCCAAAATTATCGGAAAAAATACTAATCAACTTATCATCTTTTAAAAGATTTTTTTTATATAAAACAAATCCTTTTCCAGAAAAAGTTCTTGTCATTATTTTTTTATCTCAATATCTTTTAGAAGCTCAAATTTTTTCAAGGTTGATCCATTCAATAACACTTCATATGCATTATTATATGTACCTGCTTGTTTTTGAATTAATATTTTATATTCGTTTTCTTTAATTTTTTGAGCTAATTCATATTTAACAACTACTTTTGATGAGCCTTCTGGATTTATATTTAAAAACCCTTCAAAGACTGTTTTTCCAAGATCATCATAAGTTTTAGTTGCTTTTTCAGATCCTTGAAAGCTAGTTAATTTAGCTCCTTTTGGAACATAAATTCTTAACCAATCTCTAAGAGTAGCATTCATACATAAACCTCCTCTTTCTAAATTACAATCTGAGTGAGGATATTTATTCTGATAATCAATTGTAACTGTTTTTTCAACAGTTCCATCGCCCTTTATATTTGTTTCAACTTTTACTTTTTGTGTAACAAACATATTAGATTTTGCACCGGCAAAATTAGTATCGACAATACTCAAATAATCGCCACTATAATCATTAATTCTTCCTGCAAAATCAATTTTTTCAAGTGATTTTTGAGAATCAGAATCTTTTAGGAACATTACAATATGTTTTTCATTTAAGTTCTTTATCATGACTTCTGAAAATAATTTACCCCAGTATTTTGATGGAGAAAATCCAAGCGCCTTTTGCATTATTGTATAAAGCAAATCCCCTAATATTCCTTTTCTATCAGTTTTAATATAATTTACTGGTCTATCAACCTGATCTAAAAGTTCATAAACTACTTGAGAACATACGTTATAACATCTTTTATCTTTTCTTGCAGAAAAAACAGTTCCATTAACTTCGGTATCACCTAAGATTGATAAAGTATCAACTAAAACATTTGTATCAATAAAAAATACTCCATCATAATTAACTCTCTCACTACTATTTTTATAAAGAGAATTAAATAACTCAAGTGACTTAACAACATCAGGAGACAAATTACTATCTCTAATATTAAATTCATAAACTCCTTTGTGATAAGTTAATATTTCTTTTGGTGCTGGAGTTTTTGGATTAATACTATTATCTAAATTATAAATATCAGTTGATTTTTCAACTTTAAATTTACCATCTTTAACTTTAAATACAGCATAAGCTGTTAAAAATCCACCAGTTGGTCTTAGTTCTTTGTCATTTTGAAATAAAAATAAATATGTTTTTTCTTTTTCAGCTCCCAATATGCTTGGAATATTTTTAAGAAGTGGTTTTGCATCAACAAAAAGTGATGCCATACCATTAAATTGATCTTTTAAATCTTTAATCTTTCCTTGAACCTCAGTTTTACCAATTTTTGTTGGATATCTTTTTTCATCAATATTATCCAAGGCTTTTCTTGCATTATCAACATATATAGCAATATCATCAACTTTAACTAACATTTTGTCTAATGTTAAAACTGCAGTATGCAATCTTTCATCAGCTGATCTTTCAATAAAAGAAGCAGATCCCTTTTTAAATCCAATCAAATCTGCATAAGGAGACACAGCATCTACTGATGTTAAACCTGCTTTGATCATATTGTCTCCAGCGACTACGCCATTTTTTAAATCAGAAACGTAATTACCTAAAAATGGAATATAACTCATCCAATAAACACCTGATGCTTCTTTGGAAAATGCTTGATATTTTCCTTGAGTTAACACAAGAATTTGTTTTACTTCATCAATGTTATTAGATTTTAAGGCTTCTTTCATTTTTGTTGCTTCTGCCATAACCTCAGTCGCCTTAATTTTTATTTTGTTAAAAGGAATATAAAGGAAAAAATATGAAAAAATTCCTAAAAATACCAAAGTAATTAAAAGTGGTTTGATTATTTTATTTTTCTTTTTGATCATTATTGAATGAATTTAAATTTTTAAACTGCTCCCTTTCCGCTAATCATAGCGTATGGAGTTTTAATTATAACCAATAAGTCATTACAAAGTGACAAACTATCGACGTACTCTGCATCAAGTGCAATTCTTTTATCAAAGTTTATCTCTGATCTACCTGACACTTGCCATAAACCAGTAATACCTGGCTTAACCGATAAAACCTTGGTAATGTATTTTTTTGTATCTGGATATTTTCTTTGCTGTTCTTGAAGTTCATCTGGATAATATGCTCTTGGTCCAACAATACTCATATCTCCTTTTAAAACATTAATAAACTGTGGAATTTCGTCAAGAGAATATTTTCTAATAAATTTACCAATTTTAGTTACTCTAGGATCGTTTACTAATTTAAAATTTCCAGCTTTATATTCTGTATATAATTTTTTAAACTTTTCGTTATTTCTAAGTAAAAAATGCGCATTCAAAATCATTGATCTAAACTTATACATTTTAAAAAGCTTTCCATTTAAACCAATTCTTTCAGGAACATCAGCCATAACAGGACCTTTTGAATCAAGTTTTATAAGGATTGCTACAGCAATACAAATTGGAGAAAAAAATAATAAAATCACCAAAGACAAAACAACATCTACAATTCTTTTAAAATAATGATTATATAAATTGTTTTTTAAGATGCTTTGCATTTGAATATTATCTAAAATTTTTATGAAATTATCAACGATAGATTTATTATATAAGAGTATTAATTAATCAAATTCCTATCTACCTCTGTAAAAAAACTATTTATTAACATATATTTACCGTTTTTTGATGCTTTATTATATTTAGAAATAAAAATTCGAGAAAGGTTTTTGATTGTATCAAAACAAAACTCGGTTTCAGAATATAAACTTTCAAGTTCAAACAGATCTTTAAAAATCCCAAAAACCATCTCTTCAGGGTTCTGATTTTTTTTAGTCAACTTCTTCATTAAGAACAACTGAAAGTTATTTCTTATTTCACCAACACATGTTGGTATTTTTTGCAATTTATTCTCTTTATACAAAATAGAATTTTCCTTTTCAGTTTTAGCCTGCTCATATTTATATACACTAACTAAGCCATTTGTATTTATTAAATCTGCTAATTTGTTTTGAGAAAATTTGTTTTTTCCAATATGAGGAAAATTTAACTCTAATTGATCAATATTTTCTGGATTATTTCTTTGCGCAAAACCAACAATAATGGTACCTGCATAACCATATTTCTCTATTAATGAACTGATTATTTCTCTTTCTGTTCTTTTTTTAAGAATTTCTTTTCCATCATCTATTTGTGATAAACCCGAATTATCAATTGGAAGCGAATTTAAAAAAGATCTTACTTTAAAATGAGCTTGAGATGAATTAAGAATCGTTTTACTATCTTTAATAATAGAAGAACTTCTTGATTGATCTAAAAAATTTATTACTTTGTCTCTTGGCGTCAAATTTTCGATAGACATCATCTAAAAAATATTTTTAAGTTTTGATATCATATTTTATTATTGAAAAATTGTCAAGAAAGTTTGATATAATATTATTCACTTCGGGGTGTAGTTCACCGGTAGAATACGCGGTTTGGGACCGTGAGGAGGGAGTCCGATTCTCCCCACCCCGACATT
>CAZWRH010000002.1:0-14639 GCA_964636045.1 uncultured Gammaproteobacteria bacterium | reverse complement strand
ACTCCGTATACTCCCCCTTAGTATATTTACAAAAAAATATTTTTATATATAATAAATACGTTATAAATCAATATATATAAAATATGGATAATAAAATTTACGACTTAATTATTATTGGAACTGGACCTGCTGGATACACCGCCTCCATTTATGCATCAAGATACAAAATAGATCATTTATTAATCGGAGAAGCGCCTGGTGGACTTATGTCATCGTCTCATAAAATTTGTAATTACCCATCTGAAACTGAGATATCAGGAATGGATTTAATGATGAAAATGGAAAATAGCGTAAAAGCTCTAGGAATAAATCCAATCATGAATAAAGTAATTGATGTTTCAAAAAAAAATAGCTTATTTGAAATAACTATTTCTGGAAATAAAACTTATCTTGCAAAAAATATTTTACTATCAATTGGTACTACAAGAAGAAAATTAAATATTTCTGGAGAAAAGGATTTTTTGGGAAAAGGAGTTTCGTATTGTGCAACCTGTGATGCAATGTTTTTTAGAAATAAAAAAGTTATTGTTGTTGGAGGTGGTGACGCTGCTACAACCGCATCGCTGTATTTAGCCAATATTGCAGAAAAAGTTTATCAAATATATAGAGGTGAAAACCTAAAAGGTGAAGTTGCATGGATTGACCAAGCAAAAAATAATCCAAAAATTGATATTATTTACAACACAAATGTATTGGAATTAAAAGGAGAAATAAAACTTCAAAAAGCAATTCTTGATAAAGAAATTAATGGAAATAAAGAACTAGATATTGATGGAATTTTTGTTGAAATCGGATCAGTTCCTGATGAAATGCTTATGAATAAATTAGGAGTAAATGTTGATAAAGCAGGATATATTACAGTTGATGCATCACAAAAAACAAATGTTGAAAATATTTGGGCAGCCGGAGACATCACTACAAATTCAAACAAATTTAAACAAGTAATTACAGCATGCGGAGAAGGTGCTGTTGCGGCTGAAGCAATTTTTGAGCATTTACAAAGAAATAAATAATGATAAACTGGCTTTCAAAAAAAAATATTATTGGACTTGCTCCTATGGATGGATATACTGATGCACCCTTTCGATATCTTATTGCATCGATTGCAAAACCAGATGTTGTTTTTACTGAATTTGTTAATGTTGATGGGATAGTAAAAAATATTAATAAGCTTAAGGAAGATTTTATTTTTAATGAAATTGAAAAGCCAATTATCGCACAGTTATTTGGATCTAAGCCAGAAAATTTTTATACAGCAACAAAAATTATTATTGATATGGGTTTTAATGGAGTTGATATTAATATGGGTTGCCCTCAAAAAAAAGTTGTAAAAAGAAGTGAAGGCGCTGGTCTTATTAAAAATCCAGATCTTGCAAAAGAAATTGTTAAAGCAGTTAAAACAGCTGTTTCAGAAAAAAATTCAACAATTACTGTTTCTATAAAAACAAGAACTGGATATGAAACTCCGATAACTAGTGAGTGGATTAGTGAACTTGTTAAAACTAAACCAGATTTAATAACTCTTCATGGTAGAACTTTAAAACAAATGTATTCAGGTTTTGCCGATTGGAATCAGATAAACATTGCAAATATAATATGTAAAGAAAATGGGATTAAATTTTTTGGCAACGGAGATATTAAGTCTATAATTGACGCAAAAGAAAAAATTGAAAAATATAATTTAGATGGTGTACTTGTTGGTCGAGCTGTTTTTGGAAATCCTTGGTTTTTTGAGCAAAACTCGTCCACCTCAGGCGTATTACTTACAAAAGAAGATAAGCTAAAAATGTGCTTAACACATGCAAAATTGCAAATGAAATTGTTACCAAACAGATCTTTTATTGCTATGCGAAAACATTTTGCAGCATATATAAATAGTTTTGATTTTGCACGTGATTTACGTATTAAGGTGTTACAAGCGAATACTTATGAAGAAGTTGAGGAAATAATTACTTCAAATATAATCACTTAAACTGTATAATATACGATTAACTATATCTATAATGTCAGAGTAGCTCAGCGGTAGAGCAATCGTTTCATAAGCGATAGGTCATGGGTCCGAATCCCATCTCTGACACACTTTTTTATAACTCCATTCTTGGGATTCGATCAAGAGAATCAATATCTTTTACAAACTTATTTTGCAAAGCATAATAGTATGCAGCTATTCCAATCATTGCAGCGTTATCTCCATATAAAGCATTTTCTGCAGGGAATAAAATTTCTCCATTATTTTTTTTAACAAGTTCTGATAATTTATTTCTTAAGGTTTTATTTGCCGACACTCCCCCTACTAACAAAATATTTTTTATTTCTGTTTGATTTATGGCTTTAGTTAATTTGATTTGCAAAGTATCAAAAACTGCTTCTTGATAACTGGCACAAATATTATTAATGTTTTTTTCTATTTCTTCTTTTGATAATGTTTTTAAAAAATAAAAGAGAGAAGTTTTGAGACCTGCAAAAGAAAAGTTTAAATCTTTTGATGCTCTCATAGGACGAGGAAACTTATGAAAATTTGGGTCTCCATTTTTTGCTAATTTTTCAATCAATGCTCCTCCTGGATAACCTAAACCTAACATTTTTGCTGCTTTATCAAGTGCTTCACCGGCTGCATCATCTTGCGTTTCTCCAATTACTTCATAGCTTAAATGATCTTTAAACAAAACCAAGGACGTGTGTCCGCCTGAAACAATAAGAACTAAGTATGGAAATTTAAAATTATCTTTACCTACAAATGCAGAATAAATATGTCCTTCTAAATGATTTACAGCAATTAATTTTTTATTAAATTGCGTCACTAATTCTTTGGCTTTTTTTATACCAACTTCTAAAGCAACTGACAAACCAGGCCCTTGAGTAACAGCAATAAAATCAATTTCATTTAATAAAAACGGGTCCTGTCCTGCGACAGCTATTTCAAGTGCCTCTTTTAAAACTGTGTCTATATTTTCTTGATGAGCTTTTTTAGCAAGCGCTGGAACAACTCCACCCCATTCTTTATGAATTGCAATTTGCGAAGAAATAATATTAGATAAAATTTTATTATCCTCTGTTATAGCGACGGATGTTTCATCACACGAGGTATCGATACTTAAAATTTTCATATTGTTATTTTTCTTTTATTTTCACTAACATGTTCCATTTTTATTTCAATTACTTTTCCTTTTGATCCAACTATTTTTAAAAAATTTTTATAATTTTCTGGCCATTCAATAACAACAACATTTCCTGGAATCAATGATTCATTAAGTCCTATAAAATCAATTTCGCTTTCTTTTAAATTATAAAAATCAAAGTGATTTATTTTTTTTACATTACTATTTTTTATTTCATACTCACAATTTATTACAAAACTTGGTGAAATTATTTTTGATATACCAAAATATTCTCCAATTCCTTTTGTAAAAGTAGTTTTTCCTGTTCCAAGTTCTCCAGTTAATAAAAAAATTAATGATTTTTCACAAACATTTTCTATGTTTTTTTCAACTAATTTTTTTGCAATTTCCTTTGTCTCTTCGGCTGTTTTTGTTACAATTTGCATGTGTTAATTTTACCAAAAATTTGCTAGAATTATATTCCTATGACAAATACAAAGAATCAAAAGAAAAACATTAATAATCCTAAAAAAATTACTGAAATTAAATTTAATTTTAATATCAAAAACGTTTTTATAGTTTTATTTATTTTGTTGTTTTTTTATTCTCTATATTCATCTGCAAAAGATGTTTCAAAAATATTTCCTGAAAAAACAATTTCTCAAGCAGTTCAAGATGTAAAAGATAGTAAAGTAAGAAAAGTTGATGTAATTGGAAATAAAGTAGTTTTATATTATAAAGACAATAATAACGCTGCATCAGCCACTAAAGAAGATGGCGAAAGCTTTATAAAAATTTTAAAAGATTCAGGAGTTGATCCAAATAAAATAAATATAAATGTTAAAGATACACAAGCTGGGTCCGCAATGATGAATTTTTTAGCAAATATTATTCCAACTATTTTAATGGTGGTATTTTTTATATTTTTATTTAGACAAGCAAGAGGAGCTCAAGATTCTATATTTTCTTTTGGGCAGGCAAAAACAAAAAAATTTACTAAAGAAATGACAAAAGTTTTTTTCTCTGATGTTGCAGGAGTTGATGAAGCAAAAAAAGAACTTGAGGAGGTTGTTGATTTTTTGAAAAATCCAGAAAAATATAAAAAACTTGGTGCAAGAACTCCAAAAGGAGTAATTCTTGTTGGTCCATCAGGATGCGGTAAAACTTTACTTGCAAAAGCAGTAGCTGGAGAATCAGGAGTTCCGTTTTTTTCTATTGCTGGATCAGAGTTTATGGAAATGTTAGTTGGAATTGGAGCGGCTAGAGCTCGTGATCTTTTTGCAAATGCTAAAAAAAATGCTCCATCAATTATTTTTATTGATGAAATTGATGCTATTGGAAAAGCACGATCTAGTGGTGCTAACATGTCAGGACATGATGAACGAGAACAAACATTAAACCAAATTCTTGTTGAGATGGATGGTTTTTCTCCAAATGAACAAGTTATTGTTATGGCAGCTACAAATAGAGGAGACCTTCTTGACCCTGCTTTAACTCGACCAGGAAGATTTGACAGAAGAATTGTTGTTGATTATCCAGATTTAGAAGGAAGAAAAGATATTTTAAAAATTCACTCAAAAGGAAAACCATTTTCTTCAGAATTATCTTGGGATAAAGTTGCAAAAAGAACAGTTGGCTTCTCTGGTGCTGACCTTGAAAATGTGTTAAACGAAGCTGCTATTTACGCAGCAAGACATCAAAAAACTGAAATTAGTATGAGTGATATTGAAGAAGCAGCTGCAAAAGTAAAGCTTGGTCCTGAAAAAAAGAGATTACAATCAGATTTAGATAAAAAAATAACTGCATATCATGAAGCAGGACACGCAATCGTTACTCATTTCTTACCTAACATGGATCCAGTTCATAGGATTTCTATTGTTTCAAGAGGTATGGCTCTAGGATATACACTTATTCCACCAACAAAAGATAGACTTCATGAAACAAAAAGTCATTTAGTATCTAGAATTGCATCAATTATGGGAGGTAGAGCAGCTGAAGAAATTGTTTTCAACGAAATTACCACAGGAGCTGCTAATGACTTTGGACAAGCAACTAGAATTGCAAGAGCAATGGTTATTGAATTTGGAATGAGCTCTTTAGGTCCAATTAGCTTTGGTGCTGATTATGATATTACAGACTGGTCTAGAGGATTTGATCAGAAAAATATTTCTGAAGAAAGCTTGAGTAAAATTGATCAAGAAGTAAAAAAAATAATTGATACTGCATATGCAAAAGCAAAAGAAATTATTAATGCAAACAGAGACAAATTAAATAAAGTTGGAGAAGAATTAATCGCAAAAGAAAGTCTTGATGATGAAGAATTTAAAGCTTTGGTTAGTTAAAATATTTATATGAAAACATTACTTCTAATTGATGGTAATGCTCTAATTCATCGTGCATATCATGCGCTTCCTGAGTTTGAAACAAAAAATGGTACTCCAACCAATGCAGTCTATGGTTTTGCAACAATTCTAGACAAAACAATCTCTGGTTTTAAACCTACCTTTGTTGCTGTTTGTTTCGACACAAAGGCACCAACTTTTCGTAAAAAAATGTTTGATGATTATAAAATTCAGAGACCAAAGGTTGAAGATAAATTAATAGCCCAATTTCCGCTAGTAAGAGAAATGCTTACTGCAGGCAAAATTCAATGGTTTGAGGTTGATGGATATGAGGCTGATGATATTATTGCAACTATCGCAACAAAAAGCGAAAATGATGACTTAAAAATATTAATCTTAACAGGAGATAAAGATTTAATGCAGATTATTAATAATAATATTAACTTAATAACACCTCAGCTTGGATATAGCGAATCAAAGCTATATGACACTGAAGCGGCAATAAAAAGATTTGGTATAAAACCAGAGTTAATTCCTGATTTTAAGGCTTTAGCTGGTGACCAATCAGATAATTATAAAGGAGTTGATGGAATAGGACCTAAAACAGCAGCAAACTTAATAAACCAACTTGGAACACTTGAAGAAATTTATGAAAATTTGGATAAAGTAGAAAATATAAGAATTAAAGAACTTCTGACTAAATACAAAGAACAAGCATTTTTTTCAAAAAAACTATCCTTACTTATTAAAGACGTTAAATTTGATTTCGATTTAAATAATTGCTTATTTGAAACATACCATGAAGATTTAAAAAATTTTTTTGAAAAAATGGAATTTAAATCGCTTGGAAAAAGGTTTTTTCCTGAAAAAAAAATTGAAACACAAAAAATTGAAAAAAAATCAGTTGATAATCAAAAAAAAGAACAATTAGGATTATTTTAATATGATTACCCCAGAGCTTAAACAAAACATTTTCGTAACAATAACCCTTTTATTACTTCATAATTGGGAAGTAATTTTGTTCGTAATAGGTCTTTTTTTATCATTGTTTTGGCTAATCTACAAACCTAAAAGAGAAAATGTTTTATTATTTATAGGATTTGGTTTTTTGATTTTTGGTTTTGAGTTTAATAAACATATTGCCGATGGTTTAATTGAACAAACAACAAACTCCCTAATCACTATGACTAAACACTATAAATTAGAATGGCTAATTAGAGTAACTATTTCCAAAATTCTACCTTTATTTTTTTATTTTTTAGGTATATTATCAATAATAATCGGTGCTTTTTTAAATATTAAAAATAGATCAAATAAAAAGAAATTACATGAAAATTAAGAATATTTCAGCCATTCAAATACTTGATTCTAGAGGTAATCCAACAATTGAAACAAACGTTGAACTTGAAAACGGAATTATTGAAAAAGCCTCGGTTCCTTCAGGTGCCTCCACTGGAACACATGAAGCATTTGAACTTAGAGACAATAATCCAGAGCACTATGAAGGAAAAGGAGTTTTAAAAGCGATTGAAAATATAAATACAAAAATAAATGAATTATTAAAAGGGCAAGAAATTGAAAATCCTGCAGAAATTGACCAGTTAATGATTGATAGCGACGCAACAGAGAATAAACAAAATCTTGGCGCAAACGCTATTTTGTCAGTTTCACTTGCAACTTTTAAAGCCTACAGTAAATCTCAAAATAAACCACTTTGGAAAACACTTAACGAATACTATTTTCAATCAATAACTCCAAATTATCCAAGATTAATGATAAATATAATCAATGGTGGCAAACACGCTAACTGGAATTTTGATATTCAAGAATTTATTATTTCACCACGTGAAAACCTTCCTTCACGATCAGTCGAGGTCGGGTCAGAAGTATTTCATAGTTTAGGAAAACTAATAAAAGAAAAAGGACTAAGTACAACTGTTGGTGATGAAGGAGGATATTCTCCTGCGCTCAACTCAAATATAGAAGTTTTTGAACTTATACAATCTGCAATCAAAAAATCAAATAACTCTGATGTTGATTTAGCAATAGATGTAGCAGCTTCAGAATTTTTTAAAAATAATCAGTATTTTTTTCAAAAAGAAAATAAATTTTTAAACGCAAAAGAATTAACCTCTTATTATCAAGAATTAATAAATAAATTTAACTTAATTTCTATTGAAGATCCATTTTTTGAAGATTCTTGGGAGGATTTTGCACATTTTACAAAAAACACTAATCCAGTTTTAGTAGTTGGAGATGATTTATACACAACAAATAAAAATAGATTGCAAAAAGGAATTGATATTCAAGCAACTTCTGCTATTTTAATAAAACCAAATCAAATTGGCACACTTTTTGAAACAGTTGAAACAATAAAGCTTGCAAAGACAAATAATTTGAAAGTAATTATTTCTCACAGATCTGGGGAAACTGAAGATTCATTTATTGCAGACTTAAGTTTTGCTTGTGCTGCAAATTTTTTAAAAAGTGGATCAGTTAATAGGTCTGAAAGATTAGCCAAATACAATAGATTAATCGAAATAGAACAAGAAGAAATATAAATTAACCCCACTCTTCTTCACATCTCATATTTTAAATTATAGACAATTTATTATCAAAGCTTTACATCACCATCTGGTTTTTTCAAAATAACACTACTATTAAAAATAGTAACATCTTTTGAAATTGGCATTTTACTTTCAGTTTTAGTTGTTTTTATATTTGCTGCTTCAATGCTTGGTAAAAGTAATGTTGAACCAACTGCCAATACTCCAATCAATGCTTTATTAAATTTTGGATTTTCTCTTAAATTCATATTATTTTTTTGCTGTATTTGAGATTATCGTACTCCCTGTTGGGTTTTTTCTAATTTCATTCATTGATCTTGTTACTCCATCAACATATAAATTTCTTCTTATTTTTTCTGCTGCTTTAAAGTTCTCTGAAGAAAATTTTTGGTCTTTTGGCATTGCATCATACGCTGAAAGCTCTGCTTTCATTTTTTGCCTTTCTTCGTCAGTTAATGGCATTCCATACTGGATCTGTGATTTGTCAACAATAGCTGGTTTTTTAAATTGCTCAGGAGAAGCTGAATTATTTGAGTCTTTTTCCATTAAAGACCCTCCAATCCCTACTGCACCTAAAGCGATCCCTACTCCAATTGCAATTTTTTTATTCAACAAATCTCTATTGTCTTGAATTTTTTCTTTAACTGATTGTGGTGGTTGATTATTTTCCATATGAATATATCTTAAAACATTTTTTAAAAAATGTAAATCTTGTTCTATATTTATAAAAACTAGAAAACAACAAAATGAGAACCAATTAACTAACGACTAATCATTAATTAGGGTAATGACACTTTTTGTATTTTTTTCCACTTCCGCACCAACATAGATCATTTCTGCCAAGCTTTTTATGATCATTTACCGCGCCAGGTTCAGTAATTTTAAACCCAGAATTATTTGTTTCTTGTTTCTTTACATCTTGTTTATCAGATGATGAAAATGGATTTACTGATGACGCTGATCTATAGTTTATTTGCTTTTGCTCTGGTTTTTTTTCTAGCTGTTCAGTGTTGTTGTTTGCAAGCTCTACTCTAAATATTCTTCTTGAAATTTCATAATTTATATTTCGATATAACTTTTCAAACATTACAAAAGCTTCATTTTTATACGCAACCAATGGATCAATCTGCGCATATCCTCTTAGATTAATTCCTTCCCTTAAGTCGTCAATTGCTGTTAAATTCTCAGTCCAATATTTATCAATTGTTGAGATTATTATGCTTTTTAGTATTTGCAACCAAATTTCTTCAGTGAATTCCTTTTCCTTTTTTACAAAAAATAATTCAGCTTCTTTTTGTAAAAAATCCTCTAAATTTGCTGAGTTTATTTTTTCAATTTTATTTTTAAATTCAACTGAATTTATTGGAACAATCATTCCAAATTGCTCAACTAAAAACTCATAATTTGGCTTTCCATCAAAAACAACAGCCGAGTTTATTAAGTCTTTTATTTCGTCATAAACAATATTTAAAACTTTTTCCTTAAATTCTTTATAAACTTCAGTTGTGGCTGAATATAAAAACTCTCTTCTTAATTTGTAAATAATTTCTCTCTGTTTATTTATAACATCGTCAAAATCAACCAAATGTTTTCTAATATCAAAATTAAATCCTTCAACTTTAATTTGTGCTTGCTCTAAAACTTTATTAACCATTTTATGTTCTAATGGTTGATCTTCTGGAAGGTTAAAAAAAGTCATCAATTTAGATACTTGCTCTCCTCCAAAGATTCGCATCATATCATCTTCCAAAGAAACAAAAAATCTTGTTTCTCCAGGGTCTCCCTGTCTACCTGATCTTCCTCTTAACTGATTATCAATCCTTCGAGATTCATGTCTTTCTGTTCCGATAACATATAGCCCTCCAATATTTAAGACTTCATCATGAGATTTTTGCCAAAGCTGTCGTTGCTTTTCATATTCTTTTTCAGACATTTTTGCTTTTCCCTCTTCCATTTCATATTTGTTTGGAGGTGCACCGCCAAGAATAATATCGACTCCACGACCTGCCATATTAGTTGCAACTGTAATTGCGCCTTTTTTTCCTGCCGATGAAATTATTTGAGCTTCTCTTTCATGATTTTTTGCATTAAGCAATTCATGTGGAATTCCTTTTTTCTTTAAAAGTGAAGAAAGTATTTCATTTTTTTCAATTGAGGTTGTTCCAATAAGTACTGGTCGACCTTTTTTGTAATTTTCAATTACATCTTCAATTACTGCATCAAATTTTCCTTTTTCTGTTTTATATATTTTATCTGGATGGTCTACTCTTTGAATATTTCGATGTGTAGGTAATACTAAAACATCAAGTTTATAAATTTTATGAAATTCTTCAGCTTCTGTAACTGCAGTTCCAGTCATACCAGAAAGCTTGTCGTACATTCTAAAATAGTTTTGAAGTGAAACTGTAGCTAAAGTCTTAGATTCTTGCTTTATTGAAACATTTTCTTTTGCCTCAATCGCTTGATGCAACCCTTCAGAAAATCTTCTTCCTTGTAAAAGTCTTCCTGTAAATTCATCAACAATAACCACTTCGTTATCTTTAACAATATAATCTTTATCGTTTTTAAATAAAGCTTTAGCTTTAAGGGCAGCTTCTATATGAAACAAAGAATCATAATCACTTTCATAAATATTTTTTTTATTTAAAAGTTGTTCGATTTTATCAATTCCTTTTTCATTTAAATGAACTGTTCTGGTTTTTTCATCAATTACATAATCAGATTCATCAAGTTTATTAACTAATTGAGCAAATGAATAGTATCTTGAAGTATCCTCATCATTTGGGGCTGAGATAATATGAGGAGTTCTTGCTTCATCAATTAAAACCGAATCAACCTCATCAATTATTGCAAAATTAAACCCTCTTTGAACCATTTGATTTTTATCAAAAACCATATTATCTCGAAGATAATCAAATCCAAATTCTGAATTTATACCGTAGGTAATATCAGCATCATAGGCCTCTTTTCGATCAATTTCTCTAAGATGAATCAATCTCCAGTCGGTTGCTGTTGTGTCAAAATATTCTTTATCAAAGATAAAAGATTTATCAGAGATTATGGCTGCAGTTTTTAATCCTAAAAAATCAAAAACTTGCCCAATCCAACCAGAATCTCTTCTTGCTAAATAATCATTAACTGTTACAAGATGAACTCCCCGACCCGTAAGTGCATTTAAATAAAGAGGACAAGATGCAGATAAGGTTTTACCTTCACCAGTTTTTTGTTCAACAACCTTTCCTTGATGAAGAGCAATTCCAGCCATCAATTGTTCGTCAAAATGACGCTCATTCAAAACTCTTCTTGCAGCTTCTCTAGTTAATGCATAAGCATATGGCAAAACTTCATCCAATTTTTTTTCTCCTGACTGTATTTGAGTTTTTAATTTATTAGTTTCTTTTGGAAAATCAGAATCTTTTAAATCACGAACAACATCTTCAATTGCATTAATTTTTTCAACAACTACTCTAAGAGTATCAATTTCTCGCTTGTTAAAGTTAAAAATATTTTTAAAAAAATTCATATATTAATTAAATAAAATCTACTAAATTATGTATTTATTTACTTTTTTGTAATTCTATCAAAACCAACCAGTGGTTGAAGTACTTCCGGAATAGCAATGCTTCCATCTTTGTTTTGATAGTTCTCCAAAATCGCTATTAAAATTCTTGGAGAAGGAACTGCTGTATCATTTAATGAATAACAATAATCAACTCCGCCATCTTTTTTTCTATATTTAATTGAAAGACGTCGAGTTTGAAAATCACCCATTATTGAATTTGAGGCAATTTCTCCATATCCTTTTCTGTATGGCATCCAAAGCTCTGTATCATATTTCTTTATTTGTGGCTCTCCCATATCTCCAGTACACATAAGTAGTACTCTATAAGGTATTTTCAAATCTTGCAAGATGCTTTCTGTATTTTCTTGTAATTCTTCATGTAATTTCTTTGCATCTTCAACGTTATTTTTTCCAATAATAACTTGCTCAACTTTCCAAAATTCATGAAGTCGATAAAGTCCTCGAGTATCTTTTCCATAACTTCCCGCTTCACGTCTAAAACAAGGACTAAAGGCAACAAATTTTTTTGGCAAATCTTTTTCATTCAAAATTTCACCACTATGATAGGCTGTAACAGGAACTTCTGCAGTTCCAGCTAAATATGCATCTTCATCATTTAGCTTATAAACCTCTTGTTCTCCCCAAGGAAATTGACCAGAACCAAAAAGCGTAAAACCTTTAACAATACTTGGAGCAATTATTGGTGTATAGCCTTTTTTAGAAAGTTTTAAAAAAACATAAAATAAAACTGCAAAACTAAGAATTGCAAGTTGGTTTTTCAAAAAATATCCTCTAAATCCAGAAATTTTTGTCCCTCTCTCTAAATCAAATAAATCCAAATTTAAGCCTAAATCAATATGTGACTTTGGTTCAAAATCAAATTCAGTTGCTTTTCCCCATTTTTTTATTTCAACATTATCATTTTCGTCCTTACCAACAGGAACTTCTGATAATGGAACATTTGGAACAAATGAAACAAGTGTATCTAGCTCTTTTTCAACGATAATTATTTTTTCTTCAATTTCTTTTAATTCTTCCTTTATTTCTTTTCCTCTTTTTCGAGCTGTTTCACTATCACCTGCTTTAGCCAGCTTGTTTCTTTCTTCACGAAGTACTTGAATTTTTTTAAGAATTTCTTTTCTTTCATCATCCAAAGATAATATTTTTTCTAAATCAATTTTGCGATTTTTATTTTGTGCCGCATCAATTACTGCTTGTTGGTTTTTTCGAATAAAATCTATGGATAACATAAGTTTAATTTATGATATTTAGTTACTGAAAAAAATAATATTTAGTATAACATTTTTTTATTTATACACCGCATGAATTAATATTATTTAAGATCAAACCTCCGATAATCTATCTATAGTTTTTTTAATTCCAATATCCAAAATTAAGTCAGCGGCTTTTGGACCAACTTCTTTTCCGATCATTATTTTATAAAAAGCAGAAAAAGCTTGTTTTGGTAAATATTTTTTAGATTTTAATGTTGTAAAAATAATATTTTGAAGTTCTTCTCTATTTAAATTTTCTTTAAGATTATTTTTTAAATCATCTAAAAAAGCTTTTTGATTCTCATCAAAATCTAAACTTGCTGGTATTTTTTCCAAAAACTCAACTTTATTTTCTGAGGTTGCATATTTTTCTAAATAAATATTTGCGTAAACAATTCTTTCCTCTAAGACACTTCTTTCATCTGGTAACAATTCCCTATTTAAAATCTTTTTAAAATAACTTTCTATATCTGTTTTAGCTTTAATTAAACTAATAATTGTTCTAAATCTTGGCAAATAAATTCGTTTTTCAGGCATTTCTTTAACTTGAGAAAGTTCTGATATTCTAGCAAAATCAAGTAATACTTCTCCTTTTTTTCCTGTTGGAATTTTGTTCTCAATTTTATCGAAATATGCATTTAAACATTTGTCATAATCATCAAATAGATTTAAAATAGTATCTCCTTCTGGATTAAAGTCTAACACCGATCCAATTGGTGTTCTTACAATTAAAAATCTTAAAATGTCAGCTGGTAATGTTTCTGCAATATCACATGCAGTACAACCAACTCCTTTTGAAGAAGACATTTTTCTTCCACCAATTACAAACCATTCATATGGAAGATTGTATGGAACTGGATAGTTATAAACTTTGTTTAAAAGATGAACTGCCATATCGTATGAACCACCTTTTGACATATGATCTTTTCCAGCACCTTCAATAGTAATTCCTAAAGTTTTAAACTTACCTGGCCACTCAAGTTTCCAAACCAATTTTCCTCCACCTTTAAATGGAGATTTTTTACCAACATGTCCACAACCCTTGGCCCACTTTACTTTATTTTCTTCGCAACGATAATAAACATTTTCTCCATCCCATTTATACGTAGTAGTAGTTCCAATTTTGCCGCATTTATCACAAATTGGTGCAAAAGGAAACCAATCGTCAGATTTTGGTGCATTAGCAACTTCTTTATAAACTTCTCTAACAATATCTGCTTTATCAAGTGCTTGTTTAATTGCATTGTCCATTCTGCCTGATTTATAAAGATCTTCTGAATATAAAATCTCAGGATGGCAGTTTATTTTTTCAAATACCTTTCTAAAATCTTCAGCATAATAATCTGCAAAACTTTTATACCCTTTTTCAGGGGATGGAATATGACAAAGAGGCATTCCCATATATTTTTCATAAATATTTTTATCTAAATAAGTTGGCAATCCATCCATTACGTCAAAATTATCAAAAATATAAGTAAATTTCGCCTCAACCTCATTTTCTCTTAAGACCTTATAGATTAAATCGTGAATAACAACACCACGAAGAGCACCAACATGAATACGACCAGATGGTGTTTTCATATCATCAACCCAATGCGAACAATTCTTAAGCTCTTTTATTTTTTTTACTTCTCTATCTACCCAGATCATATTTTTTATATTATATAAATAAAACTCATTAAATAAACATTTAAAACTATTTTGGTGAGTCCGCTCAACAGACTTACACCACTCTCAGCATGGTGACGCTACGGGGAATCGAACCCCGGTTATCAGGATGAGAACCTGACGTCCTG
>CAZWRH010000001.1:0-48248 GCA_964636045.1 uncultured Gammaproteobacteria bacterium | reverse complement strand
ACTACCAATACTTTCTGCTTTTAAATATTCATTAAAATGAGAAATTTTATCTCTAATTCTTAATCCGAAATTACTAATTATGATTTGAATTTCTAATTCTCTCTCTCTTGCTCTTTCACTATTTCCATAGCATAAATAAATTCTTGAAGATATTTTTGGTTTAAGCAGCTCAATAGATCTATTTAAAAATAAAGAAATCCCTGCAGATGAATATGGTGGATCAGTAAAAACTACATCAAATTTCTGTTTTAAATTTTGATCCAATTTTTCTCTCACATCGTAGTAAGTAGTATTTATAGATAATTTAGAATTGCTATTCTTAACAGAATCTAATACATCACGATCAATGTCTAATACATTAATTTTTGAATTTTTAGAAATATCTGCTGCAATACATGAAGTGTGATCATCATCTCCCAAAAATAAAATATTTCTTTCTATTAAATCACCATTTTCAAATAAATATTTAGCTCTTTTTAAAAGAGTTTCTTTTGTTGCTAAAAATTGATCTAACTCTCTTTTTGGAATTTGCCTATTTTCTACAATTTTATTTAAAAAATTAACAGATTCTTCTGTAAAAACCTCATTAAAACTTGGAAAGTTTTCTTTCAAAAAAATATTAAGAGAATCAATAAATTCATCTTTTAAAACAATGTTTACTGATGGAGGTTTAAGTAAAAATCCAATCTCAGTTAATATTCTACCAACTTGAGTTTTTGGAATACCAGCCTTTCTGACAAATAAATTATTTTCAATTACTTTATTGTCTAAGATAATCTTTAAAACTCGATAGATTTCTGAAACTGGAATATCTAGATTGCTAGATATTTTTTTAAAAAAATTAGAAGAAATATTATTCATATAATCACTTTTCAATTTGTTCTTTGTTCTTTGGTTTTTGACATCTCTGTTTTTAAGATAGATGCAAAACTTTCTAAGTCAACTAATTTTTTACTTTTTTTCAATCTAATATCAGGTTTTGCATTTTTATCTAAAAATGTTTGGACTGTTGTGGTAATCCCTTCGACTCTTGAAATCATTTTAAGAATATTTTACCAAAAAATTATTCAATATAGTCTTTAATATTATTTTCATTAATCAAAAAATTACTTCCCTCTCCGTTTACAAATTTAAAAGCAACTTTTCTAACAATTGTTTCAACATATCTTTCAACACTTCTAATTCCTGGATCATATCCAGAAAGTCTTGCGATTTTTTGCCATACTACGTCATCAACGTTTAGTACTCCTTGAGGCAATCCTGATTCTTGTGATAAGTGAGGTAGAATATAACTCTTTGCAATAACAACTTTCTCTGTATCTGAATAAGATGGCATTTGAATAACTTCTAAACGATCCATAACAGCAGTTGAGATATTTGAAGTATTATTTGCGGTTGCAACAAAAACCACTTGAGACAAATCAAGTGGATAATCTATATAGTGATCTGTAAAATGATTGTTTTGTTCAGGATCTAAAAGCTCAAGTAAAACACCCATTACAGCTCCCCTTGCTTCAGGCGCGATTCTATCAAGTTCATCAAGTAAAATCACTGGATTTTTAACACCACACCTACATATTGATTTAATAATTTGACCTGGCTCTGCTTCAGGTTGAATTTTTGATAAACCTCTAAGGTCAAGTGGTGATGACAATCCTCCAAAAGGAATACGGATAAATTTTCTTCCTAAAGTTTCTGCAATTGACTTTGCAAAAGTAGTTTTACCGGTTCCTGCAAGTCCAACAAAAAATAAAATTGGAGCATGATATCCAGTAAAACCTGATTGTTTTGTTTGCAAAATCAATACTGACAAATATTCAAGAAGTCTTTTTTTTATCCCTTCAAGACCATAATGATTTTTATTCATTATTTCAATTGCTTGTTTTATATCTAACATATCTTGAGTTTTTTTATCCCAAGGAATATTTATTATCCAATCAAAATATTTAGAAACTAATTCAAGTTGATTTAAATTTCCCCCAAATTTTAAAGATAAAGCAATCCTCTCTATTTGCGTTTTTGATTTTTCTAATAAGTCTGGTGGTAAATTTACAGATTTAATTTTATCAACAAGTTTTTGTATTTCTCCCAAAGCAATATTTTGATCCATAATTTAAGAATAACAAAAAGAATAAAAAATACAAATTAGCAGACAATTCATTTAAGTGCTTGACAAGTTATTAACTATTTGATATAAAATTACTTACTTTCAATGTTATAAATTATTACAAGTTTCTTTTTAAAAATATGAAGGCAAAAAATATAAAACCTTTGTTTGATTATTTATTAGTTAAACCGCTTGACTCAGAAACTACAACCCCATCTGGAATAATATTACCAGACACAGTAAAAGAAAAACCTCAAATGGGAGAAATTTTAGCTGTTGGTGACGGAGGATTTGATGAAGATGGAAAAATTGTAAAAATGATCTTAAAAGTTGGTCAAAAAATTATGTATAAAAAATGGGGAGGAAATGAAGTTAAAGCTGAAGGTCAAGAATTAATGCTTATCCAACAAAAAGACGTATTAGCAATTATTAGTTAAATTTTATTAAAAGTTTATTTACATAAAAAATATGGCAAAACAACTTAAATTTGGTGATGACGCTCGCCAAGCACTTTCTAAAGGCGTTAATATTTTAGCAAAAGCAGTAGTTACTACATTGGGTCCTCGTGGAAGAAATGTTGCTCTAGATAAAAAATGGGGAGCTCCAAACGTAGTTCATGATGGTGTTTCTGTTGCAAAAGAAATTGAACTTCAAGATCCTTTTGAAAATATGGGTGCACAACTTGTAAAAGAGGCTGCATCAAAAACTAATGATGTTGCGGGTGATGGGACAACAACATCTACCCTTTTAACTCAAGCAATAGTAAATAATGGGCTAAAAAATATTACCGCTGGGTCAAATCCTATGATTTTAAAAAGAGGAATTGAAAAAGCAACTGAACAAGTAATAGCTGACATTAAAAAAATGTCTAAAGAAATTCAATTAAATAATATTGAAGAAGTTTCTCAAATCGCAACCATTTCAGCAGGTGATGAAACTATCGGAAAAATGATTGCTGAAGCTATGAAAAAAGTTGGAAAAGATGGTGTTGTTACAGTTGAAGAAGGAAAAGGTATAAACATGGAAGTAAAATATAAAACTGGAATGGAATTTGATAAAGGTTACGCATCTGCGTATTTCGCAATGGGTAATGAAAAAATGGAAGCCGAAATTGAAGACCCATATATTTTAATAACTGACAAAAAAATTTCTGCAATCTCAGATCTATTACCATTTTTAGAAAAATTTGTAAAAGTTTCAAAAAATTTAGTAATAATTGCTGATGATGTTGAAGGCGAAGCCTTAACAACTTTAGTAGTTAATAAACTTAAAGGAACATTTAATGCGCTTGCTATTAAAGCTCCAGGATTTGGAGATAGAAGAAAAGCAATGCTTGAAGATATTGCAATCTTAACTGGAGGACAAGTTATTTCTGATGAACTTGGAATGAAACTTGACAGCATTGATGTTGATGTTTGCGGAAGAGCTGATAAAGTTTGGGCAGATAAAGAAAATTGTCAAATAATTGGTGGAAAAGGTGAAAAAGAAAAAGTATCCGCCAGAGTCAAACAAATTAAAGAAGAAATTGATCTTTCAACCTCTGAGTTTGATAGAGAAAAACTTCAAGAAAGACTTGCAAAATTAACTGGTGGAGCAGCTGTTATAGAAGTTGGTGCCGCAACTGAAGTAGAACTTAAGGAAAGAAAAGAAAGAGTAATTGACGCTGTTGCTGCAACTAAAGCCGCACTTGAAGAAGGTATTGTTGCAGGAGGTGGAGTAACACTTCTTAAAGCCAGAAAAAATTTAATTGCTTTAAAAGAAAAGCTTGAGATGATTGAGGAAAAAACAGGAGTTGAAATAGTATATAACGCACTTTCAGAACCAATTCAAATGATTGCAAAAAATTCTGGAAGCGATCCAGGTTGGGTTTTAAGAAAAGTTGAAGAATCAAAAGAAAATGATTTTGGTTTTGATTCAATCTCACAAACCTTTGGATCAATGTTAAAAAAAGGAATCATTGATCCTGCAAAAGTTGTTAGAACAGCAATTGAAAATGCATCGTCTGTAGCTTCAATGATCTTAACAACAGAGGCTTTAGTAACAGAATTACCAGAAAAGAAAAATGATATTCCAGCTATGCCACAAGGTATGGGTGGTATGGGAGGAATGGATTACTAAAAAAAAGAATTATTTAAAAGCGCTCTCTAAATAAGAGAGCGCTTTTTTTGATATACTAAATCACTATAATATTATGCTTACAGTTGGAGAAATTTTAAAAAGAGAAAGATTAAATAAAAAACTAACAATAGTCGATATTGAAAAAGCAACTAAAATTAGGAAAAAAAATTTAGAAGCTGTTGAAAACGAAGATTGGAAAGTTTTTTCATCAAAGACTTACATTATTGGCATAATTAAAACTTATGCAAAGTTTTTAAATCTCAAAGAAGATAAATTAGTCGCTTTTTTTAGAAGAGAATATGAAAAAAAAGAAGATTTAAAATTTAATGAAGGAATAAAAAACAATTATTTAATTCCTCAAATTAGAAAGTTTTTTCAGAAAACTATTTCATTAATTTTTATTATTTTTGTTTTATTCTTTTTTTATCAAATAAAACTTTATCTTACTCCACCAAATTTAGAAATAATTCAGCCAAAAGAAACGTTATTTAAAAACCAAGATAAAATAACACTTATTGGAAAAACTGATAAAGAAACAATAATTAATGTAAATAATGAAAGAGTATATCTAAAAAATGATAATACTTTTGAGACAACAATATCTTTATATAACGAAAAAAACCCAGTAATCATTGAAGCTGTTGGAGCTAATGGAAAAAAAACGACAATAAGTAAAGTTTATATAAAAAAAATAATTTCTATTCCTTAAAATATTTATTTTTTAAGTTTTTTCCACCAACTTTCATTGTTTTTATACCACTCAATTGTTTTTTCAAGATAAGTATCAAAATCAAATTCAGGAGACCATCCAAATTTTTTATTTATATTGCTCCAATCAACACTATATCTCCTATCATGTCCTGGACGATCAGTTACGTATTCAATAAAATCCTCTCCTTTACCCATTATTTTTAAAATCCTTTTTGCAATCTCAATATTTGGAATGTCTTCTGTTAATCCACCAATTAAATAAGTTTCTCCAACTGTTCCTTTTTTTAAGATAATCTCAACGGCTTTAACATGATCTTCAACATAAAGCCAATCTCTAACATATAATCCATCTCCATAAACTGGAATTTTTTTACCTTCTATTAAGTTTGTTATTGCAAGTGGAATAAGCTTTTCTGGAAATTGATATGGTCCAAAATTATTTGAACAATTTGATATTGTAACAGGAAGTTTATATGTATCAAAATAAGCCCTAACTAAATGGTCTGATGAGGCTTTTGAAGCAGAGTATGGGCTGTGTGGATCATATTTTGTATTTTCAGTAAATTTTTCTTTAGAATTAATATCTAGTGCACCGAAAACTTCATCAGTTGAAATATGATGAAATCTTTTTAAATTATTCTTAACTGCAGATTCAAGTAAAGTATAGGTTCCTAGAATATTAGTATTAATAAATGGAGAAGGATCAGAGATTGACCTATCAACATGACTTTCTGCAGCAAAATGAACTACCAAATCCGTCTCTTTAATTAATGAATCAACTAAACCTCTGTCACAAATATCTCCTTTTACAAATCGATAGTTTGGATTATTTTCAATTGATTGTAAATTTTCAAGATTACCACAATAGGTCAGTTTATCAAGATTTACTATCTGATCATTTGGATTATTTTTTAACCAATATAGAATAAAATTTGATCCGATAAAACCTGCTCCTCCTGTTACTAATATTCTCATAATTATTTTATTGGAGGTAATTTTAACCAATCGTAATTAATTTTTGGATCGTTATAAACAATTCTTCCTTCCTCATCTGGATTATAAACTCCTGAAGTTATATAAAATAGTTTAGCTGGTCCTCCAATTGCTTTTATACCATGAGCTACTCCAGCTGGTATTTTAATAACAATATCCTCCCCATGCTCTCCAATAATAAATTCATTTAATATCTCTTTTGTTGAAGAATCTTCTCTAGTATCGTATAACGCAACTTTACATGTACCTTCAGCAACATACCACCAATCTATTTGAGTTTTGTGAACATGCCATGCTTTTATAACGCCTTGATGCATATGAGAGTATGCGAATTGTCCAAAACCTTCTTTAAAAAAATCATCAGTAACTCTAATTATCTCTTCAAAGAAACCTCTTTCATCTTTGTTTCTTACAAGTTTTTTTATCATTACTCCATTTATTTGTTCCATAGTTTTATAAATATAACAAATTTTTAATTAATTCTCAATTTTACATTACGCTCTCTAAAAGCCAATTCTCTGCTTTATCCCGAATTTTTTTTCTATCTCCCCATCTTACTATTAAGTTTGTAACGTCAATATTATTTTGCTTTAAAAAACTAAACACTTCTTTTGCTCCTTCTTGAAAAGAAACTTTTTGAATAAGGTAATCTCGAGAATCATTTTCAACCTCATAATTAATACCAAATATATAAACTGTCAATGAAAAATCATTATCTTGAAGCTTTTGTTCTGGAATCATAATCTCAATAGATAATCCTTTAGAAGTAGTAATTTTTTTATTAAAAGGTAATTTTTCTGATAATTTAGAAATTTCTGTTTTCGAAGAAACAACTTCATCTGAGGCTATATCAACTCCTTTTCCTTCACTTACTGAAAGTGTAGGAATATTTTTTATAGGCATTGGTAAATTAGCGTTTTTATTTCTTTGTTCGGCTAAATAGTCTTTTTTTACATTTGATTCAGATTGAGACTCTTCATTGTTAGCAACATTTATTTTTTTAGTATTAATAGAAAAAAATAGAATTAAAAGCATCATTAAAACAATTGATACTGAAAAGATTATAAAAACTTTTTTATCATCTAGTTTTTCCATTTTATTTTGTTGCAAATGATATAAGAGAAATAGCTGTTAATACTCCAGGATTTTGATCAACTCTTGGACATCCGGCAGTATTTGCTACCCCATCTTCACAATATATAACGTACATTGTTTTGTGTTTTTCATCCAAAAGCGCCATTGGATATGGATCGTCATCACCAGAAAAAGCTGGAGGACAATATGGATAAGGCGTCTTCCCACAATTAGAATTTCCTCCTCCATTATATCTTGATAATGCAGTTCCTAACTCTTCAAAAGATTGAGGAACTTTACCAATCTTATCAATTAAATGTCTAGCCGCATAAATTGCACTTTGTGTTAAAGTGGCAAAGCCACAACCACCATTAACTGGAATAGCTAAACCATTTTCAATTGCAGACGAACAGTTATACTCCATGTCAGGCTCCGCTTCTCCGATTGGCCGCCCTGATACTAAAGAAGCATTTGGATTACAATTTCCTTCTCGATAGTGAATACCTGCTAAAACTTGCCAAGGTGCCCCTGTATATCTACTTGCCTCTTCATAAGCGGCTCTATTATTAATACACCCTGCAACTGCACCCATCATATTTGCCGCCTCAGGAGACATTGTGTCTGGAGATATTAATTGATTAATATCAGTAACAGATCCTGCAAAAGGAGACAATCCATTTGTTTTATTTTGTGAATTTGAACCAACATCATCATTTTCAGCAGGAGCATTTAGAAATTTATTTAAAAAATCTATAAAAACTCCAACAGCATTTTGATTCACTTGACCATTGCTTGTTTCTACAGCAAAAACAGAATTTCCCAAAATTGAAGCAAATATAATTAAAATAAACAAAATTTTTCTCATAAAAATTAATCACCACCAGGTGCACAAGTCCAATGAATATGACTTGCAGTTGAACAACTTGGATCAGATCCTCCTCCTGGAGGCTCACAAATAGCCCAACCACAATAACTTTGTAATTGATTTCTAATTCTTTGCAAATCTCCAGCGCTTTTTCCTCCTGCATCAATATCAACTGCATTTCCATCATAATGAGTACTTCCAACACTATGAACTCCATTAGATAAAGCAGTTATACAAATAGAATCAGTTTTACCAACTTCTAAAATTCCTTGCAAAACTTTTGGATTCATTGTTGTTGATCCAGAAGGTCCTCCAGCAGCACAATTTGAACAACCCCCAGAACAAATAACAGGTGCTTGACCATTTTTTAAAGAAGAAATTACTTCAGCTGAACTATGACCACAACTATCAGTATAACAATTTAAATCTATATTAGAATTTGCCAAAATTTGTTCAGCTAATGCTTTGTTTTGCTCCAAAGTATTTCCATCAATATTTGGTAATGGATCCCAGCTTCGAGAAGCTCCTGCTCCACCACCTCCCACAGAACTTGACGTGGTAGTTTCGCTATTTAAGTCATCTGTAGAAAAAGTTAAAAGTTTTTTTATTAAATCATAAAAAATATCAAAATAACTTGCAGAATTTGAGTTTTGCAAAGAAGAAGTTTCTGCAAAAACTGGATTTGAAATTTTAGTTAAAAATAAAAAAACAAATATAAAAATTATTATTCCCCTACTAAATTTCATATTACTAATAATAAATAAAAACTACTTAATTGACAAATGTTTTTATTTTTTTAATAATGAAAATTATGGCAGGTATTTTTGATATGTTTTCAAATTCTAAAAACCCATCTCCAAATCAACCAGTAACAGCTGTTTCTAATAATCCGCCAGACATCAAACAAGATGAAAAAGTTGTTATTAAAGAAGAAGTTGCTGAGGTAACTCAAAAATCAACTAACAATTTGAATACAGCACATTTTATTGAAGAAGAAGAAAAAAAAGAGACTCCAATTGTTGCTACAGAAAAAAAAGAGACTCCTGTTCAAAAAACACCTCAAGCACCAGATCTTGATCTAATGACTCATTTTACACAACGATCCAATAAAGTATTTGTTATAGCTCAAAATAAAGCTAAAGATCTTCAAAATGATTTTGTTGATACTGAGCATTTGCTTCATGGACTATTAACTGATCCAGAAATATATAAATTTTTTGTTGATATTAAAATACAACCTCAAATAATTGATCAAGAACTAGATAAAATTTATAAAAAAGGAACCGCACCAACCAACCCACAGCCATCACCAAGAGTTAAAAGAATTTTAGATAAAGCACTTGTTACTGCTAGAAAAATGGGTTTTGAATTTATTTCTCCAGAACATATTTTATTGTCACTTTTTGAAGAACAAGAAGGTGTTGCCGCTAACATCTTGGTTAAACTCGGTATAAAAAAAGAAGAATTAAATAAAAAAATTACAGGTAAAAAAGAAGGAGTAAATGGTGAAGAAAAAGAAAAGAAAAAAAGTGTTTTAGAATTATTTACAAACGACTTAACTCAAAAGGCTCAACAAGGACTTCTTGATCCTGTTGTTGAAAGATCGGATGTTATTGAAAGAGTTATTCACAATCTATCAAGAAGAACTAAGAATAATCCTGTCTTAGTTGGAGAAGCTGGAGTTGGAAAAACAGCTATAGTTGAAGGATTAGCTCAAAAAATTGTAAAAAAAGAAGTTCCAGAATCATTGCTTGATAAAAAAATATTACAACTTGATTTAATGAGCGTTTTAGCCGGTACTTCTCATCGAGGTGAATTTGAAGAAAGAATGAAGTCATTAATCGAAGAAGTTAAAAATGCAAAAGGAAAAATAATTTTATTTATAGATGAAATTCATAATTTAGTAGGAGCTGGAGCAGGTGCTGAAGGAACGCTTGATGCTTCAAATTTTTTAAAACCTTCACTCGCTAGAGGAGAACTTCAAATAATTGGAGCAACAACTTTAACAGAATATAGAAAATATATTGAAAAAGATGCAGCATTAGAGAGACGATTCCAACCAGTTTTAGTTCCTGAACCTACCGAAGAGCAAGCAATAAAAATGCTTAAAGCAACAAGAGACAAATACGAATCATATCATCGGGTAAAAATTCCTGATGATACCCTTGAAGCAGCTGTCAAATTATCAAAAAGGTATGTTGGAGATAGGTTTTTACCTGATAAAGCAGTTGATTTAATTGATGAATCTGCAGCAGCTGTTAGATTGCCACTTATTTCTTTACCTGAAGAAATAAGAAGTACTGAAGAAAGACTTTCTGAATATAAACAAGAACTTCAAGAAGCTCAAAAAGCACTAAATAAAGTTAAAATTGGAATTCTTCAACCAAAAATCGACGATTTACAAGTAGTGTTAAATCAAAAACAAGAAGAATTTAAAATAAAAAAAGGTCAGACAACTTCATCTGTTAGTGTTGAGATTATTAAAGATATTGTTAGTCGTTGGACTGGTATACCAGTCACAAAAATTTCTGATTCAGAAACTGAAAAACTTGCAAAGCTTGAAGATATTATGCATGAAAGACTTATTAATCAAGAAGTTGCAGTTTCAGCAGTAGCACAAGCTGTTAGAAGAGGACGTGCTGGACTTAAAAATACTCAAAAACCAATCGGAAGTTTTGTTTTCATGGGACCTACTGGAGTTGGTAAAACAGAACTTGCTAAAACCTTAGCAGAAATATTATTTGGCCAGGAAGAAGCTATTGTAAGGCTTGATATGACTGAATACATGGAAAAACATGAAGTTGCTAAATTACTTGGTGCACCTCCTGGATATGTTGGATATGATGAAGGTGGAAAACTTACCGAATCAGTTAGAAGAAAACCTTACTCTGTTGTTTTATTTGACGAGGTAGAAAAAGCTCATCCAGATATTTTTAATATCCTTCTTCAAATACTTGATGATGGACGACTAACAGATAATAAAGGAAGAACTATTTCTTTTAAAAATACAGTAATTATTTGTACTTCAAATATAGGAAGTACACTTATTCAAGATGAAATTTTAAAAACTGGGAAAGTTGAAATTGAAGAACCAACTATCTTATCAACATATACTTTCTCACCTCGAGGAAGAGAAATGTTAACAATCATAAATAAAATTTTTGAAAAACAACCAAATTTAGATTCAACAAAAACAACAACATGGCAAAGTAAAATGCTTTATGATTATTTTGCTGGAGAAAAAATTGAAGATTCAAATTATAGCTTTCCAATTTCTGGTTTTGACACTCACGCAATTTCTCAAAAAGGAATTGAAATAATTACATTAAAAGAAATTGCATATATAAGATCGTCTACCACTTCAAAAATATGGAAAACTATTAATCTAATTGAATATTTTAAAGATTCTGTTGTAGTTAATGCTATGCCAGACTCACCTGATGAACAGCTACCAACTGCAAAACTAAAAACCCATACATTTACTGCGGATGAATATGAAATTATCACTTTTAAAGATAGATATTGGAAAAGAAAAGAAGGTCAAAATGATTGGGAAACTGGTACTTTAAAAAATTATTTTAAAAATAAAGAAGATTTGAATTTACCATTTAATTATTGGGACATTCACACCTTTGATCCATCTGGAAATGAATATATAATCGCAGGAGAAAAGATTTGGATAAGAAAAATTAATGAAGAAAACTTCAAAATGAGTTTACTTAAAGAATATTTTGGAAAAGATTTTCCTCTTGAAAAAGAACTTGAACAAAAAAAGAAAAAAGAAGTCGAACTTGAAAATAATACTTATTCAAATATGAAAAGCAAAGTAATGTTGGAACTTAGAAAATTTTTTAAACCAGAACTTATTAATAGATTTGATGAAGTAATTATTTTTGAACCATTAAAATATCAACACATGACAAAGATTGTTGATCTTCAATTAAAAGGCTTAAAAAAATTACTTGAAGAACAAAATATCGGATTCAACTATAAAGAGAATGCAATTAAAGAGGTTGTTAGGGTTGGATTTGATCCAATTTATGGTGCTAGACCACTAAAAAGAACTATCCAAAATTTGATTGAAAACCCAATATCAACTCTAATCATTGAAAAAAAACTTGAAGAATCAGATCAGATAAATTTAGATTTTGAAGGAGAACATTTTATATTTAATATTGAAAAGCTTGAATTTTCTGATAAAAAAATGCAAAATAAAATTATAAAGAAATTTCAATGTGAAAAATGTCAAAACAACTTTGAAACTGAAATAGTAAAAAATTCAACGATTATTTGTCCTAAATGTTTAAGCACTAATAATAAAGAAATATAATATGGAAAAAAATTTTACACCAATTGATTTAGAAAAGATAAAAAATCCAAATAAGAATTCTTCTAATATGAATTATTATTTGTTAGTTGCTTTAACAATAGTTGCAGCTATTTTTTCAGTAATTTTATTTATTTATATTCAAAAAAAGAATCAACCACCTATTATTGAAGAACCTCAAAATGAAGAGGTTATTATCCCAAATACAACCGAAGAGGAAGAAGTTTTATCTACACCAACACCAAGCACAATAAAAAAATCTACCCCAGAAGCAAAGATCGCGTCACCTTCTCCAACGATAATAGTAACCCCAATCAAAAAAGCAACAAGTGAGGCAAAAACTGCCACATCTGAAGCTAAATAATGGAATATTTTTTTTTACTTATTCTGCAAATACTTGTAATTTATTTTTTTTCAATTTATATTCAAAAAAAAATCTTCTATTTATTTTATAAAAGTTTTAAAAATTCAAAAATTAGCTATTATTTAATATCGATTTTATATTTACCTGGTACCGTTTTTCATGAATTATCTCATCTATTTAGTGCATTATTTCTGTTAACAAAGATAAACAAAATTGATTTAATTCCAAAAATTGGAAATAAAGAAGTAACTCTTGGATCTGTTTCAATTGAAAAAACTGATTTTTTAAGAGGATTTGTTATTGGAATATCTCCCCTACTTTTTGGGATTGGATTTTTTTATTATATATTCCATTTTAATTTTTTTCCATCAAACTCTTTAATAACAAACCTATTATTTTGCTATTTATTTTTTTCAATATCTTCATCCATGTTTTCTTCTAAAGAAGATTTAAAAGATTTATATTATTTTATTGGGTTTATATTGATATTGGGTTGTATTTTTTATATTTTAAACATAGATATAAGATCTATTTTTAAAATAAACACTTTTACAAATTTTTTAATAGACATAAATAAATACTTTTTAATATCAATAATAATTAATTTATTTTTTTATATAATTATTAAAGTTAATACAATATGGAAAATAAAATCTTAGCTCAAAGTATCACAGTTGGAAGTCAAACCATTCAAGGACCTCTTGATAGTAGCTTTAACAATATTGGATCAGTCATAACCAAAACTCTAACCTTTCTTTTTCCACTTGGAGGAATATTGCTTTTTTTATATTTAATTTGGGGTGGATACAATTATTTATTGTCTTTTGGTGATGCTAAAAAAATTGAAAACGGAAAAGCAAAAATTACAGCTGCATTAATTGGATTTATATTACTGATTAGTTCTTATGTTTTAACAAAAATTATTGCAACAATTTTTGGATTATCAGGTGGAGGATTTTAATAAAAAAGATTTTATCGCTTCTTCGTAAGTTTCTGGCGTTCCAACATCAAACCATTGACCTTCAAAAACAAAGCCAGTAATTTTTCTATCTTTAATTAAATTTTTTATAATATCTTCAAGTAAAAAAGTTTTTTGGCCAGTTGGAAAATAATCAAATATTTTCTTTTCAAAAACATAAACTCCAGTATTAATTAAATGACTCTCTTCTTCTCCTTTTTTTGTTTTATCAATAAAATTAACTATTTTTGTACCATGCATTCTAAACTGTCCCCACATTGAAGAATTATTGACTTGAGATAATGCAATTGTTCCTATAATTGAGCCACCCTGTTCGCTATGATATTCAAGCAAATCTTTTAAATTTAAATCAATAAGAATATCTCCATGTAAAACTAAAAATGGCTTATCATCAATAAAATCTTTTATCTTAGAAATTGCACCACCAGTTCCAAGTGGTTTTTTTTCTTCTGAATAAGAAATTTTTACTCCAAATTCTTTTCCATCTTTTAAATAATCCTTTATTTTATTTCCCAAATGGCCAACGCAGATCATAATATCAGTTACTCCAGATTTTTTTAAATTCTCAATTAAATATTTAATAATAGGTTGTCCTTTGATTAAAAGAAGAGATTTTGGAGTTTCTAAAGTGTATGGTCTAAGTTTTGTTCCTCGACCTCCAGCAAGAATTATTGCTTTATATACTTTTTGGTTTAAATTTTGGTTAAGAATATACTCAATAGCATGAGATCTATTTCTAAGTTTTTGTCCATCGATTAATTTATCAACATCTAAAACTGTAGATTCTTTTAGGGTTATAGTTAGTCTTAAGCGCCTCATTACAACAAAATTGTACTATAAGCGTTGTTTTTTGTCAAAAAACTGCTATAATTTAAATTTGTATGCAATCAAATTTCGCCAAATGGATGAAATTTTTCCCTAAACAATCTGATTTAAAAATTATTTATTTAATTTAAGTAAATTAATAACCCCCAAACAAAAGGGGGTTTTTTTACGCCAATAAAAAAATGTCATTTCATAAAAAAAACCAAGAAACAATAATTTTGTCAGTTGGTGGAAGTTTAATTGTTCCTGGAGATGAAGTTGATATTGATTTTCTAAAAAAACTCAATTCTTTTGTTAGGGATCAAATTAAAAAAGGAAAAAGATTTATCATCGTAACTGGAGGTGGATCAATTGCAAGGCGTTATATTGGAGCTGGAAAAAGTGTTATTGGAGAATTGACTAATGACGATTTGGATTGGCTAGGAATTCATAGTACTCGACTAAATGCTCATCTTGTAAGAACTATTTTTCAAGATATCGCACATCCAGTAATTATTAAAGACTACGCAAAAAAAATAAAAAATTGGAAAGAACCAGTTATTATTGGTTCTGGCTGGAAACCAGGAAGATCTACTGATTATTGTGCAACAGTTTTAGCCATAAACTATCATGCTTCAGTAATTATAAACATGTCAAATATTGATTATGTTTTTGACAAAGATCCAAGAGTTTTTAAAGATGCACAACCAATAAAAAAAACTACTTGGGATTTTTTTGAAAAAATTGTTGGTGATGAATGGGTTCCTGGAGTAAACGCACCATTTGATCCTATCGCGTCTCAACTTGCAAAAAAACAAAGACTTACCGTTATCGTTGCTCATGGAAAAAAATTTAGAAATTTAGAAAATGTATTAAATGGGGAACCATTTATTGGAACTGTTATTACTCCATTTAAAGTTGATAATTCCTTTTACGACAGAGAATATTTTGAAGGAAAAAAAGGAGAATATCCACTCGCATATACAGAATCATTTTTAGGAAAAACTCTTCAAAATTTGGCTAACATGTATAGAGCTTTTTGGATAAAAACATTTATTAATCCTAAAAATTGTTTAGATATTGGTTGTGGTAATGGAAGTTTAATTAAGTATTTAAGAAAACTTGATATTGAAGCATATGGAATTGAAATTTCTAAATATGCACTTGAAGTAGCGGATAAAGAATTAAAACCATACATAAAATATGGAGATATCACCAAAATTCCTTATAAAGACGAATCTTTTGATTTGGTATTATCATTTGATGTTTTAGAACACATAGAAAGATCTAAGTTAAAAAAATCACTTGAGGAAAGTATTAGGGTTTCAAAAAAATGGATACTTCATAAAATTTATACTAAAGAAAACCATTGGGTAAATATAACTCATGGAGATGACTTTTCTCATATTTCAGTTTTTAGACAAAGCTTTTGGAATCATATGTTTAGAGTATTTGAAAACGTAATTATCGTTAGAAAATTTTTTAAACTTCCAAGTTTTTTTGAATCATTATTTTTGCTAAAAAAAAAGAGTGAATAAAAGGTAAAATATTTACCATGAAACTAGCAAAAATTGAAATAAATAATTTTCGCAACTTCCAAAAAAATACTTTTAATTTTAGTGATTGTTTAACCATTATTCTTGGTAAAAATTCTATAGGAAAAACCAATCTTTTAGAATCCATTTATTTTACTTTGAGAGGTAATGGATTTAGAGAAAAAAAAGAAGAAGAACTAATATGTGAAAAATGTAATGAGCTTTATTCAACAGCAACTTTAAAAGATAGTTTGGAAAAAAAAGAATTAAGAATTGTAATGCAAAAAAGCAATTCTCAGTCTTATGAATCAAATAAAATTGTCAAAGTATATTTTATAAATAAAGTAAAAAAAATTTCTCGAGAATATCAAAAAAATAGTTTTCCTGCAGTTATATTTTCACCAAACTTAATGTTTGTAATAGATGGTGATCCTTCAGAAAGAAGAGAATATTTTGATTCAATAATTGGCAGTTTTGATAATGAATATAAAAAAAGACTGTCAAATTATGAAACAGGACTTAGGAAAAGAAATAAAATAATTGAAAAAGAAATTGATAAAAATAAATTAAAAGAAAACTTAAAGTTTTGGGATAATTATTTAATTGAACAGGCTGATTATTTAGTTTCAAAAAGACAAGATTTTTGTGAATTTTTAAACAGCAACCCAAAAGTAGACTCTAAAAACATGAAGATAATTTATGAGCCAAAAATATTATCACACATTACACTTGCTGATACTTTTGAAAAACAATTTTTAATAAAAAGAACTTTAGTGGGTCCACAAAGAGATAACTTTGAAATTTTTTTAAATGACAAAAATGTACATAAATTTGGATCAAGAAGTGAACAAAGACTAGCATTATTTTGGATTATTTTAAATGAAATAAAACTATATGAAGAAAAATTAAACATTAAACCATTAATATTACTTGATGATATTTTTTCAGAACTCGATATAAACAATAAAAAAGTTATTTTATCTCTTATTAAAAATCATCAAACAATAATGACGACAACTGAAAAAGAAATTGTAAAAGAAATTGAATGTGATTTTGAAATAATCAAGCTTTGATACAATATGGATACTGGAAAGGTGCCGGAGTGGTTGAACGGGCCGTTCTCGAAAAACGGTATGACCGAAAGGTCATCGGGGGTTCAAATCCCTCCCTTTCCGCATTGATATATCTAATATTAAGAAAATTAACATCTAAAAGTAGGATTGAATTTTATTCGAGCCTTGAAGTATGAATGAAATTTTTTTCTAAATCAACTTTTTTTAAGTCATTAGAAAAATAATAACCTAAATTAAATTTAGAAATATATTCTCCCATTTCCTTTACCTTTGACAAATCTGAAATATTTTTATTTTTTAACTCTTGATATTTTTCTGCAACCTCATCTAAATTAAGCTGACTATGTTGTCCAATTAATAAATGCACTCCCAGGTTATTTAACATAACTAAAGCATTATATTCTGACTGCGCAAAAGCACAAATATCATATTCGGAAAATATTAAATATTTTTTTGGGTGAGTATGTACTACCACAATATCTTGCTGATTTAAAAAACTAATCGGTGAAAAAAATAAATCAATAATAGATTCTTCCTTTGCTCTTAAATTAAAAGATGGTCTTTCAACAACTTCTCCATTCTTTATAATTTCAGAGGTTCCTTTAAATATTTTACTTAAATAAGATCTACCTTTTTCATCTGACGAAATAAAAATTCCCCTTTCTATACCGTCTTTTTCTGTTTCTTCAAGCATTTTATTCCACTTTTCCTGACCTATTAACTTTGAGTCAACAGATATTGAATGTGGAAATACTTTTCTTTCAAAAGAATTTAGCAAATTAACTTTATTAGCTTTTTGAGTTTCTTGACTATTAATATAGTCTGAAAATTCTGTCATGATTTATTATAAAATAAATAATTATGAAAAAAATATTAATAAAAAAAATTGCATTAGCTTTTTTTATTGATAAAAAAATAATAATGGTTAGAAGCAAAAAACAGAAAGAAGTTTTTTATATGTTAGGAGGAAAAATAGAAAAAGGCGAAAGTGATATTGATGCGTTAGTACGCGAAGTAAAAGAGGAAATTAATTGCGATATCGATAAAAGCTCAATTAAATTTTTAAAAGAATTTGAAGATATTGCTCATGGAAAAGAAAATACTTTTTTAAATTTAAAATTGTATAAAGCAAATATTATTGGACAACCTATTGCATCATCAGAAATTGCCGAAATAAATTTTTTTGATAGCAATACTGATAAGAAACATATATCAGAAATCGGCCAAAGACAAATTTTTCCTTGGTTAAAAGAAAATAACTATATTATTTGATACAATATTATTATTTAAAAATTTAATAAATATGCCAAATTTATACAATCTACCAGTAGAGTTTTTTTATTTTTTAGCTGTTTGGGAATTATTATTAAAAGGATTTGCATTATGGCAAGCTTCTAAACGCAATCATAAAATAATGTTTGTTTTTCTCTTGATAATAAATTCTGTTGGAATACTTCCTCTTTCATACATAATTTTTAATTATGTAAAAGAAAGAAAGGTTGTTGCTTTACCAGAAAAAAAGAAAGTCACAGTAAAAAATAAAAAGAAATAATTTTTTGAAAAAATCAGATACAATAGGATAAAGAATTATGACCGCGATAGATGAAATAAAAAAGAAAATTGATATTGTTGACTTTATTGGAAGTTACGTATCTGTAAAAAAAGCAGGAAGAAACTACAAAGCCTGTTGTCCTTTTCATAGCGAAAAAACTCCATCTTTTGTGATATCACCCGACAGACAAATTTGGCATTGTTTTGGCGCTTGTAATGATGGAGGAGATATTGTTAAGTTTTTAATGAAACTTGATGGATTAACTTTTTATGAAGCTCTTAAAATTCTAGCTGAAAAAGCTGGAGTAAAGCTTGATAATAATGAATTTAAAGATAAGCAATGGACTGAAAAAGAAAAACTTTATAAAATCAATAACCTTGCTAATGATTATTACCACTATATATTAACTAAACACGAAATAGGAAAAACTTCAAAAAAATATTTAGATGAAAGAAAAATTAATAATAAAATTATTGATACTTTTTCACTTGGGTATTCACCCTCTTCATGGGACTCTCTATTAAATTTTCTTAAAAAAAAAGGATTTAATGAACAAGATATTTTAAAAACTGGATTAATTGTTAAGTCAGAAAAAGGGAAATATTTTGATAGATTTCGAAAAAGATTAATGTTTCCATTAAAAGATATTAACAATAATATCCTTGGCTTTTCTGGACGAATCATAGAAAATGACCCAAAAGAAGCCAAATATATAAATACCCCAGAAACAGAAATTTATCATAAGAGAGAGACTCTTTTTGGAATAAATTTAACAAAAGACAACATTAGAAAAAGCAATAGCGTAATTATTACTGAAGGAGAATTTGATATGATTTCCTGTTTTATGCACGGAATTGACAATGTAGTTGCAGTCAAAGGAGCTGCTGTTACCAAAGAACAGCTTAGACTTATTAAAAGATATACAAATCGATTGATTTTATGTCTTGACGCAGATGTATCAGGAAATGAAACAACAAAGCGAGCTATTATCGACGCTGAAGAGCTTGAATTTGAAATTACGGTTTTGAGAATTGATTTTGCAAAAGATCCAGACGAAGCGCTTAAAAAAGATCCAATTAAATTTAAACAACAAATCAAAAAAGCAATTCCGATTTATGATTTTATCATTAATAGTGCAATAGAAAAAAATCAAGACAACAATGCTTTTGCAAAAAAGAAAATTGCAGATGAAGTTGTTCCTTTCTTAAACTATATAAAAAATCCAATCGTAAAATCTTACTATGTAAAAAAAATTGCCGATTTACTTGAAGTTGAAAATAAAGATGTTGAGAGATTGATTTATGAAAAAAATAAAAAGATTTTTTCATACGAAAAAAAATATGTTGCATTTAAAAAAAGTAATGATAAAATGGAGCGTCAAGAAATGCTAGAAAAGTTTATGTTAAATAGCATTTTTTTAAATGAAAATCCTTTTTCTTTTTTTGATAAATATAAAAATTATTTATCAGATCAGGATTTTTATTATTTAAATCATCAAAAGCTTTTTGAAAATTTTATTGAATATCAAAAAATAGAAAAAAATAAATTTGATTCAAATCAATTTATTAATTTTTTACCAAAAGAATTAGTAGATACTTTTGATAAAATAATTCTTTTTGATATTGAATACTTTGAGGGAGATTTAAAGAATCTTAATTTTGAAAAAATTATTTTTGAAATAAAAAAAAATACCTTAAAGAAAAAAATTAATGAAATTGCTAAAAAAAATGATCAAAATGATGATGAAATTAAAATGATACAAGATTTATCCCAACAATTATCTGGGGTAGAAAAAAAATTAAATATTTTATAGAATATATATTCAACAATGACTATTCAAAAAATTCCAAAATCAGTAAAGGATTTACTCCGACAAGGAGAAGATAATGGATTCTTAATTCAGGATGATATCTTGTTCGTTTATCCAGATCCAGAGCATCACATTGGTGAAATAGATGATATATATGATAAAGCGATGGAAAAAAATATTGATATATTTGAAAACGTTTCAACCAGAGAAGAAGAAGATGCAAAAAAATCTGTTGAAGAGCTTGAAAAAGAACTTAAGCAAATTATTGCTTTAAAACATGGAGAATCGCTTGACCCAATAAAAATGTATTTAAAAGAAATTGGACAATATCCTCTGTTAAAATTTGAACAAGAAATAGACCTAGCAAAAAAATACGAAAAAGGTGATATTAAAGCAAGAGAAAAACTTATCAAATCAAATCTTAGACTTGTTGTTTCTATCGCAAAAAAATATTTAGGAAGAAGACTTTCTTTTTTAGATTTAATCCAAGAAGGAAATCAAGGACTTATTAAGGGAGTAGAAAAATATGACTGGAGAAGAGGATTTAAATTTTCCACCTATGCAACTTGGTGGATTAGACAAGCCATAACTCGTGCAATCGCTGATCAATCTAGAACAATTAGAATTCCAGTTCACATGGTTGATCATATTAATAGATTTTATAAAACTCAAAGAAAGCTTGCACAAAAACTTGGCAAAGAACCATCCAATAAAGAAATTGCAAAGGAAATGGAAATAACAATTCCTGAAGTTGAAAATTTAATCAAAATCTCTCAACATCCAAAATCACTTTCAACTCCTATTGGAGATGATAAAGAAACAACTCTTGAACAATTTGTTTCTGATTCTAGTCAACCTACACTATATGACAATGTTGCTAAAGAATTTTTAAAAGATTATTTATCTGAAGTTCTTGATACTTTGTCTGAAAGAGAGAAAAAAGTTTTAATTATGAGATTTGGTCTTGATGATGGTAAAAGCAAAACTCTTGAAGATGTAGGAAAAGAATTTAATGTTACTAGAGAAAGAATTAGACAAATAGAAGCTAAAGCAATTAGAAAACTTCGACATCCATCACGCGCAAAAAAACTTAAAGACTTTATTGACTAAAATGGAACTTACATCAACGCAAAAAAAAGCAGTTGAAATAATCAAAGGGCCTGTTCTTATTATTGCCGGTGCAGGAACAGGAAAAACTACAGTTCTTGTTGAAAAAATCAAATACCTTATTAATGAAAACATATGTAAAACAGACGAAATTTTGGCATTAACTTTTACTGAAAAAGCAGCCCATGAAATGGAAGAAAGAGTTGATAAAGCAATGCCTTATGGATATTTTCAAATGTCAATTACAACGTTTCATTCTTTTTGTGATTCAATTTTAAGAGATGAAATTCACCATATCGGACTTTCTCCAAATTATAAATTACAAACTGCAGCTGGAATTATAAATTTTTTTAGAAAAAATTTATTTTTGTTTGATCTAAAATATTTTCGACCACTTGGAAATCCAAATAAATTTATTGAGGGAATGTTACAACATTTTTCAAGACTTCACGATGAAAATATTACTCCAGAAAAATATCTTGACTGGGCAAATAAAAATAGCAAAAAGAATCAAAATACAACTGAAGAAGAACAACTTGAAAATGAAAAAAATTTAGAACTTGCGTTAGCCTTTAAAAAATTTCAGGATCTAAAAGCTAAAGAAAATATTTTAGATTTTTCAGATTTAATTTACTATACACTTAAAATTTTTAATGAAAGAAAGAATTTATTAGCTAAATATAAGAAAAAATTTAAGTATATTTTAGTTGATGAATTTCAGGATACTAATCTTGCCCAATACGAATTAATAAAAAAACTTGCACCAAGTAATGAAAACCCAAATCTCGCTGTTATTGGAGACGATAATCAAAGTATCTATAAATTTAGAGGTGCTTCCATCTCAAACATAATGCAATTTTTAGATGATTATAAAAATGCTAATAAAGTTATTCTTCTTGAAAATTATAGATCAAATCAAGCAATTTTAAATAGCGCCTATAAATTAATTCAACACAATAACCCAGATACTCTTGAAACAAAACTAAATATTTCAAAAAATTTAATTAGTAAAGTTGGTAAAGGAAATGAAAAAAGCGTTATTTTTTCGTCTACTGAAACTGGGCCAGAAGAAGCTGATTATATTACAGAACAAATATTATTATTAAAAGAAAAATTTCAATTTAAGGATTTTGCAATTTTAATTAGATCAAATAGTCATGTTAATTTATTTACCCAAACACTTTCTAGAAAAGGAATACCATATCAATTTCTTGGACCTAATATATTATTTAAACAACCCGAAATAAAAGATTTAATTGCATACTTAAAATTTCTATATAACATTACCGATTCAAGCTCTTTGTATAGAGTTTTATGTATGGATATATTTAATATAGATAAAAATGATCTTGCAAAAATAGTTTCTTTAACTAAAATCACAAGTCTATCTTTATATGAAACTATTGAAGTTTACCTAGGTTTTTTTGATAAAAAATATTATAAAGCTGAATTTGAAAATTATAATAAAAACATATTTGCTATTAATGATGAAACAAAAAATAAAATTGAGAATGTATATCAAATTATTAAGAATTCACTTAATAATTTAAAAAATGAGTCTGTTGGGCAAATTGTTTTTGAATTTTTAGAAAAAACTGGCTATATAAATAAAATAATAAAAGTTGAAACTGAGAAAGAGCAAAAAATTGCTGAAAATATTACAAGATTCTTTTCAAGAATTAAATCATTTGAAAATGAAAATGAAGATGTATCTGTAATTGCATTCGTAGATTTTTTAGAAATTAGTTTAGAGTTGAATGAATCTCCAATGATTTTTGATGACGATTTTAAAGAGACTAACGCAGTAAACATTTTAACAGTACATTCATCAAAAGGACTAGAGTTTCCTGTAGTTTTCTTAGTTAATTTAACTGCCGATCGCTTTCCAACAAGAAATAAAAAAGAACAAATCCCTATTTCTAATGAACTATTAAATGAAATACTTCCTTCGGGAGATTTTCACATTCAAGAAGAAAGAAGATTGTTTTATGTTGGTATTACTCGAGCTAAAGAAAAAGTATATCTTACTTCTTCTTCTTTTTATCCAGATAATAAAAGAGAGAAAAAAATATCACCATTTGTAATAGAAACAATAGGAGTTAAAGAATATGAAAAAATAAAAAATATAAAGCTAACTCAAAAAAAACAGCTTTCAATTTTTGATTTTAAAAAAAATATTGTAAATGAAAATATTCCTTCTGATTTTAAAAATATAAATACTTTTTCATATACTCAGCTTGATACATTTAAAAGCTGTCCATTAAGATATAAATATCAGTATGTAATTAAAATACCAACCTCTTTAAATACAGCAGCTTCTTTTGGACAAAGCATCCATAAAACACTTCAGATATTTTATAAAAACTTTAAGGAAAATAAAGACATTTCTCTAAAAGATTTAATTTCATATCTGAAAATATGTTGGATTCCAATTGGATATTCAAGTAGGTCTTATGAAAATAAAATGAAAAAAGAAGGAGAAGAAATTTTGAAAAATTATTATGAAAATTTTCATAATAATAATTTATTTGTTTTAGATCTAGAAAAAAATTTTAAAATTAAAATTGGAAATATTTTTATAAACGGAATAATTGACAGAGTTGATTATGTTGATAAAAATACTATTGAGGTAATTGATTATAAAACAGGTAAACTACCCGATAAAAAAGATATTGATAAAAATCTACAAATGGCAATATATGCAATTGCTTCTACTGACAAAGGATTGTATGATAAAAAATTAAACAATATTTTATTAACTTTATACTACCTTCAGGAAAATAAAAAAATTTCAGTATTAAAAAACGATGAAGATATAACTAAGGCAAAAGAAGAAATTTTAAATATTACTAAAGAAATAAATGAAAGTAAATTTCTTCCAAAAAAAAGCATTAAATGTGATTTTTGTCCTTACAAAATTAACTGCGAAGCGTGGTAATTAAAATATTCCAAGTAAAATATTTCTTATTTTAAAAGAAATATTAAATAAGGAATACAAAAAAACATTAGTTACAATATCAAAGCTTCCAGCAAATTCAATAAATTTAGCATTGTACCCTTCCTTGAACTTTGTAAAACCTGACCATGAGTCATTAGGATCATAGTTTGGAGATAAAGAACCCCACATATCAAACTTTTTCAAATTATTTTCTTTACCAAATTTAATAGCTTCCCACATTAATAAATTTGCTCCCATAAAATTTCTATACATACTAGATGAACCACCATATGGATAATATAAAGTATCTTTAAAAATAAATAATTCATATGCTGCAAGAGGCACATCTTTATAAAAAGCTATTAATATATGCGCAATATTATTTTTTAGTCTATTAAAAATAGTTTGATGATATTTAATGTCATGACCATGGAATTTTTGTCTTTTACACGTATCAAAATATAGTTTGGCAAAAATTTCAAAACCTTTTTCATTTGTCATTTCTTTAACAATGACTTCTTTTTTTTGCGCCAATCTAATATTGTATCTTGTTTTACTTTTAAGTTCTTTAAATAACTCATCTTCACTTTTTTCCAAATTTAAAAACATTGACCATTTTGGAAATAAATAGTTTTCTGAAGAAATTAATCTTTTATCTATTGAGAAATTTTTTTCTTTATTTTCGTATGGTTCTAATTTAATAAATAAAAAATTGTTTTGTTTTGCATAGTTATAAAGATAATCAATTACTTCTTTTGATGGAAAACTAGATCTAGGAATATATCCAATCTTGTAATTTAAAAATGGAAGTTTATGAATTGTTAACTGAAAGACATTAATTAATAAATTATTACTATATTCTCCTAACCTGATAACATTAATTCCTGTTTCTTTTCTAGCATCTCCCCATTCCCAAGATTGCATAGGATTATTTGCAAAAGAGTTATATTTTTCTTTATCAAAATTATCATCAATTGTTTTAATCATAAAAATAATTATAACCTAAAAATCATATCCTTCCTCTTTTTCTTCTAAAAATCTAGAAATTACCCCCTCTATTCTTTTGCCGAAAAAAAATCTATTTCTTGTATGTGTGATAAATAATTTAACTCTGGCACGAGTAATACCAACATAAAACAATCTTCTTTCTTCTTCCATTTCTAAAACATCATAAAAAGATCTTGCGTGTGGTAGTATACCTTCTTCTACACCTACTATAAAAACATAGTCAAATTCTAATCCTTTAGCCTGATGAAGAGTCATTAATTTCACTCCTTTTGTTGAGTCTTTTTTATTTTTTTCGTTTTGTGAATACTCAGACTCAACTAATGCAACTTGATCTAAAAAATCAGAAACTTTTGGAAAATTTAAAGCAACAGATCTTAACTCTTTTATATTTTCAATTCTTGAATAATCCTCAATATTTTCTTCATTATATAAATCCAAATACTTTGTTTTTTCTAAAATTTGATCTATGATTTCTATTGTTTTTAAATTTACAAAATTGTTTTTTTCGTTTTCATAAAACTTTTGAAATTGTTGAAATCTTTTTTTACCAATTTTCAGTACTCTTTTCAAAGAAATTTCATCATCTGGACTAACTATTAATCTAATATATGACAAAACATCCTTCACTTCTTTTCTTTCATAAAATCTAGTTCCGCCAACCAGTACATACGGAATACCTAAATGTAACAATGACTCCTCAATCACTCTTGATTGAGCATTAATTCTATATAACACTCCAATAGAAACTTCTTTTAAATAGTTTTGCGAAAAAATAGTATCAATTTTTTCTGCAACATATAACCCCTCATATTGTTCTGTGCTTAAATTTTTTATTTCTACATCTTCTCCTTTTTTATTTTTTGTATAAAGTTTTAAAACTGGATGAGAAGCATTTTTAGAAATAACAGAAAAAGCAAAATCTAAAATATTTTGAGTTGATCTATAATTTTCTTCTAAGTAAAAAGTTTTTATATCAGGAAAGTCATCTTTTAATTTTTCAAGATTTTTTATCTCTGCACCTCTCCATGAATAAATACTTTGAGAAAAATCTCCAACAACAGTCAAATTCTTATTTTTTTGAGCCAAAATTTTAGTTAATTGATATTGAGCAAAATTAGTATCTTGAAATTCATCAACTAAAATGTATTTATAAATATTGTGATATTTTTCAAGTATTAATTTATTTTTTTTAAATAAACTAACAGTTTTAAATAATAGATCATCAAAATCCAGAGCATTGCTTTTAATAAGTTTTTTCTCATACTCTTCATAAATGTCGGGTAACTTTTCGTATAAATAATCGTTTCCAGCTATTTCTTTGTAACTTTTTGCATCAACTAACTGGTTTTTTGCAGAAGAAATTCTAGAAATAACAAAAGATGGTGAATATTTTTTTGGCAAATCCATTTTCTTAATTATTTCTTTTATTAAATCTTGCTGATCATTACTATCATAAATTAAAAAATTATTTTTTATTCCAATTTTATTTCCATCAATCCTCAGTATTTTTACACATAATGAATGAAATGTACCAATAAATCCTAGCTTTTCAAAAACTCTATTTTTCATCTCTTCTGCTGCTTTATTAGTAAAAGTAATCATTAAAATATTGCTTGGGTTTATCTTGTGTTTTTTTGTCAAAAAAAATACTTTATTAGTTAAAACTCTTGTCTTTCCAGACCCTGCACCTGCCAAAATTAATGATGGGCCTTTGGCTTGTTTTACCGCTTCTTTTTGATTATGATTTAAATTGTTGAATGTCGCAGATTCCATAAAGTATAATGGTAGCAAATGAAATATTTTATCGCAAACTGGAAAAATCACAAAAGCATCGATGACGTTAATCTTTGGCTAGATGATTTTTTAAAAAATGATTTTTCATTTTTAAAAGATGTAGAAATAATTATCCTTCCACCGTATCAATATCTTATTGAAATCAAAAAAAGAATTATTAATTTTCCTTTTATTAAACTTGGTAGTCAAGATATATCATTTTTTGAAGAAGGCTCAACTACTGGAGAAATTAGCGCTGAAATATTAAAAGAACTTGTATCATATGTTTTAATTGGTCATAGTGAAAGAAGATATTATTTTGGAGAAACCGATAGGATTCTTTTTCAAAAAAATAGTTTAGCAATAGAAAATGGAATAAAAACAATATTCTGTATCAGAAATGAAAGTGATATTTTACCTAGCAGAATTGATTTTTTAGCTTATGAACCTATATCTGCAATTGGTACTAATAATAATGAAGAAATAAGTAAAGTTTTAGAAGTTAAAAAAAGAACTAGACTTCATCCTGAAACTAAATTTATTTATGGAGGATCAGTAAATGAAGACAATGTTAATCAATATATAAAAAGTAATGAAATTGATGGAGTTCTTGTTGGCACCGCTTCACTTGATCCAAAAAAATTCTTTAAAATAGTAAGTTCTTTATAAAATAAAGGAGAAGAAAATTAAAGTAATAGCTGCAAAAAACATAACCAATGTCATGTTATAAATTCCTGCTGAAGGCAATGTTTTAACAGGTACTTTTGTTGCTGTTTGAGAAGCGGTTTTCGTAACATAACTTGAAGCAGTTGATGTTGGTGAAATGTTTTCAACTAATAGTTTTCTTGAAGATTCTTGTGTTACTATTGGGGTTGTTAACAATTGAATCCCAGTTGGAGTAGGTGTAACTGAATATCCTGTTGACCCTCCTTGCGCTAATAATTTAACAGTTGGTTCTTTTGTAACACTTAAAGAAACTGTTGGAATTGGTGTTGAAGTTATTGTATTTAAAGCTAATTCTTTTTTATAAGTCACTGCTGCAGCTTTTGTTTGAATTGTTGGTTTGATTGCAGTATCAGTTTTTTGAATTTCTGAAACAATAAAAAAAGATAAACCTATTAATACAAAAATAATAACAATTAAAAAGATTGTAATTAAATTATTTTTCTTCATATTGATTATTATCTATTAACCAACCATTTTTCTTTGAATGCAACTGAGCTTCAATTTTTAATTTTGACTCACCAGATGCTACTATATATTTTTTATAAAATAACCTCTTTTTTTCATTATAAAGGACTTCTTTACTTTTTTCATCCCAATTTTCTTGATTAATTTTAATTCTTGCTCCATCAATATCAGTTTTAGGAATTGATAAAATCCCAACATACAACAAATCTCCAATTTTAGCCTTTTTTAAAAGTAAATCGTTTAATTCTGTCCAATCTTTACTATAGATCTTTATACCATCAGATGCAATCATATTTGTTACAACTTGATTATTATTTTTATAAAACTCCTGGTCACTATTTTCATTTTTTACAAATAAGCCTATAAAAGAAATTACTCCAAAAAAAATCATCGTAACCATAAGTCCTATTAAAACTTTACTATTAGGTTTTTTAAAAATAGCGTCATCTTCTGGTTTATTTGACATAACTAAAGAATTTACTCTCAACTCACCATAAGTTTTGGTTTTATTAAAATCAGGAACATTAGGTGTTGTTGATTGTTTCTTTTGCTTCATGAGTAAATAAACCTCATATCCAACACCACCTGTAGTAACAAAAAAAGCAATTATTGCTATAAAATTTACTGATTGAATAAGTTCAAATATATCCATAATTTATTTATATCAAAAAAACAGAAATTAAAAAAGGATTACGAGACCTATCCCCATAATCATAAAAGCAACACTTAAGGTTGAAATGACAGTCATATTTGCTCCTGTAGCAGGAGGACCACTTGGCTTAATAATTTTAGTTGGTGATATTATTCTTGTTGGGCTAATAACAGCAGATCCTGTTGCTGACCCTAAAACTGATTCACCGCTTTTTGACACTGTAAAATTTCTTTCTAATTTTATCGCTTTGTTATTCTCATCTTTAGTAAAAATTATAAATGTATAGTTATCAGGATTTAAATCAAAAAAAGGCGAATAAGACCAATTTCCTTTGTTGTCCGAATACATCTCATAATTTACAATCTCCATATTAGTTTTTTTATCATTTTTATTAATAATAATTTTATTTTTACTTCCAGGATATGAAGTTCCCTTAAATAATGGTTTTCTTGTTTGAAGAGAAGCATTTTCTTTTGGCAATATAATCTTAACAGCTGATTTATTAAGAGGTTCGTTTTTTTGACCATCTTCAAGAAGAACTTCTTCTGACATAATATCCTTTGTCTTTTCTCCTAAAACTTTATCTTCAACTTTAATTCTCAAATCATAATTTTCACCAACTACTATCTGTTCTTTTATTGGGCTAATACTAGAAAAATCTGCTTTTATTGTTGATAAACCACCATCTTCATCCAATATTTCAATTAAAGCAAGAGAATTGTCTTTTGGTATAAAAAATTCATTTGTATTATTTTTTGTTAAATAATATAAAGGTATTAACCATTCACCTGTCTCTTTAGTTCTTGTAGATAAAATATTACTATCATCTATTTTTAGAGTAATTAATCCATCAACTAAAGGATTGGTTGTTTTTTTAATTACTTTTCCAAAAACTGGTTTTAAATTATTCAAAGAATTTAACTTTAATTTAGTTGAAAAATCAAAAGCTTGTAGATTATTTTTTTTAATAATTTTTTTATCATAAACAATGTAAAAATAATATTTTGTATTATCTTTTAGATTTTTTAGAGTTACATAGTGATTAAAATATTGTTTTTGTTCCTTATCCATATCTCTATCGTCATAAGCTACGCTTTCTATTTTTTGAGGATCAGTTGAATACAAAATTGAGGAAACTGTTTTATCTTTAGTTCTATATAAAATAGACGCAGAATTATAGCTTATATTTGTGATTTCAATTTTTTTTAACAAATTCTCGTCTGCTTGAATTTTTAAATTCTTTGGCTTTTGAGTAAAAATAATATTTGTCAAAAAAACCATCAATACGATCAAAAAAACAGCAAGCACAACAGGAATTTTTTTTTGAGATTGATAAGGAGAATAATACATAATTATTTTTTACTTTCTAAAATCTCAAATAATTTTGAATCAATGTTTAAGTTTAGTCTTTTAGGAATTTGGTAATTAATTTTTTCATCATTTTTAAGTGTTTTTATATGAGCAATATCAATTAATAGCCAAGATAAAATTGTTAAAAAAATAACTATTGAAATGATAAATATCTCTCTTTGTTTCATAAATAATAACCAAAAACTTCTAAATATAGCTTTAAACTTGATTCATCTGATGAAATATTTTTATCTGTTTTTGAGATCTGCAATCTTTTTATAGTTTTTAACCTTCTTTGATCTGTTAATCCTTTTACAAGATTGTATAATTGAAAATAGTCTGATTTAACTTCCATATTAACTAAAATCGTTTTTACGTCTTTTGATTTCTCATCCTCACTTTTTATATCAACACTCGAAAGACTCAAGTTTTTAATAACGATCCCTTCATTACTTGCTGTTTTTTTAATATCATCAATAAGAGTTTTTGTGTCAGGCATTTCCGGAATAGATTCATCAACTAAATCAACTTTGTCTCTTATTTTTTCTAAAAAATTCCCTGCTTTTTGAATCTCTTCAATATTTCTATCATACATTTCGCTAACTACTTTCAAGTTAGAAATTTCTTCCTGGAGGCTAAAAGCAGTAATTAATGAAGGTTTAATAATGTAAATTATAAAAAAAGAAGAAGTAAGTAAAAATAAAATTATATAAAAATAATCCTTTACTTCTTTTTTTTTGCTAATACTATTTAAAATAAATTCTTTATCCATAAAAAATTAAATCAAAATTGAAATTGCAAAAGTAAATCCAAAATTACTTTTTACAACACTATCAATTGCAACGTTTTTAAAAATTTTAGATTTTTTTAACCTTTCAGCAAATTGCTTAATAGTATAAACATCCATTGAATTACCAGAAATTGATATTCTTTTATTTTCGTACGCAAAATTATCTAAAACTAATCTTTGCGGAACGTTTTTAAAAACATAATCTACTTGTTTTAAAAAACCAGACTGTTCATCAACTATTTTTTTAATAGTCTTTAATTTATAGTTAATTTCATCAGTTTTAACAACGATCGGATTTGTTACTTTTATTATTTCTGCTTTCTCAGGAATTCTTTCTTTTAAATCTGCGATTTCTGTATCAACAAGTAGGCGATAAAAAAATACACCAAGAGTTATAGTTGCAGTAACCACGACAATATACCTTAAATAATGTAATAAAAAGAATGTTAATTTTTTATTAACATCTTCTTGATTTTTCTTAAGTAAATTTATTTTGTATTTTTTCATTTCTTAGCTTTTGATAATTTTGCATATTGTGACTTAAGTCTTGCGGCTTTGTTTTTATGTAAAACTCCTTTTTTAGTTGCTTTATCAATTTTTGAATACACTTCTTTTATATCTTTTTTTCCTTTTATACTTTCTTTATAAGCTTTTTTATATGAAAAATTCAACTTTGTTTTTTTCTTGTCCTGTTTCATTTTTTTTATTGCTGATTTTATTATTGGCATATGTTATTTTCACCTCCTTTGTCTAGTTGAGAAGTTTTATTAAAAACTGTCCTCATAGACCTGTATATTGTAATTGATTACATCTATATTTCAACACAAACAATAATTTAAGTGTAGATTAAAATTTTAAAATATACAATACTTTTATCTAAGATTTTATTGTTATAATTTATATACTTTAAATTATGGAGAAATTCTTTAAAAATACGCAGAAAATGATCTTTTATAGACAGAAAGACATTGTTTCTTCTGCTTTAATTCTTGCCATAATGATAGTTGCATCAAGAATTTTTGGATTTATAAGATACAGAACTCTTGCGACTTTTTTTTCAAAAGAAGAACTTGATCTTTTTTTAGCCTCATTCAGAATTCCTGATTTTGTATTCGAAATACTTATCTCAGGAGCTTTGACCTCCGCACTTATTCCTTTATTTATAAAATATGAAAAAAACAAAGAAGAGTTAAACCAAAAAATTTCCTCAATTATTAACTTTATAGTATTAGGTTTACTTATTTTTATATTTATAATGTTTTTTGCGGCTGATTTTATTATTCCAATGCTAACTCCTGGCTTTACCAATGAACAAATAAAAGTTGTAATTAATCTATCAAAAATATTACTTTTGACCCAAGTACCATTTCTTGTTTTAGGAAATATATTTTCTGGAATAGCACAAGCTAATAAAATATTTATAATAACTGCCATTGCTCCAATCTTATATAATCTTGGAATAATCATTGGAACAATGTTTTTTTCTGCGAATATTTGGATTTATGGACCAGTTATAGGAACTATTATTGGAGGATTTTTATTCTTTATTATTCAATGTCCAATAATTTTCGTTACTAATTTTAAATATAGTCTTTTTAGTTTTAACAAAAGTACTTTTAAAGAATTTTTTACGTTATTTCTACCACGTGTTTTTACAATTTTGACTAATCAGATAGATCTAACCATAGATCTAATACTATCTACAATGTTAGGGCCAGGTAGCTATACAATCTTCTTTTTTGCACAACATTTACAACTATTTCCTGTTTCTTTTATCGGTATGTCGTTTGGACAAGCATCTCTGCCTTACCTTTCAGATCTTTATAAAGAAAAAAGACTTGATGAAATGAAAAAAATATTTATTAATTCTATTTTACAATTACTTTATATTTCCATACCAATCTCTTTATTTTTGATATTTGCAAGAACCCCAATGGTAAGAATATTTTTTGGAGGTGAGAAGTTTGACTGGGATGGTACAACAAAAACAGCCTTAACAATGTCCTATTTTGCATTATCAATCCCATTCCATACAATTTTTTATTTCATAAACAGAGCCTTTTACGCAACTTTTGATACCAAAACTCCATTTTTTATTAATTTATTTTCTGTTTTTGTTAATACTTTTTTTAGTGTTTTGTTTATTTTTATTTTTAAACTTCCAGTTTGGTCTTTAGCCATTTCATTTTCTATTGCAATAGTGTTAAACGTAATTATTTTATTAATATTTTTCTATAAAAAAATGAACGGGTTTGAATCATTAAAACTTATTAAAAACACAATTAAAATATATGCAATATCAACTATTGCTGCCTTTTTCTCCTATGAAATTATGAAAATAATGGACAAGTTAATACTCGATACAACAAGAACTATTAATATTTTTTTCTTATTATTAATTACTTTTATTATTTTTCTTTTAATTTACTTATTTTTAAGTTGGTTACTTTCTATTGAAGAAATTTATATCTTAAAACAACTATTTACAAAAATTAAGCAAATGAAAAATAAAATTACAGAAATTTATACTGACACAGGATAATATGAATAATAACCTTGAAGCACTTGAAACAATTAAAAAAAAGTTACTTGGAAAAAAATTAAACTATAAAGAAATATTTGCGTTAATGGATGAGATATCGAGTGGGCGAATGGGTGATATTTTAACAACTTATTTTGTTGCCGCAGGTTTTAAAGAAGGTTTTTCTGATAATGAGCTTTTCTATATAACAAAAGCAATGGTAGAGACTGGAACACAATTAAAATTTCCTGGAATTGTTGCTGATAAACATTCTATTGGTGGAGTTGCTGGTACTCGCGCCACAATGATAATAGTCCCAATAATCGCCGCTGCAGGTTTTACAATTCCAAAAACCTCGTCTCGCGCCATAACCTCCCCTGCAGGAACTGCTGATGTTATGGAAATATTTGCTCCAGTAACTTTTGATACAAAAAAAATTACTAAAATCGTTGAAAAAGTTGGTGGTTGTATTATATGGGGAGGACACTTAGGAATAGCACCTGCCGATGATGTAATTATTAGAGTAGAAAAACCTTTATCTTTTGAATCTTTTGATAAAGTTATTGTTTCAATAATGGCTAAAAAAATTGCTGCAGGAACTAATCATTTAGTTTTAGATATTCCTGTTGGAAAAACAATGAAAATAACTCACTTTAAAGATGCAAAAACTACAGTTGATAAATTTATTGCGCTCGGAAAAAAATTTGACATTAATATAGTTGCAAATATTTCAGGAACCCATGAGCCAGCAGGTAACGGAATTGGACCAGCACTTGAGGCACGTGATGTTTTATATGTATTAGAAAGAAACGAAAAAAGACCATTAGATCTTGAAAAAAGATCTTTAAAACTTGCAGGTATGCTTCTTGATATTTGCTATAAAACAGCAAAAATTAATAAAAATGGATATGAAGAAGCTGAAAAAATATTAAATGAAAAAACTGCACTTAAAAAGTTTTTGGAAATAATCAAAGAACAAGGTGGAGATGAAAATGTTACTTCAGAAAAAATATTAAATAAAAAAAGACTTTTCCAATATGAATTATTAGCCAATAAGTCCGGTACTATAAAAGATATAAATAATTTCAACCTAAATAGCATAGCAAAGATACTTGGTGCCCCTGATGACAAGTTTAGCGGTTTATTTTTAAATAAAAAAATTGATAATAAAGTTGATAAACATGAAGTAATTTGTACTTTATATTCAACTGAAAAAATAAAACTTAAAGAAGCTCTTGATACTAATAAAAATTTTCCAATTTATGAAATTTTGTAAAATATAATATATGAAAAAAATATTTATTCTATTAATTTTAGTTTTATTAATAATAGTTTCTTGTTTTTTCTACTATAAAGAAGGAACAATGCCTGTTGCAGAAAAAAACAAAAACACAAGCATATTTGTCATTAATAAAGGTGATAATGTTAATGAAATTGCAAAAAAATTAGAAAAAAATGGTTTTATAAGAAGCAAACTTGTTTTTTATTTTGTTGTTAAACAGCTTGGAATAGATACAAAAATTCAAGCTGGTGATTTCCGACTTTCTCCTTCTATGAATATTTATGAAATTGCAAAAAGCTTAACAAAAGGAAGTTTGGATACTTGGGTAACAGTAATTGAAGGACTTAGAAAAGAAGAGATTGCACAAATCATTTCAAAAGAGCTTAGTATTCCTGAAAATGAATTTATTAAAGTAGCTAGTGAAGGTTTCTTATTTCCTGACACGTACCTTGTACCAAAAGACGCAACACCTGAAACTATTATTAAAATTTTTGAAAATAATTTCAATCAAAAATACACAACTGAACTAAAAAACAAAGCTACTCAAAAAGGTTTGTCTTTACAAAAAGTTCTAACAATTGCGTCATTAGTTGAAAGAGAAGCAAGATCCGAAAAAGCACGTCTTGAAGTTGCATCTATTATTTTAAAAAGATATAAAAATGATTGGAAATTACAAATTGATGCTACTGTTCAATATGCTTTAGGATATCAATCCAATGAAAAAACTTGGTGGAAAACAAATCTCACATATGATGATTTACAAATTGCTTCAAAATATAATACTTATAAATATGAAGGATTACCTCCTGGACCAATCTGTAATCCCGGAATTTCATCAATAATGGCTGTTGTTAATGCCAATGAAAATACACCATATTGGTACTATATTACTGATAGAAATGGAAATATGCATTATGCTATAACTGATGAAGAACATAATGCGAATATTGAAAAATATTTAAATTAAACTATTTCTTCTGTTTGTATTGTTGATGTAGAATCTGATCTTCTTATAACATCTCTAGCTTTTGTTCCAGTTGCTGGACCAACATATCCATCAGCCTCAAGTTGTTCCATAATTCTTGCTGCTCTGTTAAATCCAATTTTAAATTTCCTTTGAATTAAAGAAGTTGAAACTTTTCCAGTTTCAAAAATAAATCCTAAAATATCTTTATATAAAGTATCTCTTTCTGATGAATCTTGAGATGATGTTGAAGACATTCCTGGCATTCCTTTTATACTAACATCTTGATTAACAACTTCCTCAGTATAATGAACTACCGGAACTTGATCCTTAATCATTTTTACTACCTGAGCTACTTCTTTTTCAGAGATATATGGAGCTTGTATTCTTGAAGGTTTAGGTTGATCTGGAGGTTGAAATAACATATCTCCTTTTCCAAGTAATTTTTCTGCACCTGGGGAATCAAGAACAACTCTTGAGTCCATCATGGACGCAACATTAAATGCAATTCTAGTTGGAATATTTGCCTTCATAAGTCCTGTAATAACATCAACAGAAGGTCTTTGAGTTGCTAAAATTAAATGAATTCCTGTTGCACGTGCCATTTGTGCAATTCTTGTGATTAGTCCTTCAGCTTCATTTGAAGCAAACATCATTAAATCAGCTAATTCATCAATTACAAAAACAATATATGGTTTTTTTTCTACACCTTCTAAAGAATTGTAACTTTCTAAACTTTTTACTCCATGTCCTGCAAAAATTTTATAACGAGATTCCATTTCTCCAACCGTCCATTTTAATGCAGAAATAATCTCTTTTGGATCAACAATAACAGGTGACAATAAATGTGGAATACCATTATAAACAGTTAATTCCACTCTTTTTGGATCAACTAAAATTAATTTAAGTTCTTCTGGTCTTGCTCTAAATAAAAATGAACAAATCCAAACATTTAACATAACGGATTTTCCAGATCCAGTAGTTCCAGCAATTAAAGCATGAGGAAATTTATTAATTGAGGCGGCTATAGATTCACCAGAGACATCAAGTCCCATAGGTACAAAAAGTGGACTATCGTTTTCTTGAAATATTTTTGAACTTAAAAGTTTCTTTAAAGTAACTATCTCTGGTCTAATATTTGGAACTTCAATTCCAACTAGTGATTTTCCAGGTATTGGAGCTTCTATTCTAATTTGTCCTCCTTTTGCAGCAAGAGCTAATGCTAAATCATTTGATAATGTTGTAATTTTTGAAAGCTTTGTACCAATATCAAGTTTTAACGCATATTGACTAACAGTTGGACCTTTTTTAAAATCAACAACTTCTGCGCCTATTCCAAAACTCTCTAAAGTAGTTTCAATTTTGTGTGCATTAAATTTTGTGTCTCCCCTATCTGCTTCGCGACTTACAGACTCAGTTAAAACATCAAGCGATGGTAGTTTATAGTTGTATTGAAGATCTTTTGGAGCAATTGTTACTCTAAATTCTCCTGGTTGTTTTTGATCTACTTGTGGTTTTGCAGATACGTTTGTTGCTTGTTGTTTTTTATCTTCCATCTCTATTCTTTGCTCTTCTTTTAAATACTCTTTATCGTCTGAAAGAAATTTTTTATCTTGAATACTACTTTTCTTTTTTTCAAAAAAAGATCTAAAAACGTAATTTTTAAAAACAAAAAATATTTTTTTTAAAATACTAAAAATAAATAAAATAAATACATCAATTGAAGTGTCTAAAAAAAGAATTAATCCAATAATAAAAACTAAAGACAAAACCAACAAAGCTCCATAAACAGAAAAATCTAACTCTAAATTAGAAAAAATAAATTCACCATATTGACCTGATTTTAAAAGTCCAAGTAATGCAATAAACATTAGTGTTAATCCTAAAGTAATATTAAATCTAATAATTTTTAATTTTTTAGAATTAAAAAAATGAGTAGAAAAAAGAATAATTAAAAAAGTTGAGAAAAAAGCCATACCGCCTAATTTTTCAACTAAGGAAACATTAATAAGAGTTAATACATCTCCATTTTGAAGAAATGACATCATTAAAATAACTGCAAAACCAAAAATAACAAAACCAATAGAATTAAAAAAAGTATTTTTATTAATTTTAAATTTAATAAAAGGAATCTTAAGAATGCTCTTTCTTCTTGCCATATAGATGATTGTAGATTATTTTTTATCAGAAATCATCTCTAAATTGATTCTTCCTTGATTGTCAATTTGATTTACTCTTACTCTTACTTTATCTCCAATTTGGACAACGTCATGTGGATCTTTTACAAAACCTTTGCCCATTTTTGAAACATGAACCAAACCTTCTTTTCCTGGTAAAAATGCAACAAAAGCTCCAAATTGCAAGATTCTTTTTACTTCTCCATCAAATTCTTCTCCAACCTCAACCATTCTATAAACATTATTAATAAGTTCAACTGCTTTATTAACCATTTCCATATCAATTCCAGAAATACTTACTTTTCCATCATCTGAAATATTAATGTCTGTTTGAGTTTGAGCAATTATATGTTTAATATTTTTTCCACCTGGTCCAATTATTTCTCCAATTTTATCAGCAGGAGGAGTTAAAATAACTACTTTTGGTGCATAATTTGAAACTTCTTTTCTAGGAGCTGAAATAACTTTATTCATTTTTTCAAGAATCATCATTCTGGCTGTATTTGCTCTTTTAAAAGTTTCATCGATCATTTTTTCTGTTAAACCTTTATTTTTAACATCAAGTTGAATTGCTGTGATACCATCTTTAGTTCCAGCAATTTTAAAATCCATTTCTCCAGCAAAATCTTCATAACCAATAATGTCAGTTAATAAAACATAATCATCATCAGTTTTTGAAACAAGTCCAACTGAAATTCCAGCAACAGCATCTTTTATTGGAACTCCTGCATCCATTAAGGCAAGAGATGATCCACAAGTTGATGCCATTGAAGTTGATCCGTTTGAAGATAAAACTTCTGAAACTACTCTAATTGCGTATGGAAATTCTGTTTGAGTTGGAAGCACTGGTTCAAGAGCTTTTTCAGCTAATGCACCATGTCCAATTTCACGTCTTGATGTTGATCCCATTCTTCCACATTCTCCAACTGAATATGGAGGCATGTAATAGTGGTGAATATATCTTTTTGATTCTTCTCCCTCCGGTCCCTCAATTAATTGCTCTAAAGTTGGAGAACCTAAAGTTGCGATTGATAATACTTGAGTTTGACCTCTTTGAAAAATAGCACTTCCATGAGTTCTTGGTAAAATTGAAGATTCAATATAAAGTTCTCGCACTTCATCAATCTTTCTTCCATCAATTCTTTTTTGTCTTTCTAAAATATCATCTCTAACTTTTTTATAAGAATATTTAGTTAAAGCTTCATTGATTTTTTTTCTATCAAATTCTTCTGGATATTTGATTAAAATGCTGTTTGCAACTTCGTCCAAAATTGAATTATCATTTTTTTCACTATCAGCTTTATGTGATAAATAAGTATCAATTTCTTTTGAATAATCTTTTTTCAAAATTTCAACAATTTTTGCAATATCGCTATCTGATTTTACTTCAAGTTTTGGTCTTCCTGCTTTTTCTCTAAGACCTTCAATAAATTTAATAATTTTTTTATTTTCTTCTTTGGCAAGTTTTATACCATCAATAACTGTTTGATCTTTAACAATCTCAGCTTTTGTTTCAATCATGACTACTTTTTCTTCTGAAGAAGAAACAACAAGATCAAGAAGTGAGTATTTTTGATCATGTTCATCAGGATTTATTATTAAATCACCTTCTCCGCCATTTGACTTTATGAATCCAACTCTTAAAGTTGAAATTGGTCCATTCCATGGAATGCTTGATAAATGAACTGCTGCAGAGGTTGTAATCGCTGATAAAATATCTGGAGAATTTTCTCCATCAACAGATAATAAAGTAATTATTACTTGAACTTGTCTTTTAAATTCTTTTGGAAATAATGGTCTTATTGATCTATCAATAAGTCTACCAATTAAAATAGCTTCATCAGATGGTCTTCCTTCTCTTTTTACCCATCTTGAACCTTTAATCCTTCCTCCAGCATATAACTTTTCAACATATTCAATAGTTAGTGGAAAATAATCAATATCAGGATTTTCTTTTCCAACAACAACTGTAACTAAAACACAAGTATCACCCATTCTTCCTAAAATTGATACATCAGTTGCGGTTGCAAGTCTACCAAGTTCAAATGATAAAGTCTTGTCTCCAATTTGCATGGATTCATTGATTATTTTCATAAAATGTTTTGAAGTTATTTCTTTAGATCAAGTTTCTTGATAAGAAGTTTGTATCTATCTTCAGACTTTGTTTTTAAGTAGTTTAAGATTCTTCTTCTTTTTGCAACTACTTTCAAAAGTCCACGTCTTGAGTGATTATCTTTTGGGTTTTGATCTAAATGTTCAACTAAATTATTAATTTTTTGAGTTAAAATTGCGACTTGTACTTCAGGAGAACCAGTATCGCCTTCTTTGATAGCGAATTGGTTAATAATAGCTTGTTTATCTTCATTAGATAATTCACCGACTTTTGTTTTTACTTCTTTTTCGGCTTTAATCTCTTTTTTTACTTCTACTTTTGGAGAAATTACTTTTTCAGCTTTTTTTACTGTTGTTTTAGAAGTTTTTTTAACTACTTCTTTCTTTGTTTTTTCGGTTTTTTTTGTTTTCATAATTTCAAAATTATACTTTAAAAACTGGTTTTATGCAACACCCATTAGCTCCTTTCAAATTCTTCAATTAGTTTTTTTTGTTTTGAAGAAATTTTTTCTGGAATAGTTATTTTAAAAACTAAATATAAATCTCCAACTCGTGATGAATTTGGAAATGGAATTCCTTTGCCTTTAACTCTAAGCATTGTATTAGGTTGTGTGCCTGATTTTACTTTTACTTTAATTTTTTCTGTAACCGTTACTACTTCAACTTCCGATCCTAAAATTGCTTGAGTTAATGAAATTGGAGTTTCTATATAAATATCCTGGCCATTTCTTTTAAATTTTGAATCAGATCGAACTGAAACTACAATGTCAAAATCAGAAAATCTAATTCTATTTCCACTATCAACTCCTGCTGGTATCTTTATAGTTTTCCTTTGCCCTTCAATAGAAACTTCTTTTGTAACTCCTAAAACTGCTTCTTTAAAAGAAATGTCTATTTGGTAGACCATTCTACGTTGTCTTCTTGATCTTCCTCCACTACCTCCACCAAAAAATTGTTCAAATATATCAAATGGATCAGAAAAACCTCCCATATCAAAACCCTCAAAAGGATTTCCACCTGAAGAAGAATATGTATATGAGAATGGACCACCTGCTCCATATGGATTTTGTCCTGAAGAAGCACTACCATAACCATTTCTCTCGTAAGCTTCTGCACCTACTTGGTCATATATTTGTTTCTTTTTCGGATCTGATAAAACCTCAAAGGCTTTATTTATTTCTTTAAATTTACTAGAAGCTTCTGCTGTTTTATTTTTATCAGGATGCCATTTTAAAGCAGCCTTTCTATAAGCTGCTTTTATTTCTGATTCACTTGCAGTTTTTGAAACTCCTAGTATTGAATAATAATCTTTTGCCATATTTTTAAAAAAAACTAGCCCGTCTACTTTTTTAGTAGACGGGTCTAATTATAACTTTTTCTTGTTTAGCTTACAACCTCGCCTTCTTCTACCTTTCCATTTTTTGGATCAGTTGAAGCAGCTTCCTCATTTGGTTTTGCGTCACCAGATGGTTGAGCACCTTCTGGTTGAGGAGGTTGTTGATTCATATATTGACCAATTTTTGAAACAGAATCAGATAAGTCTTTGGTTTTTGCCTCAACTTCTTCCTTTGTTCCAGTTGGTAATATATCCTTTAATGCTTTTGTTTTTTCCTCAATCTCTTTTTTTACATCAGCCGGAACTTTGTCTCCAGCGTCTTTTAAAGATTTTTCAGCTGTGTAAATTAATGTATCAGCATGGTTTTTAACCTCAATCTTTTCTTTTTCTTGTTTATCTTCTTCAGCATGTTTCTCAGCTTCTTCTTTCATTTTTTCAATTTCTTCTTTAGTTAAACCAGTTGATCCAGTAATCTTTATACTTTGAACTTTTCCTGATGCTTTATCTTTTGCTGTGACTGTTAAGATTCCATTTGCATCAAGGTCAAAAGTAACCTCAACTTGAGGAACTCCTCTTGGAGCTGGTGGAATACCATCAAGAATAAATCTTCCTAAAGATTTATTATCTTTTGCCAAAGGTCTTTCTCCTTGAACAATATTGATCTCAACTTGAGTTTGATTATCAGCTGCTGTTGAAAATATTTCTGATTTAGCAGTTGGAACTGTTGTGTTTCTGTTAATAAGTGGAGTAGCAACTCCTCCTAAAGTTTCAACTCCTAATGTTAAAGGAGTGACATCAAGTAAAACAACATCATGAACTTCTCCTCCAATAATACCGGCTTGAATTGCTGCTCCAACAGCAACTGCTTCGTCAGGATTAACTGATTTATTTGGTTCTTTTGAAAAGAATGATTTAACTTTATCAACGATTTTTGGCATTCTTGTCATTCCTCCAACTAAAATTACTTCATTAATGTCTTTTACATCAATTTTTGAGTCTTTTAAACAATTTTTTACTGGGGTAAAAGATTTTTCAATTAATGGATCAACTAAAGATTCAAGTTTTGCTCTCGTTAATTTGTAAACAAAATGAATTGGTTGATTATCTTTTACTGTAACAAATGGCAAATTAATTTCAGCTTCAAGAGATGTTGAAAGTTCAATTTTGGCTTTTTCAGCTCCATCTCTAAGTCTTTGAAGTGCTTGAGGATCTTTTTTAAGATCAATTCCAGCATTTTCTTTTTTAAACTCTTCAGCTAAAAAATCAACAATTACTTTATCAAAATCATCTCCTCCTAAATGTGTATCTCCATTTGTTGCTTTAACTTGAAAAACTCCTTCTCCAAGTTCTAAAACTGTAATATCAAATGTTCCTCCACCCATATCATAAACCGCAATATTATGAAGTTGTTTTTTATCCAATCCATAAGCTAAAGATGCGGCTGTTGGTTCATTAATAATTCTCAAAACTTCCAAACCTGCAATCTCACCAGCTTGTTTTGTAGCTTGTCTTTGTGCATCGTCAAAATATGCTGGAACTGTAATAACTGCTTTAGTAACTTTTTCACCTAAATAACTTTCTGCATCTTCTTTAATTTTTGTTAGAACCATTGCAGAAATTTCTTGTGGTGTGTAAGTTTTTCCATTTACTTCAACCATTGCCATTCCATCTCTACCTTCGACTACTTTATAAGGCAAGAAATCTTTCATGTCTTTTTGAACTGATGGATCTGAAAATTTTCGACCCATAAGTCTTTTGACTGAAAAAATAACATTTTTTGGGTTGATGATCATTTGTCTTTTTGCAACATCACCAACAACTCTTTTTGCAACATCAACTACTGAAGGAATAACATTTCTTCCTTCTTTTGAGTGAATAACTTTTGGTTTTCCTCCCTCCATAACTGCAACACATGAATTAGTTGTTCCTAAATCTATTCCTATTATTTTTGCCATATTTATTTATAAAAACCCGCATTTTTTCGCGGAAACTATTAATTATTTTTGACTAACTTTTACTTGGGCAATTCTTAAAACATCACCCTTAATTTTGTAACCTTTTTTCAAGACTTCAACAATTCTATTATCATCTTCTCCTGATACAACCTCAATGCACTCTGCTAAAAATGGATCATACTCTTTATTTTTTAAATCCATTTCTTCAACGCCTTCTGTTTTCAAAATCTTCACAAAACTGTCTTTAATTATCTTTAACCCTTCATCTTTTACAAATATTTCTGCTTTTTCTAAATTATCCAAAACTTCTAAAAATTTTAAAATCAAATTTTTATTAGCTCGTTTTTGAATATCATCAAATTGTTGAGAAATTCGTTTTTCTAAATTGTGATAATCGGCTAAAGTTCTCAAATATTTATTTTTATACTCCTCTGTTTCTTTGTTGTTACATTTACATTCGTCACCACATTTACATTCATTTTCGTTTTGATTTATGGTTTTTTTATCTCTTTGTTCAAAATCAGATTCATTTTTATTATTTTGATCTTTTTTTTGTTTATCATCAGCCTTATCTGTCATATTTTTTAAAGATTAACTTTTAATAATTTAAAGACCTTGCTCTTTAATAATTTTTTCAATAAGATTTGTGAAATATCTAACGTTTGGAACAACGTAATCGTATTTCATTCTACGTGGACCTAAAACTCCAATTTTTCCTTTTATTTTTTCACCTTCAAATTCACCAAAAACATAAGCACATTTATCAAGCGGTTCAAAAGAAGCACCTTCATCTCCAAGTAAATATGCGATATCATTTTCAAAATTTTTTATATCATTCATAATTTCATTCCAAAATCTTGTTTCATCAAGTCTTCCAAAAAAAAGTCTTGCTAGCTCTACATCTAAAAACTCTTTTGTTCCTAAAATATTATCAACTCCAAAATAATGGATATCACCTAAATTTGTTGTTGTAACAGCTAAAAGATCGGTTTTTTCTGCTAATATTTTAGTAGCATTTTGTAATAATTTATGTGTTTCATCTCGATAATCCCAAATATCATTTTTATAAGAAACTTCATCAGCTGTTGATAATTCTTTCTCTTTCATTAAATTTTTGATATAAAATCTAAATGCTTTTGGAGTTGGAATTCTACCTGATGAAAAATGCTCCTTTTTCATATAGCCTTTTTTTGCAAGCTCCATCATTTCATTTCTAACCGTTGCTGGCGACACTCCAAGGTTATATTTTTTATCCAAAATTTCACTACCAACTGGCTCACCGGTTAAGGTATATTCATTGATAATTGTTTTTAAAATTTCGGTTTGTCTAGGTGTTAAATTATCCATATTTTTACTGTTAGCAAAAGAATAACATAAGTGCTAATTTTTGTCAAGATAGAAATTTTTTGTTCTTTAGTTTTGAAGGTAGATAGTCTTGATTAACTGGTTCTTTATAATCAGGATTATATTTATAATTTTTACCATAATCTAATTGCTTCATCAGTTTTGTTGGAGCATTTCTCAAATGAAGTGGAACAGGATCGTTTGGATTGTTTAATACTTCTTCTTTAACTTTATTATAACCTTTGTAAAGTAAATTGCTTTTTTTTGACATTGCCATATAAACAACAGCTTGAGCCAAATTTACTCCACACTCCGGCATACCGATAAAACGACAGGCATCATAAGCTGCAACTGCCTGAACCAAAGCTTGCGAATTTGCCATACCAATATCTTCGCTTGCAAATCTAACAATACGTCGGGCAATATAAAGAGGATCTTCTCCGCTTTCTAACATTCTAACCAACCAATATAAACTAGCATCCGCATCTGATCCACGCATTGATTTATGGAGTGCAGAAATTAAATTATAATGCTCTTCTCCTTTTTTATCATATAAAAGATGAGTTTTTTGCAATGCTTCTTTAATTTTTTCATTATTAATTACAATTTTATTTTTAGATTTTGATAAATTAACTGCAATTTCAAGCGCATTTAAAACTACTCTAGCATCTCCATTTGCCATATTAGCAAGATAAGAAATCGTATCTTTTTCAATTTTAATTTTTTTATCTTTATAAAAATTTGAAATAGCATTAATGATTATTTTTTCTAAATCGCTTTTTTCTAACGCTTTAAAAACAAAAACTTTACAACGAGAAAGAAGTGCTCCATTAACTGAAAAAGAAGGATTTTCTGTTGTTGCACCAATTAAAATTATTGAACCATTTTCAATATGAGGCAAAAACGCGTCTTGTTGAGCTTTGTTAAATCTATGTATTTCATCAATAAATAAAATGGTTTTTTGACTAAACATTTTTTTATTTTGACTTGCTTCTTGAATAACATCTTTGACTTCTTTAATTCCATTTACAACTGCTGAAAATTGTACAAACTTTCCATTAGTTTTTTTAGCAATTATTTTAGCTAAGGTAGTTTTACCAACTCCTGGAGGACCCCAAAAAATCATTGAAGGAATCTGGTCAGTCTCAATAAGTTTTTTTAGAATTTTATTATTACCAACTAATTCTGATTGTCCAAAAAAATCTTCAAATGTTTTTGGTCTAACTTTTTCTGATAATGGAATATAAGTAGAATCGTCATTTGAAAATAAACTCATGAAGATATTATAACAAGGAAGTTAAACTTGATTTAATAAAAACCAAGTTTTTTTCTTTTTATTAAAAGGTCATCTTTTAAGGCTTTATACTTTTCAATTAAAGAACTTTCCTCTGCACTAAATTTAAAGTCATTAACGAATAAATCAATCTTTGTCACAATTTCTGAAATTGTCATATTACCAACATCAATTGAAAAACCCAATGGTTTAATTAAGTTAATAACACGATCAATTGCTCTATTTGTTTCTCTATAATTATCTGCAGTTTCTTTATTAACAGCCTCCCTATCAATCTTAGCTGTTTTTAAACCAACTAGTTTTGTTTTTAAATCAACAATTTTTTGTTCATATTCTTTTTTTTGCCAAAATCTCAATAATCCTGGAGGATTATTTTCTTCATTTCTCAAAGTCATATCAGTATCATCAAGTTCTTTAACTATTTTTTTATATTCACTAATTGATTCATCCCATTTTGCTTCTAAACTTGGAATTGATACATGAAATGATTCAGGATCACTATGATAAATACCTTTTTCAAGAGAGACTTTTGCAACTTCGCTATCAACTAACCCAAGTTCTGAAACTATTTTTTTTATTTCAAAGATTCCATTAGTGATCTTTTCTTTATTAAAGTCATAATAATTAAAATCTCTAACTAAATCCTCAGCTTTAGGGTTTTCCTTACTAAATTTATTTAGCTGAAAACTAGAAAAATTTAAGTCTATTTTTTCGTTTATTTTTTCTTTTAACGAAGTAACTTTATTAGTTAAATTATTGCCATTTAGTAATTCCGACGCAGATTGTTCTATTTTTGAAAAATAAAAATTCTTTACAGAAGCAATTAAAAAATCGTTACCAAATTTTTCTGAAAGTTCTAAGAGTTTTTCTCCATTTTTAGCAAAAATATCGTTACCTAAATAAAAATTATTTTTAAAACTATAATTGTCAACCTTATCTAGTAAAAAATCTTTAATTAAAGATTGTATGTCACTTGATGAAAAAGATTTTCCAAAATCTGCATCAAGAAGATCGTATATTTTTAGTGCTGTTTCTTTAAATAATTTTTCTTTTTCGTCTGGAATATCCATTCTTTTCTCTATAATCTGCTGATCAAGTTCAGACTTTCTCTCTTCAACTTTTTCAAAAATTGCTGGCCTAAAAGAATCTTGAGGCATATTGACTAAAGATGTTACTTCTTGTTTTGTAGTTCGAGCTTCATCAACAACATTTGGCAATCTTCCATCTTCTGTTCCATAAATACTATCTTTTATTTTTTGTTTAACTAAAAAATACTCTCTAATTTCTGCGGTATTTTTAAATTTTTCTAAAAAATCTTCAATTGTATTAATACCAGCATTATTAAAAAATATTTTATTTTTAATTTTATACTCATCAAAAAGTTGATGTAATCCTCTAATGTGATCTCTTAAATCTCCATGAACTTTTGATATGTCTAAATATTTTTGCATTAATTCATCAGCTTTAATAGATAACATATCTCTCTCTTTAACATAAGACTGCAATTCTTCTCTAAGTTCATTTTGACGCTTTAATTCTTTATCTTGCTCTGATAATTCAGCCGTTACTATATCTTTTTTAATTATTTCATCGATTGATGGAACCACTGGATTATTATTCTCATCTAACTTAATATCTTTTAAACCCGCTTGCTCTTGAAGTCTTTTCATAACTGAAGAAAGAGATTTTTCTATTCCATTATTTAAAGAAGTTTTTTGAGAAGTTTCTGTATTTATTTCTGTCATATGTTATTTATAAGTAATAAAAAATAAAAAATCAATCACTTTTTGAAATATTTTGCTATAATTTATCATCATGAGAACTAATGCCGGAAATTTAAAAAAAGGTGAATTTATCCTATATAACGGAGAAATCACTGCTGTTTTAAAAACAGAATTTTATTCTCCTGGAAAAGGATCTGCTTTAATGCGAACGAATCTAAAAAATATTAAATCTGGAAAAAGTTTTTCGTATACTTTTAAATCTCAAGAAGAAGTTGAAACTGTTGATATTGAAGCAGTTGAACTTCAATACTTATATAAAGATCATGAATTTTTATATTTCATGAATGAAAGAACATATGAACAATTCCAACTATCAGTTGATCTTGCAGGAAATATTACCGACTTTATTAAAGAAAGT